>JAIRPX010000117.1 GCA_031256775.1 Dysgonamonadaceae bacterium
GGTTTTCCAAGTGCAAACCATGCCATAACAATCCCCTGATTGGATATTAACCGTCCCGTATGGAAATGGCGAACTTCAATCGTGATGCGGTAAAAACCTTCGGGAAGCTGTCCGGTGCGGCGATACTGTTCTTTTGTATAGCCCTTAAAAATAAGGTTGTCAATATCAAAATAAGGTGCAAGATCTTCACCAAAAAGCATTTGAGTTTGTCCGCCACCAAGATAGATTGGCATTGCCCTGAAAGGATTTGGAACACTCTCAATGCCGCGCCCGTCAAGGGTTTCCATCTTAATGTGCAGTCGGACAGGCAGGTTGGTAATCATAGCATCCCTGACCTGTATCATCACGGTAAGTCGCTGGCTGCCTGGCTGACAGTAATCTGAAAGGCGCAATGAATAAGGCGGAGTAAGAACCGGATAAACATAAACGGGATAATTGCTTTGCGCGTAAGCTGTCAAGCGCATAACGGCAAGTAAAACAACAGTTAAGATATTGAGCTTTAATTTCATTAATAGTTTGGCGAAAAATTTCCCGCAAAGGTAGTATATTTTTTTAAAATAATTGCATTGGGATGAAAAATTATAAAATTCTACGCCCGTCCGCACATTTCCCGGAAATCGCAATAGGCACAGGCAGCTGTAAATTCAGTTTGCCGAAAAGGTATGTTCGGATTAAACAATTCTTCCAGTTTTTCCTTCAAAAGCATTTCAAACTCAGGATACAATTCACGGAAATCGCAGATAGGCTCTTTGTTATAAAGAATCACCGGCGAATAATTTTCCCGTCCAGCCTCCTGCATATATGCTAATGCCGGAATTACAGGCAAATTAAAATCTTTTTTCTGTAGCAGGGCGGTAGCATAAACAAATGTTTGGAAAATATGCGAAGCGCGATTATCCTTTTGAATGAACAGATCTGCTATCGTTTTATAAGCCTGCGTTTTACCTCCGGTTTTATAATCAATGATATAAAAAGCGCCGTCTTTTTCTTCCAGTCTGTCGATAATTCCTCCTATTTTTAATTGGATATTATCATTGTACAGGGAGAAAAACGATGTAATTGGATATTCCAAACCATACAGGGTGAAAGGCGCGCGTTTGGAATCAAATTCTATCAGACGTTTAACAATATGGCAAATAACTTTATAGTTAATCAGTTGCTTTCCGTTATAGTTTTCTATTTCAACAACTTTTCCCACATAATATTCTTTGTTGAAAGCCCTGCTTACAATTTTTTCAATAAGATGCGGCGCTTTCAGATATGGGCTAAAGTCTTCTTTTTTAACTAAAAACGGTGTGAATGTTTTATCTTCTTCTCCAATATGACCAATTTCCCTGTACAAATATTCGGCTGCACGGTGAAAAATAGATCCGAAAATAGAATTATCCAGTTCGTCCGACATTTCTTCCCTGCTTTTCAAACCTTTAATATATTGCTGATGAAATTTGAAAGAACAGCTGATAAATGTATTTAAAGCAGTAGGCGACAATCTGTTAGCATTAGGATTCAAGTTTAAATCGTATTGCATTCGTATTTTTTGCATCAGGTCCTCATTTTTCTCAATTATAATGGTTTGCGTTTGCCATGGCGCAATGGAAGTTTGCATGGCAAAACGTTTTATCCTGTCTTTCAGCGAATCGTCAATTAACAGCTGTAGAAGTAAACGGCTGATTTCCGCCTTGCCCATTTGCGTTTTATCTGTATTGTAAACAAAAGTTATTTCTTCTGCCCTCTGAATCAGGCGATAAAAATAATAAGCATATATTGAATCCTGCTTTTCGACAGTATTCAGTTCAAAATGTTGCCTTAAGAATTGAGGTATGAAAGTGTTTTCGATATTTGTTCCAGGCATAAATCCTTCATTTACGCTCAGCATCAGGATGTTTTTAAAATCCAGCGCCCGCGTTTCCAAAACGCCCATAACCTGCAATCCCTTAACCGGTTCGCCATGAAAAGGAACCGTTATGGTAGATAATAACTTCCTTAACAACCTGAGGAATGTCGATTTTTCCAGACGGCGGTCTCCTGTAGTTAATAAATCATTTAAACGTTTGATTACTTGGTATGTACGAAAAATAGATTCTGTGTATAAATCATTATAGCTATCCTGAAAATCATTTTTTCTTCCAAAACATATCCCCAGTTGCTGTATGATTTCCAGCAGGTATTGGGCTAAATCCGCCGTATCTTTGGCATAAGTAAAAAGTTTACTGTTCTTTAAAATATCCGAATCGGGAAAAAAAATCCTGTTGCCGGTTATTTCTTCTTCAACTTCTTTTGCTTCAGGAAATAAAAGGTTTGTGTAAGGATGTCGCAACACCTGCAAAACATGCTGATAGCGAAAGGATTGCTTGGCAGTATTGAAACCCATTGTTTGCATTTCTGCAAGAATCTGCAAAAAACTGCAAACAGGAGTCAGAGTGACAGGAAATCCCATTGTTATATTAACATTTTTTACTTTTTCGGGAGAAATAGAATGTATCACCGCAGGCAGGATTGCCTCGTTGCACAGTACGACAGCCGAATCAGGATTTACGAAAGAAGGAAGTTTATTCAAAGAATCAATCCATGAAGGAATAATCGAAGCCTGTCCGTTTTCGGAAGGCGAAGCTATAAATGTAATTTTTTTATCTTTTTTAAGGAAATAATCGAAATAACAGTTATCCAGAGCGGAGCCGAATTTCAGGATATTTTTTTCAATAAATTTTCCGGCTTCTGTTTTAAGGTAATACGAATCATAGTCCCAGTAGAATAAAGATTTGTTTTTCAGATGTTTAAAAAGTTTTTCTTCACACTTGCTAAGGACGTTGAATCCTGCGAAAACATACTGTTTTTCGTTAAATTGGTTTTCTATCTTTTCAACAGCAGCTCTCATCAACATTCCTGAGTAGGCAATACCTTTTGCCTCCAGTTTATTTTTAAATAAAGAATAAACTTCTCCCAATAAACTCCAAATATTCCAAAATGCTGTCTTTAAGGCGCTTTCTCCCTGAAACGTGTTTTTGAAATATAACATTAACGTTTTTATCTGCTCTTCGGAAAGATGCGAAAAATCGTCTTTCAGCTGGTTCAAATCCTGAAGATTGCTGAACAGGGAACGTGCATTTGCCAGATTTTTATCCACATCGTCGAAATCGTTCAAAAGTACTTCCCCAAAGAAGAAAAATTCATCCAGCGTTTCGGTGGAAGGAGTTTGAAAACGCGAATTGAATACTTCAATATAAGTATCATACAGTTCGCAGATTAACTGAACGGCGTCGCCTTTACGCAAATCTGAAACTTCTTCAAAAAGCGAATCAATGGAGCGGTAGCGTGGCGCCCACAGCGGTTTTTGGGCATGTTGATAAAGATAACTGTTAAAAAACAGACTTGCACGGATGCTTGGAAAAACAACCGTAACATCGGTTAAATCAGTTCCTAACCGGCTAATTAAATCTCCGGCAACCATACTGAGAAAAGAAGGTGTAGCGTTATCCTGCATATTTCAAGATTAAAATATATTTAAAATGATTCAGGTAAAATTATTCGGAATACCGTCATACCGTCGGGAGAGACAAAATTCTGCAATGTTCCGCCGTGCAGTCTCATGATGTAGCGCGAAACGCTGAGTCCAATGCCCGATCCGTCCGTTTTAGTTGTGAAAAACGGCACATAGATATGCGGCAATACTTCACTGGAAATAGGCTTGCCGTTGTTAGCAACGTCAAGACAGATTCTGTTCCCGTCAAGCGGTTTTACAGAAAGTACAATTCTTCCGTCAGAGCCTGTATCTATTGCTTCGACAGCATTTTTTAACAGATTGATTATAACCTGTGCTATCAGGTTTTCATCGGCAATCACAGGAAATGTTTCGGGTATGCTGATTTTGACTGCAATGTTTTTTTCTGTCAGCGCCGGTTCGTGCAGACGGACAATTTTTTCCGTCAGGATGCGCAAATCGAAAATTTGCTTTTCAGGCTTGGGAACAGAAGTGAATTTGCGATACGATTCCACAAAATTCATCAAGCCGGAAGCGGTGGAATGAATAGTTTCAAACGCCTCGACAGTGTTTTTCCTCAGCGACTGCGCATTATTGTCGGAACGGTACATAAAACTCATTGTGTCGCTCAGCGAAACGATAGGCGCAATGCAATTCATAATCTCGTGCGTCATAACGCGGACAAGTCTAATCCACGATTCCATCTCTTTTATTTCCAGCTCATTGCCGATATTGTTCATAGTTATAACTCGCATCATGCCACGTTTTAGCATAACTTCCGAGACCGACAGACTTATTTGCAATTCCTCGCGCTCGGTAGTTATTGTTATTTGCCTGCGGTTGCCGTGACGCAAGTTACAAAACATTTGCGGATATTCGTCGTTAATTGTCCGCAGCTGGTTGATATGCGTGAAAACCGGCAATCCAAGCATGTTTAAAGCAGCCTGGTTCACTTTGTGTGCAAATCCTCTGTCGTCGAGAATCACAATACCGGTTGAAACGCGATCGACAATAATGTTCAGGAAATATTCGTTTTCGGCAGCCTCTTTTTGCGCCGCTGCGAGTATGTCCTTGATACGGTTCATCACAACATTCATTTCGCGCTCGCTTACAGGACGTTTGCTTTCAGGGAAACGAAATGCGGAATCTCTGTTTTCCAGGGCGTTAAGCAAAAACAGGATATTCAAATTATAGAGCCGGTAGCTTTTATTCAGTAAAAAAAGGCATAAAAAAACAAACATACAACCCACAGCAGCAAATATATACATACGAATTAAGAACGTAATACTTGTTGCCGCGACCAGCAGAATCAATACGGTCGTATAAAAAATAAGTTTATATTGAACCGATTTGAACAATTATTTTTTTTATATCAAATAGAGCGAACTGATTGATTCATTTTTGCAAACGCGGCTGATAGCTGTTGCAAAAAGTTTGGCTACCGACACGATTTTAACTTTTTCACTTTTCTTTGAGTATGGAATACTGTCGGTAAACACGATTTCCGTAAGAGCCGACTGATCAATGCGTGTAGAAGCGGGGTCAGACATAACTGCATGGGAAGCGATAGCTCTCACGGAATTGGCTCCACCATCCATAATCATACCGGCAGCTTTAGTAATAGTACCAGCCGTATCAACAATATCGTCAACGAGTATAATATCCTTGCCTACAACATTACCAATAACTTTCATTTCCGATATTTCATTTGCTTTTTCGCGCAGTTTATAGCAGATAACCATTGGGATATTCAAATGTTTTGCATAGGCGTTGGCGCGTTTCGTACCTCCCACGTCGGGCGTAGCAATAACGGGGTTTGGCAAATTCCACGAGCCAATTTCTTCCATAAAAATGCTCGATCCGTATAAGTGATCTACCGGAACATCGAAAAAGCCCTGTATCTGATCTGCATGTAAATCCATAGTTATTAAGCGATTGATGCCAGCCTTACCCAGAAGATCGGCAACTAATTTGGCGCCTATTGCCACACGGGGCTTGTCTTTCCTGTCCTGACGCGCCCATCCGAAATACGGGATAACGGCAATAATAGATTTTGCAGAAGCTCTTTTAGCCGCATCAATCATCAGCAGAAGCTCCATCAGATTGTCGGCATTAGGAAATGTGGACTGAATAAGGAATACATGCGAGCCGCGAATGGATTCTTCATACGAAACGGAAAATTCGCCGTCGGCAAAATGTTCTATATTCATTTTTCCCAAATCGCATCCTAAATGGTTGCATATTTTTTCAGCTAAATAACGGGAACTCGTACCCGAAAATATTTTATAAGAAACGCTTGTTTGCATTTTAATAACAGTAAATTATTAATTATGAATTATAAATTATGAATTACAAGAGTGCAAAAGTAGTATAAAGTTTGCAATAAATATACTCAATCAAGTTATTTTTTAAATAAAAATTTCACAATAGCTGCATTATGCGACTGAATATGTAACTGATAGCATGTATCTCTTTTTATTTCCGGCGACAGTTTCTTATTCAACAGCAAATCCTTTGCCTGGGTAATTTGCGATTCGTCTATTCCGAAATAATCGAAAGTGTGTGCAGGCAGGAATACGCTAATATCCACATCGCATGAATCAAAATTTGCAACAATCAGTAATAGTTCGTTTTTGCAATACCGCATAAATGCAAACTGCCTGTCGGGATTAAAATCCTGACGGTTGAAATTGGCATACATCAAGTCGTAGAATAATCCCTGTCGAACAGCTACGCTTCCATTGCACAGGCTGAGTATTTTCGCGTAGCATTTTCGCAGTTCTTTTTGCCCGCTGGTCAGCAACCTGTCTGTAAATTCGCCATTGTCGCGCCAGTTGCGGACAGATTCCAAGCTCCAGTAATCGAAGATGCTTGTGCGTCCGTCGCGTCCACTGAAACCTTCTGCGTCCATTCCCTTTTCGCCCAGTTCCTGTCCGAAATAGAGCATGAACGGGTTTGTGTTCATCAAGCTTGCAACAGCCAGCGCCGGAACAGCTTTACGTGGATCGCCTGCAAAAAAAGACGATGCAATTCGCTGTTCATCATGATTTTCCAGGAAATTCAACATGCGCGGCTGTATATCGTCTGCCGATTGCCAGCAGGAAGTGATTCTGTGCGCCGGTTGAAATCCTGCTATAATTGCTCTAAGCGTATCATACAGACCTACTTTATCATACAGGTAATCGAAATGTCCGTTATAGAGGAAATTCCTGTACTGCGAAGGATTGTAAATTTCGGCAATAAAAACAGTATCGGGATATTTTTCTTTTACGCGGGGAATTGAGTATGACCAGAACTCTACGGGAACCATTTCTGCCATATCGCAACGAAATCCGTCGATTTTTTTTGAAGCCCAGAAAAGTAAAATGTCGGTCATTTTGTTCCATGTATTTGGAACAGGATCAAAATGCGTTTGTTTTCCATTCAGGTAATCTATTCCGTAATTCAGTTTTACGGTTTCATACCAGTCATTACGTGAAGGATGCGCATTGAAGCAGTCGTTTCCTGTTGCTTTTGCGGGAAATTCGTGGTAGGCATTTCCATTTTCCCATATAGGAAAATCAGGCGTAAAAACCTGTCCTGGAATATAATAGAAATTATTGTCAGACGCAAAGGTTGTACGGTTATTATCTTCGGCTCCCAAGTCGGAACAACCATCAGGACTGGAATCGGAATGATATTCGCGCGCTACATGATTCGGCACAAAATCAATAATGACTTTCATTCCCGCCTTATGCGTTCTGTTTACCAGTTCTTCCAGTTCATTCATGCGGTTTTCCACATCATTTGCCAGGTCTGGCGACACGTCGTAATAATCTTTGACAGCATAGGGCGAGCCAGCTTTACCTTTCACGATTGCAGGATGGTCTTTCTTTATGCCGAAAGCGGAATAATCTGTTTGCGTGGCATGTTCCATCAATCCGGTGTACCAGACGTGGGTAACTCCCATAGTCTTAATTGATTGCAGAGCTTTATCCGTAAAATCCGACATTTTTCCACAACCGTTTTCTTCCATGCTTCCATTTATAACGTTACTGCTCCTGTCGTTTCCAAAAAGGCGGGGCAACACCTGGTAAATCACCATTTTTTCTTCTTTTTTCATTTCTCCAATCTGTATTATTTTGTAATGATTCGCTCTCTCAGGTTGAGCGCCAGCAGTTTTCTTTTTTCCTGATATTCCGAAAGCTGTTTCACTAAATCTTTCAGGGTTTCAAAATCGTTGTTTGTCTCTGCATTTTTTATTTTTATATTCAATTCGTTCATTTCTTTTTTCAAAATAGCGTCTTTATAATTCAGCATTACATAAGGGATTAGCTCCAGCAGTCTCTCTTTTTCTTCTTCTTTTTTCCTGTGTTTAAAATGTACTTTACTTTCGATATATTTATTTGTTGACAAATCGACCGCCAAATGGCTGATTTGAGGATCGGGATGATTAGTAAAATATGTTTCCGCAACAAAATTTTCGTCTGTATATTTTTCTGCCGCTTCGTTAAGTATTTGTCTGTATGGCAAATAATCAAATTCAAGCTCATCGTTATTCAGTTCGCTTACAATGAAAGCAATAACTTTCACAGGAATATCTTCCCCTGTATTTTCATCTTTGTCCGTATATAAAATCTGTTCGCCGTAGCGTATAAGATAATACATAACAGTTTGTTCATATCTTTCGAGTTGTGATGATTTTTGAATTACAAACGGATTGGGTTCTGAAGGTTTTTCTGCGGGGAATGATGTATCTGGTTGCGGTTCTTTTTCCGGATTTTCGGGGTCGGGATATAATGTTTTTTTCTCTTTAAGATGATTTTCCTGCCGTTTTTTGGCAATGCTTTTGACTAATACCTGTTCGTCAATTTCCAACAATCTGGAACATTCCTTCACATAAACCAGCCTGATTATTTCTTCTGGAATAAGAGCTATTGTATCTACTATTTCCGTAATTATTTTTGCGTTTTTAAAGGGGTCGTTTCCTGCATCTTTAATCAGGAGAGCCGTTTTAAATCGTACAAAATCGGTTTCATTCTGAGTAATATATTCATTGAAAGCGCTTGCACTTCGTCCGCGCGCAAAAGAATCGGGATCTTCTCCTTCGGGAAGCAGTACAATTTTAATATTCAGTCCGGCTTCCAGCAGTAAATCAATCCCCCTTATGGCAGCCTTTATTCCTGCGGCATCGCCATCGTACAACACGGTTACATTATTTGTGAAACGATGAATAAGACGTATTTGTCCTTGCGTTAAGGCTGTTCCGGAAGAAGCAGCCACATTTTCTATTCCCGCCTGGTGCATTGAAATAACGTCGGTGTAGCCTTCCACTAAAAAACATTTGTCATGTTTAACTATAGCCTGTCGCGCCAGGTAAATGCCATACAGTTCATTACCTTTATGATAAATTTCGCTTTCGGGAGAATTAAGGTATTTGGCTGTTTTGTCGTCTTTTTTCAGTATTCGTCCGCCGAAAGCGACAGTTTTTCCAGAAAGGGAATGAACAGGAAACATCACGCGCCCATGAAAACGGTCGGTCAGGCGGTTGTTATCGCGAGCAATTGACAGTCCTGTTTTTTCGAGGAAATCTTTTTTGTATCCGGCTTTGAGCGCTTCCATTGAGAAAGCGTCCCATTTTTCGAGCGAATATCCAAGCTGAAATTTACGGATAGTGTCATCCCTGAAACCGCGTTCACGGAAATAAGAAAGTCCTATGTTTTGACCTTCTTCTGTTTCAAACAGGTTGCTAATGAACGTTTTCTGGGCAAAATTATTCAGGATGAACATGCTTTCCCTGTTGCCCTGCGCCTGTTTTTGTTCATCCGTTAATTCTATTTCCTTTACTTCAATACCATATTTTTTAGCAAGGAATTTCAGCGCTTCCGCATACGACATCTGTTCGTGTTTCATCACGAAGTGAACAGGCGTTCCTCCTTCGCCGCAGGAAAAACATTTACAGATATTTTTTGATGGTGATACGTAGAAGGAAGGCGTTTTGTCTTCATGAAAAGGGCATAAGCCGACAAAGTTCACGCCACGTTTGCGCAGGGTGATAAAATCGGAAACCACATCATATATCAGCGCTGCCGACAGAATCCGGTCTACGGTTGCATTATCAATCATTTTTGCGCCGGTTGCTGTTTTTCAACTTTTCACTTTTTTGAGCTGTTCTTTTAAAACATGTTTCAGGCTGTCCGGTGAAATATCTTTGGCAAAAATAAGACCTTTTTCATCAATCAGGTAATTATAAGGAACAGTGGTGACGTTATATAATGAACGCATTTCCGAAGTTCGGGCTTCAACAACCTGATACCAGCTATTCTTTTTGTTTTCGGTCATTTTTTCCCATTTACTTCTGTCTTCGTTTAATACGACAGTCATCATTTCTAACTGTTTTTTTGAATATTTTTTCCGGATAGCCACTAAATCGGCATATCCTTCGTCGCACATATCACATTCCGATGTTTCAAATGTTAGCAGCAGGTATTTGTTTTTGAAATTGGAAAGCGTGAGCGTATCGTTATTCGTGCTGATTAACGAAAAGTCGGGCGCCGGATTTCCGATAGCTGTTCGCTGGTATCTTTCAACGATAGCCGTCAATTTCTTATATAGCCTGTCGTTTTTAGCATATCCTTCTATCATAGACAGATATGGCGATATGCTGTCCTGTTCGCCGCTACTAAGAAGATAATCCTGAATCAAGACAAGGCTGGCAACCGAAGACGGATGCTTCTGGATAAAACTTTTCGCTTCTTCTTTCAAAAACTGCTCCATATCATTTATCCTTGCATCATTGTCGGGATTTTTTTCGTCAACCAAATCGCAACGTTCCTGAATAATCGAGTGATTTTTAGATTTGAATTCCGTTAAAAGATTGTTGATTTCATTTCCCTTTACAGCAATAAGTTCCGGACAGTTAACGTCGCCTTCAATCTTGATGTCGTCGCCATTTTGCGCCCAGATGGTCATCCAGATACTTTGCTTTTCCATATAGATAAGTATAGGAATAACCGAATCGGACGACGCCTTATAATAGAACTTTCCGAGACGAGCCTGCACTGTATCTATTTTTATGTCGTCTGAAGTCGTAACGACATACAAATTGTTGTTCGTAAGATTGGGTATATTCCCTTCCACGATAAATAAGTTTTTATTATTCTTACAAGATGTAAGCATAAAAACATTGCATACTATAAAACACACGCACCAGTATTTCATATTTTTCTTAGATCCCCTTTTTTAATTTAACGACAAAAGTAAGAAAATAGTTTAATATTTAATAAGATTTACCTCAATTTTATTTGAAAAAAAATGAATTATTTTATTTTTATGCCATAATCAATTGATACACAATGAAATATTTTTGCGTCAAAATTTGTCCCTATTTTTTATGCAAAATAAATGCAAATTGAACAAACAACGGGGAAATGACGCGATAAAAACTACAACGTCAGTGCTTCGCTAACGCTTGCAATGACGTTGCTTTCGCGCCTTTGTGCTTTTCGCGTCTTCACACAATATTCCGAACAGTCTCTTTAAAAGATTCAGGGTAATCCGTTTCTAAAAGACTTTTGTATTCTGCACAGAAAGAATCATATACGAATTTTGCCATTCCGGTTTTGCCGCTTCTGTGGAGCGTTCGGCATTTCAATTTCAGGGCGTATTCGTCAATTCTGTCGTGAGCAAAGATTATGTCGGCTATTTGCCTTAAAATTTCATCCTGTTCCATAACAGATTTCTGTTTTGAAAGATAAATCATCGATTCAATTATCATGCTGGAATATCGGGCTTTAAATGAATCTAACCATTCGTCTTCAATGAAAGGCAAAAGAGGTTCCGCAAGCATATTCAATGGAAATGCGGTTAATTCGTCGAAACCTACGGCTTCCTTGTTATTGATTTTATTTATAAAATTGCACACATAAATATAATCACAGCAGAAATCATTGCCAATATGGACAGACCAGGAAATATCATTCTTTTCCAGCCATACGCCATCAAGTTCTTCAAGCAGCAATTTCAGTCTGTGAATACAAACCCTTCTGTTGTTTTGCGCCTTTTCATCAGACTTGTCTGCCCATAGCGTGTTTCTGAGGGTTGTATTCGATATGCCTTTTTTATTTTTTTCGCTGTACAGTACGACAGCAATCAGAATCCTTTTCAGTACCGGAGTAAATTTGGAGGTAATATCCCTCCCCTGCCTGTCCCGTACCTGAAAGTCGCCCAAGAAACGGATAGCCGATCGCTCAGGCTCTTTGAGGATATGTTGCTCCCTGTTTTCCATATTCCTGTCGTTATTCCTTTTCCTGAAAATATTCTTTCCTGTGCAGAAAAATATTGCCAGCGCCAGAATAAAAGCTGTTATGGCAACGAATGTTAACTGCTTATCAGCATCGGGATATTGCAGCATCTCTCTGTCCGTTAATGGAGGATAAGGCAGGGAATACACTTCAACATGCGCCGTATCTTTTGTATTATCAACTGTCAGGGCATAAATTTTAGATTCCATATTGCTGTAATACAGCGTACAGAAAGAATTGACGTCGTTAAAAACAAATGGAATTGAATCGCCGTAAGTTTTTTCTTCTCCGGAAACCAGATCAAAAGATTTCAGGCATATCTTAACGTTTGTCCTGTTGCTGGGATAACAAAGGGCGTATAGTCTGTTATTAGCCGTATCAATTACAATTGAATTTCCTGAAACAAAATTTTCCGAAGGAGTAATTTCCCATACTTTGGATACGTCTAATGTCCTGAAATTCACGCTATAAAGATCGTAATAATTTTTAGGCGCCAACTCCTGCCTGCCTTTTTCATTCCCGTACCCTCCGAAAATAAAAACGGAATCTCCACAGTTATATCCCAGTCCCGACAAATAGCGGGGAGGTATATTTCCTTTGTAATTCAGATTTTCCCATGCACCGTTATCGTTTCTTTTTTTTCGCTGCAAGTTATTTTTATACTCATAATTTCCATAACCTCCAAAAACATACAGAGCCGAATCAACGTGAGAAATAAAGGCATTATGCTGCGAAAAATTAGGATTTTTTATCTGTGCGTCGCCGCGCGACCATTCCCGTGTTTCCTCATTAAATACCGACAGCATATTAGAATCCATATCATACGACCACAGTTCTCCATAATATGGATTGTAAACCAGTTGATTATTTTTTTCATAATACGGATTCCCCTTTTTTACTTCAACCGTGTCAATCTTGTTTGCGCCCGGATAATACTTGTAAAAAGTTGACATATAAACCATATAGATACAGTTTTCTTTCCCATTATATGCAACCTGAATGTATCGTGGCAAATAAAATTCCCTTTCTTTTTTCCATTTTGTATGCTGATCTATCTTCCATACTGCGTTATGCGTCTTTGCCCGCAGATTTTCAACAGAATCATACACTTCTTCGCGAACATGCTGTTTCAAAAGCCAACAGGCAATTAACGACTGTCCGTCCGATATTTTAATATTTCTCACCGACATTGGAGGCACATCGTGCGAATTAAATTTTTTGTGTTCTGAAACGCCAAAATATATTTCGCATTTTTTTAATCCGGAATAAAAATCTGAAGCTGCCGACAGTTTGTTTCCGTCCAGCTCAATTGCAACTTCGTCGGGCAATAAGCTGAATGTTATTTTCATCCACCTGTTCCATTCATAATTCTCAAGGATGTTTTGTGGGAAAGAAAGGAAAATTCTTTCATTTTCTATAAGCGTCAGAGATTTCGATTTTTCGGAAAAATTGGCTACCAGGTCAAATGAAATTTCATCGTCTAATATAAGCCTGAAAACATAGCCGTAGTTGTGCAGTTCCCTGCGTAATTCTACGTCAAAACTTAATATTATGCCTTCATTTAACGAAAATTGCCGATCAGGATTCAAATACAGCGAAGTTCTTTTTTCCTTTATTTCAGTGTGAGCCACGAAATCAATCCCTGCATATACATTATCGTCCGCCATACAGGGCGAAATTAACGAAAGGAAGTAAATTAGAAGTAAAGTTTTCTTCATGTCAGCGCTAAAATAAATTTGAATACAAAAATAGTAAAAAAAGGAAACAGCGACGCTATATTATCTTTTAATTATGCAATAAATTCCCTTTATCTTTCTTTTTAATGATATATTAATACTTTCAACACAAAAAAAAACATGTTGCCTGAAATTTTTCCGTGAAATTAATGAATTTTTAATGCGTTTATTAATGCCTTGAAAATACTTTTGCAAAACTAAATTTTTAAAAATAAACATTATGAGTAAAAATTATTTGTACATTAGAATTATTGCTTTCGTCTGTATTATTTGCAGCATGTCAGTATCGCAGGCTACCGCCCAGTTTTCGGGAGGCGCCGGAACAACGCACGACCCTTATTTGATAGGAACGCCGGAACAGTTTGACCAGATAAGGAATTTTAAGGACAAGAAATTTAAATTGATTGCCGACCTTGATTTCAAAGGTTACGAAAGGGAAGGAGGAGAGGCATGGTGGCCTGTTGGAGAATGGGGTAGCGGCGATAATTCGCCAGACCGTTTCAGTGGCGTTTTTGACGGTAACGGATATGCCATCAAAAACCTTAAAGCAGAACGTGTAGCTCACGATTTAAGTATATTCGGAGTGACGGAGGGCGCAAAAATTGTAAATCTTGTTGTCGAAAACTGCGAAATTGTCGGAGAAGGACGCTTAGGAGTAGTTACAGGCGCGACATTCCGCAGTGAATTAGATCAGATTGCAGTAATTAACAGCAACTGTCTGAATACATTGTCGGATCATGGATCAAATGCTGGAGGCATTACAGGTCCATTATTCCAAAGCACGATAACAAACAGTTATGTACTTGGAGGAATCATCTATGGAAAAGACGGTATAGGAGGGATTTCTTCTGTAATGGAATCAGGCAGTACGATTGCAAACTGCTATGCTTCCTGTTCGGTTGAGGGAACTACAAATATCGGAGGTATTACAGGACGCACTTCAAACGGGTATATAATTAATTCTATCGCATTAAACTCAGAACTTATTTGCCACGATGCAAATGATGGTCGCATTGCAGGAATTGTAAACGGGAATGATCTTTTAAGTAATAACTATGCGGGAGTTAACGTAAAAATAAACGGAGTTGAAACATCAACCGATCTGGGATTGAATGTGAAAAATGGCGAAAATGTTTCGGATGCCGATTTAGCTACAGAATTGTTTTATGCAACAAAAGCAAAATTTGCCATACTGGAAACCGATCCTTCAACAGAAGATTATGTTCAAATATGGAAGCTGGACACTAAAATAGCGCCTTACCCTGTTTTACTTTGGCAAAAGGGCATTTCTTCCGGTATCAATATTTTGAAAAAACCTCAGGGTTATTCAGTCATATCATCGGAAGATAACATAAAAGTCAATGGCTTAAAAGGCAACAGTACGGTTTATGTTTATACGACGTCAGGAATACTGATTAATAAAGTAACAGCAAACGATTCCGCTATTGAAATACCTGTAACCGGTAATGGAATTTACATTGTTAATATCCTCTCAGAAGGAAACAGTCATACAGTTAAGCTAATCAAATAACAGAATGGAAGAAGGTAATGCGTTTTTTCACACATTACCTTCTTCAGATTTAATCTTAATCAAAAAATATGAATAACAGATTCACGACATTATTAAGTGAAAGATGGCGTAAAATTTTGATTCTGGCTGCTTTTTTAGTTGTATGTACAACAAACAATGCATTGTCGCAGACAACGAAACAAGTTTCCGGTTATGTGAAAGACAAGTCAGGCGAGGCGCTTCCGGGAGTTAGCATCGCCATCCGGAATACTTCCAATGGAACTGCATCAGGAATAGACGGGTCTTTTACAATTCAGGTTGCCGACAATTCTTTCCTTGTGTTTTCATACATTGGATACGAAACTCAAACAGTTTCTGTTGAGGGAAAAAACGTTCTGGACATTACGTTGCTTGAAGCGCCACTGCAAATAGGCGAAGTTGTCGCTATCGGATACGGCGCTCAACGCAAAGCGACATTAACAGGCGCTGTATCAAGTATCGGAACAAAAGAATTGACGGTTTCCACTGTGGCAAACACCAAAGACCTTTTAGCCGGAAAGTTGCCGGGAGTACGTGTGCAGCAACAAACCGGAGAACCTGGTAATTATTCTTCCAAGATGGATATCAGAGGACTGGGTTCTCCTTTAATTGTCATTGACGGGGTGATAAGGGATGAAGCTGCATTTCAACGTTTAGAGCCTAACGAAATAGAATCGGTCAGTGTGTTGAAAGATGCTTCCGCTGCCGTTTATGGTATGCGTGCAGCCAATGGGACTGTCATCGTTACAACAAAAAGGGGCAACGAAGGTAAAACAAAGATAGAATATAGCGGGACTATTGGTTTTCAGAATCCTTCGGGATTACCGGATGTTCTGAATGCATGGCAATATGCAACATTAGTGCGTGAAGCCGATAAGAATATGGGACGGGGCATCAACGCCACATTTACCGTTCAGGATGTTGAACGGTTTAGGCAGGAAGGCGGTACGGACTGGCAGGATTTGGTTATGCGTAATTTTCCTGTGCAGACCCACCACAATCTGACGGCAAATGGCGGTACGGAGAAAATCAACTATTTCCTCTCGCTGGGTTATTATTCCGAAGACGGAGTCTGGAAAAGCGGCGACTTAAATTACGACCGTTACAATATACGTTCCAATCTCGGATTTGAAATTGCGAAAGGATTACAGGCTGATTTATTACTTAGCGGAACATTCGATAATAAGAACCAGCCTTACAAGGATACATGGGAACAGTTCAAATCGTTATGGATGTTGAGACCGACGGACGCAGCGTATGCAAACAATAACGCGAATTACCTTTCGGATGCTATGTACGGATTGAATCCCTTAGCTACAACAAATTCCGACATTTCAGGATATAAAAAAGTATACAATAAAATTTTTAACGGAACATTGTCCTTAACTTATGATATACCTTTCTTAAAAGGATTACAGGCAAAAGCTTTATATAGCTACGACTATAAAACAGCGCAAAATAAGAATTTTCAGAAAACTTACACACTGTATGAGTACGACTCGGATGTATATAAATCATTTATGTATAATTCGCCCTCATCCATGTACCGCAAAACATGGGAAGGTAATCAAAGCATGTTTCAGGCGTCTTTGAACTATGCAACAAGTATTAATCGGGAACATAATATTAAGGTTCTGGCATTGTACGAACAAAGCTCCTCTACTCAGGATAACTTCTATGGAAGCAGTTATTTCGACATGGATGCGGTAGACGAATTGTATGCCGGTTTGAAAAATGATCAGGAAATATCATCGGATATGGGACAAATATGGGAACAGAAAAATGCCGGGATAATAGGACGTATCAATTATGATTACCGGTCAAAATATTTATTGGAGTTCAGTTTCCGTTACGATGGTTCTTCAAAATTTGCACCGGGACATAGATGGGGATTTTTCCCTGCAATTTCCGGAGGATACAGAATCTCGGAAGAAAGTCTCATTAAAAAAAATAAAAGTTTGTCGTTTATAACCAATTTAAAACTGAGAGCCTCTTACGGCTCGATGGGCGACGATAGTTCTTCATCATATCAATACCTGACAGGATATGAATATCCGAATACAGGGTCGAGCTATATATTTGGCGGATCTGCTTATAGCGGATTGACATTTAAAGCCCTGGCGAATGAATCGCTGACCTGGTATAAATCCAAAACATTCAATATCGGAACCGATCTGGATCTGTGGAATGGTCTTCTGTCTGCTCAGATAGATTTCTTTTGGCGTTACCGGGACGGATTGTTTGCATCGAGGTCGGGTCAAATACCGGGCACGTTCGGAGCT
This sequence comes from Dysgonamonadaceae bacterium, assembly GCA_031256775.1. GTDB lineage: Bacteria > Bacteroidota > Bacteroidia > Bacteroidales > Azobacteroidaceae > Azobacteroides. Next base: position 17,328 of record JAIRPX010000117.1, read on the forward strand.
GAATTTCCGCAGGAAAATCTGAATAAGGACATGCACAAAGGTTTTGAAATTGTACTGACCCACAGAAACAGGATAAATGATTTCGAGTATTCCATCAGCGGAAATTTCGCCGTAACGCGCAGCAAATGGCGGGACAGGATAGAAGGTGAATACAAAAACTCATACGACAGATGGAGGAACAGTTATATCGGACGGTATAATGATATGGGGTGGGCTTATGGTTCTAACGGGCAGTTTTCGTCGATGGAAGATATATGGAATTATGCCGTTCAGGATGGCTTGGGCGGTTCGACGCAACTTCCCGGAGACTGGAAATACGAGGATTGGAACGGAGATGGCATTATCGACGATAATGATTTTTATCCGAATACTTATGAACATGAGGGAGACAGAGGAAACCCGAAAATGACTTATGGTTCTACAATAACCGCCGCATGGAAAGGTTTTGATATGAATGTGTTGTTCCAGGGAGGCGCCGGATTCAATGTTATATACTTCGAGCAGTTGCAATATCCGTTGTGCTTTGGCGGTAACGGATTAGCGTACTTTTTCGATAGATATCATCAGGATGAGAATGGCAACTGGATTGCCGGAAGATGGCCTACCACACGTGATCCGGGATCGTTCAGCACAAACTACGCCCGTGCCAAACAGACAACTTATAATGCTTCTTACTTGAGAATAAAGAGTGCAGAGTTGGGATATACCATACCTGGCAAGATAACCGGAAACTGGGGGATAGAACGTATCCGCTTGTCTCTGAGCGGATATAACCTGATAACATTTTCCAATCTGGATTTTGTTGATCCTGAGCATCCCGAAGGAGGTTATGGTTATTTGTATCCTATCATGAGGAATTTTAATTTTGGCGTTAATATAACATTTTAATCTGTAACAGGAAATGAAAAAAATATATATAGTACTAATGTTTTTAAGTGTGTTAATCTTGTTTGATTCGTGCGACGACATGCTGGATGTTACACCTAAAAACGTAATAACGGATGAGCAGATTTTCGGCTCGGAATCGGGTATAAGGGCTTATTTTGCCACTCTTTATTCCAATTTGCCGGTTGAAGACTTCCGTTTTGGGAAAAGCGGATTTGATAAAAATGGAAATCAAACTTACCTGGCAAATGTTTCAGGAGAAGCGATGGCTAATGCAAACAACGATGTTTCGTCTCTTGGCGATGGAACCTGGTGGGGAGCATGGGATTACGGCAGAGTTCGCAGGGTAAATTATTTCCTGCAAACGTTGCCAAAATATAAGGCAAACTATTCAGAAGACCAGTTTAATGCATGGATGGGCGAAGCCTGTTTTATCAGGGCTTATTATTACTTTGCAATGGTTAAACGCTATGGAGGCGTGCCTGTATTGAAAGAACCGCAGGAATGGACGGGAGATGTAGAGGTATTGAAAGCGTCGAGGGATACTGAAAAAGATTGTTACGATTTCATTGCCGGAGACTTGGATTTGGCTGCCGAATATATGAAAAAAGGAGCCGCAATACTGAATGATTCGAAATATTCGGCTCGTGCAAACGAATATGTGGCATACGCCCTGAAATCAAGAGCCATGCTTTATGCCGGAAGCATTGCCCGTTATGGCAGAGTTGATCTGGATGGAGTCGTAGGGATAGAATCCTCATTTGCCGACCATTATTTCGAATTGGCTTTTCTGGCGGCAAAAAAGATCGTTGATTCGGAAAAATATTTTCTGTATAGAAAGAATACGGATAAGGAAAAGAACTTTTCCGAACTTTTTTTAGCGGAAAACAGTCCCGAAAATATATTGATAAAAGATTACCAGTTGAAACTCAATGCACATAGTTGGGACATATATTGCATACCATATCAATATCGTGGCGAAGGGTATGCTTCGAGCCTGAATCCGCCGCTGGAATTTGCCAATCTGTTTGAACGGAAAGATGGTTCTCCTGCAAATTTTGATCAACTGGCAACCGGAACAAAGTTTGACGACCCTGCTGATTTGTTCAAAGATATGGACGCCCGCTTTGGAGGCAGTATCATATATCCGAATGCTGTATTTAAAGGAACAAATGCATCCATTCAGAAAGGGCTTATCAGAGAAAACGGCTCAAAGTTAGAGAGCGCTGTGAATGATACAATTAAATATGTGTCGGAGTCCGGTAAAACTTATTATGTTGTCGGAAAGAGCGGAGTCGGCAAGTTTTCAGGAAATATGACCGGATTTATAGCAAAAAAATATCTGAATGAAAGTATGCCTCAATCCGAAATAAAGGAAAATTATTCTACACAACATTGGATTGAATTTCGTTTAGCAGAAATTTATCTGAATGCTGCCGAAGCTGCTGTGGAGACGGGCAGACAGGAATATAAGTCGGAAGCTTTGGTCTGGATGAATGACTTGCGCGACCGCGCCGGTCTCAAAACATGGGACTTGACGGCTATGACTGTTGACAATATCCGGCACGAAAGAAGAGTGGAATTAGCCTTTGAGAGCCATGCTTACTGGGATTTGCGACGTTGGAGATTAGCCGATAAAATGTTTGAAGCAAAACGTTTTTTCGGATTTTATCCGTATCTGGATGTGAGAGATGATAAATATGTTTTTGATACGGGATTTGCAAACGGTTACTATTACACTTTCGATCCCAAAATGTATTATGAACGCATACCGGAAAGCGAAAGGTCAAAAAACAATAAGCTCGTACAGAATCCATTGTATAATTAAATAGAAAAATAAAAAGATGAAAAATATAGTATATATAATACCGGTAATTGTTCTGCTTGGTTCTTGCAGCTATTTTGAATATGATAATTATGATGTTCCCGATGCGACACTGCAAGGAACCGTGTATGATGCAAAAACAGGAGAACCGTTATCCACAGAAACGGGAGCGAGTTTTAAAGTGGAGTACTACGAACTAAGCTGGGAAGAAGCCGGACATACAAATACGGAAGCTCGCTTTTTTTGGGGAAAAGGCGACGGGTCTTTTCAAAACACAAAAATATTTGCGGGTAAGTACCGGATTTCATTAAAAGAAGGCGCTTTTCACAATCCGGAGTCAAGTATTATAGATTTACACAGTGGGAAAATTACCCGGCAAGACTATAACGTGATTCCTTATGCACGGGTCAAAATCGACGAAATAACACTTGCCGGAGATAATCGGAACAATTTAGTGATTAAATACACTGTTGAAGACACGGAAACGGAAATAGACGCCGAAGGCATGAATGAAGACCTTTTTATCTTGAGCGAAGCGAGAGTGTTTATTTCGAGGAAATCTCCAAACGTTGGTATCAATAATACGGAAACGGTGTTTACGTTGAATGCTTCCAAAAACATATCGAACTATACACCGGGTAACCCTAAAACTTATACGGAAACGAATGTAAAAGGCTTGCCCTCCGGAACATGGTGGGTCAGGGTTGGCGTTCGTACCGGTAACCCTCAGAAAAGATATAATTTTACTCCTGTTCAAGAAATTATAGTCCCATAGAAAATGAAAAAATTGAGATGTAAATTTGTTTTTGCTTTTTTATGCGTAATGATTAATTTACCGCTTTTCAGTCAAAACGCGAACGAACCTTCGTCCGGAGCTTTGATGATTCCAATGCAAAAATCATCTGTTTCCGTTTTATTCGATCCGACTGGCAATGCCTTTTTCAGTGAGGACGGAATCAATGGCGCTTCCAATGATTTAACTCTTGATTTGGGTAATATTGACTTCGGCGCCAACCAGTTTAACAAAGTATGGGTAGAAATGTCGTATATGGGAAACGTTACTGGAGATTCTAAATTTGCATTTTATCTGGATGATGAATTAATGCTTCCCAATACACAGCTTGATATCCCTGTTAAACTTCCTGTTGAAGATTACAATAGTGATGCAATTCCTCAAGGAGGTTTGTTTTTCAAAAACAGACAGGTTGAGAACGTTTCCGTGTTTGATGTACGGGGCGATGCCAGCGTAGCCAAAATAACAAGCTGTGTGTTGCAGGGCATTTTGAATCAGGAAGAAGCCGGAGTCTATCTATATCTGGAAGGGCATCATCTGCCCCAATTGGAAGAAACCGGACGTAACTTTACCGTGTATGAAAGACTTGAAAACAGGAATTTTGGCGGATTGGGTTCTATTATTTTAAAATATAAAAACCGGTTTGATAAACTCGTTGTATGGGACGAATCGAAAGAGTGGACATGGTGTCTGGCTCAGATGATTTCGGCTCGGCAGAAAGGTATTCCCGTGACTCCGGAAATAAAAAATTATATAGTTGAGGAATTAGGGTGGAATAAAGCAATATATGATATCCGGGATATGTGGAACGATAAGTTGACAGCTTACCAATGGGCGCTGGATAACTTATCCGTCGGTTGCCACCCGACGCTTAGTTTTTCTGCCGGTCTTCGCAATGATTACCCGACCGCCCCCTGGAAAATATACGATTATGCCGCCGCATCAAAAGGCTTTGTTTTCTTTTTGAACGAAAAAGTAGCAGCGGAATCCGCCATGATTGAAAAGATATACCAAAAAATGAATTATCCGGTTGGCTCGTCCGTAATGGGATACGGAGCCAGTGACGATGGAGATGGATTAAATTCCATCACAAATAAATATAATGTCGGATTTATGGTAAGCGACTATTATGCTAACGGCAGTTATTGGTGTTCGTTCCCTTCAAAGTCGTTTAAGCAACGCCGTGGACAAGCGATTGACGCTCAACCCGGTAAAGTATATGTAAGCCTGATATGGAGTGACGGAGATAATATACAGTTTGATGCGAATGCTTTTTATCTGATGTTCAAGAATGCAAACCGGAGAGGGGAGGTTCCGGTCGGCTTCACGATGGCTGCATCTTTGCAGGAACTAAATCCGACCCTTCTTGAGTTTTTTTATAAGAATCTGACTTCCAATGATGAACTGATGGCAGGTCCGTCCGGTTTCCAGTTTATTTACGGAGATTCTTTTACGGAGTCGGCTTATCCGGCATGGCTCGAAATGAATAATCAATGGATGAAAACAGCCGGTTTTAATACAGCCTGCCTTTGGAATACGGCTAATTGGAATCGCTTTGACGAATATATGAGAACATGCGGTTTGCAGGGCGTTTTTGACGGTTGGAGTAAGTCTGATAACAGGTATATAAATGGCGTAGTGGCTATAAATCAGGGCGCTCACTGTTTTTCGGAAGGTGACGTTTATAACGATCTTATAAAAGCAATTCCCAATCCTGATAAGCCCGTATTCAGAAATCTATATCTCATTGCTGCTAATTATGGAGGGAGCGGCGGTTATGAACGTTTGATAAGAGAACTGGAAAGACTGGAATCTTACCTCCCCAATACTTACGTTTATATGCTGCCGATGGATCTGGCCGCAACATTACAAAAATATATAATCAAGAATAATGGGAGTTATTAATTAACATCAGGATGAAAGGAATGAAAAAAACAATATTAGTCGCACTGTTTCTTCCCCTATTTATAAACATTTATGCCGAAGACTTATATATATCTATGGGAAATACCTCCGGTGTGGCATTGAATTATTTGATAAAAATAGAAGATGCAGGCTCGGCAGAAGGAGGTGCAAAATATGACCGGAATACAAAGTCTATTGTAAATACCAGCGACGGCACCCTTATCAGAATATCTGATATCGAATTTGGGAGTGGGAGATATGGAGACTTTTCTCGTGTATTCATAGAATATTCTAATCCTGATGCGACTTTAAATGATGCCTGTTTTGATATATATTTAGAAAACACACTGACTTTGATAGCCTCTGTTCCTGTGGAAAAAACGAATGTGGGAGAATATGTTACTTCAAGTTCTACGTTTGCCGTTAACGTCGTTGGGATACATAAAGTTTATGTTAAATGGCGAAATCATTCTGCAAATATTAAAGGGTTCGGTTGTAATGAACTTAAACCTTTAGTAGAAGTGAAAGCTGTAAAATCCGGCTCTCCTATTCAATACAGGTTTTCTTCAGCGGTTTTTGATAAAATAGATGGAATTCATCATGTAAAAATGGTGTGGAAAAACCAATCGGCAAATGTTTATGCCGTGTATTTTGACAAAGATGATTATTCCTCTATAAATCAAACATATAATTCCGCCTTCAATGTATATGCTTACGCGAAAGACAAAATACTCAATATTAAATCAAACAGGAATATGGAAATGATTGAAATATATTCTTTATTCGGAAATTTGGTATTGAAAGACAAACCTCAAACTAATGAACATAAAGTTTATTTAACGAAAGGGATTTATTTATTGAAAATAAAAACCATTGAACATATTGTTATCAAGAAAATAATAACAATCTGATTCGCAGCAATTTTATTGCTCAAACTGCATCTTTGCCTAAAATTGAAATAGGTGCATGACTAAAAGAGCCTCTACAATAAACCCCATTGTTATACTTTACGCAGTTTAATTTTGTGCATCGTCATTGCGAGCGTTAGCGATGACGTTGCACAAAACCATACCGAGCAGAGTATAATATTTTTTATCCCAATGATTACTTGGTCTTTCTTTTACTAAACAGCATCAAAACCAATCCTGACATTTTCAGCATGATTGCTCCATAGAAAAGAATTTTATTCAGAACAGGCATCTGAAATGTATTTTTAAAGAGTATGGAAAGCAGCATCAATGCAACGCCTGCCAGAATCAGGTAAAGCCATAAACTCGGTTTAAACCCTTTTTCCCGAAAGACCAGTATCAGAAAAATGGATTTCAACGAGATGGCAATGCCAAATAATATTATGAAGCAATAAGGCGGCGCACCTGTCCATTTGGCTGTAAATGCAATAAGCAACATGCTTAAACCACTAAATAAAAAAAATTTCCTCGTAGTCATGATAGTTCTTTTGTTTTACTTTTTTTTGAAGAGTCGATTTTTTTTGTTTTATATGACAGGATATGTATGGTAGTGCCAATAGCAATGGCAAACAAAAGTAATTGCAACCAGAGTTTTCCGTTTATCACAAAAAAGATAATACTAAACATAGTAACCCACATAACGGTTATTGAGATGACTTTAACTTTTAGCGGAATAGACTTGTCTTCCATAAAACTACGAATATATTGTCCAAAGACTTTATGATTCAATAGCCAATGATACAGACGTTTGGAACTGCGCATAAACAATGCCGCCGATAGCAATAAAAAAGGCGTAGTGGGTAAAACAGGCAGGAAAATGCCTAAAACACCCAAACACAGGCTGACAATACCCAAAACGATGAGTAAATATTTCACTTTGTTTTTCTTTTTTTGGATTTTCGGGAAACCACTCCTTTTCAACTCTCTTTTTCTATCGGAACAGTTCGAGGATACTCCAAAACGACGAAAATACCTTTACGCCAATATGCGTCCATATCAGTTATTTTTTATCCCTGAAAATGTCAGCGGGAATACACCGCACTTCAATGCAATCGACAAAGTTTGAGGTTGGACTTTACCTGTCATTTTGGTAATGGTATATTGGGGAAATTCGCCACCCATCGCCAACGGAACAATACTATCGCCACTAAGGGACAATCCTTCGGATATTTCACTTGTGGTAATGTTAGGAATAGTCATATCCAGTTTCAGGGGCATTTTTGCCGAAAACGACACCTGCAACATCTTTATTTCAGCCTTGCCCTTTGTTTCGGGCAAAAATACAACACTTACATTTTCTTGCGTGTAAAATGTACCGTCATTCTGGTCAACAGTTAATTTGCCTACATAAGTCCCTTCCGAAACCACTATTGATTCATCCTTCGGTTCGTCTTTGTTACAGGCAGTTATTAAAAGCGCCATAATAGCAATCAGCAAAAAGTTGAGATTTTTCATTGCGTTATTATAATATTAAATTGATAAAAATTCCGAATTGAACAGGTTTCCCTTGTTGAACAAAGGAATGACCTATGGATTTAAAATAAAAAGTATGATAATCGGTTCCCGTCAGGTTTTTTGCCCATAAACCGAGATTAAAATCATCCTTTTGAAAAGTAATATTTGCATTTAGAAGGCTGTAGAAAGGCTGAGAAATGTTATTGCTTTCGTTCCAATATATTTTCCCTACACCTTGCCAGCACATATCAAACAAAATATTGTCTAACCATTTGCGGGAAATATCCAATCTATAGCCACCATGCAACGAAAGGGTGTTCATTGGTGCATAAGGAACGTAGTTTCCCGAATAATCTTCATTTCCATTGTCATAACTGAGAAACGTAGCATTTGTGTAGCCATAACTTCCTTCAAAGCAAATTTTCTTATAATTATAGCGAGTAGACAATTCGCCACCAAAACTTTGCATTTGTCCAGCATTGGACATCAAACGCCCTGTGGTTTTTCCTGGTGGGAAAACAGTCAACTGCAGGTTCCGGCAGTCGATGTAAAACAATGCCGCATCAATCAACAATTTTTCATCCAACAGGTTAAAATGTCCGCCCACTTCGTAATTCCAACTATATTCGGGCTTGTACGAGATGGCTGTTTCGGCATTGTAGGCTGCTGTATTGCCGCCAAAGTAAACACCCAAATCAGACATCAAATCGTTCATCATCTTGTTTTGCAAAATGTCGGAAAAAATCTGCGTATTAAAACCGCCAGTTTTATATCCGCGTGCAACGGTAGCATACAGCTTGCCCATATCAGTTTTATACATGGTAGCCACTTTTGGTAATATTTCAAAAAAAGATTTACGCTGTTCGCCTGCCATTTCAACAGGCAATCTCTTATATTCAGGCATGGTCAGGGTAAACCGGTAATTGATGCCGGTCGAGTTGGCATAGCTGATGACCGTATGTTCGTAATCGGCACGTATGCCGCCTGAAAATTCCCAACGTCCAACATTGAAAGTTGATTGGTGGTAAAGCGAAAACCCATATACAGGCAACTCAAACTGGCTTTTGATAGGAAATTGGTTTTCTTCTATCAAAAGGGTCGCATTAGGGAAAACTGTGTGTATTCCGGCGTTGGCATTGGCAAGGATAAGTTCGTCTATCCCGTCTTTTTTAAACATGACAGGCGCATCCATATCCACCTGTTTATAAAAACCAAATGCCCCCGAAATCCATTGCCATTTCTTTTTTTTCGTCGAACGTATTACAAATTCTTGCGTAAAAGCATTTTCCTGTTGTGATTGGCAAAGCGTAAACATAGATACAGGACGAAAATCCTGGTCTAAAATCATTTCATCGTTAGTGTGCTGATAGCTTGTCGTAGAGGAAAATCGAATGTCGTTTCCAAAATATTGCAAGGTTAGCCCTTCGGTTACCCCCTGCCGGTTATATGTGCAAGGATCGTTGTGATTAATCGGCTGAACCTTTCGACTTTCTTCGTCATAAAGTGAGTAGGCAAACCCATTCTGTTTCACAAAATGGGCAAAGAATACATTTTCCAGCATCCAATTCGGCGAAAGTCTGACTTGTATTTTTGTCCTTCCGCTTTCGCTTAAAATGCGGTCGGCAGATGTCCCGTCGTAATTATTCGTGTAGAAACCATCACTGGAAAAGTGGTTCAAACCAATGGAAAAAGCAAAATTTTCGGTCGGTTTTTGATATGTTGAAACATGCAATGCCCATGTATTTTCGTTTCCGTAACTGGTATTCAAACGTGTACCCTGATAACTGAAAGGCGAAATCGTATGTACACCAATGACGCCCCCGATGGTATTGCGTCCATAAAGCGTTCCCTGAGGTCCGCGCAAAACGTCAATTCTGTTGATGTCGAAGTAATCGAAATCATAATTATTTTTATTGAGAATTGGAATATTGTCTACATATAAACCCATTGCCGACTGTTCCGTGCGCGAACCAATACCCCTTATGTATATTGAGCTTGTCATCTTGGAACCATAATCTGCATACAAGAGATTGGGAACGGTCAACGAAAGATTTTTTGGCTCTGTAATACGGTTGGCATCTATGTCTTTCCCGTCAATGGAAGTGAAAGATAACGGTTGTTCTGCATAAACGCTCTCCTGCTTCAATGAGCCAACCACCGTTACAGGCGACAATTCACATACCTGAACCGTATCTATTGATGAGAGCTGTGGAATAAACATAAACAACGCGCACAAAAAATCCATTCTGAAACCTACTTATTTATCAGGCTGCAAAATTACGCCAAATGTAAGTTTCCGTTACAGGACTATAATGGACATTCTTGGGACTTTTTTTTCTCTCTATATTCCTGCGGTGTATAACCTGTTTGCTTCTTAAAGAGCCGCGCAAAATAGGACGGGTCATCAATACCGACACTAAAAGCAATTTCGCTTGTCGTCATCGCCGTTTGGCACAGCGACACTTTTGCGTCTAAAACAACGGCTTCCGTAATCCATGCAAGAGGAGTTTTTCCCGTAAAACGTTTTACAATTTTAGAGAGGTAATTTTGAGTAATATTCAGTTGTGCGGCGTATTCAGAAAGAGAGACGTCGTGTTTACTGCATTTAAAAACAAGTTCGATGTATTTGTTGCAAATATCATTTTCGGTTTGTATTGGAGCGTCACTGTTTGGCTGATGAATTTCCTCTATTTCCGTGAGTAAGGTAGTCAGATAAGCCCTTATGATGTTTTTATTCTTTTTGCTTGAACTTTCGACGTACAGGCGTTCAAAAATATCACCAATATATTTCGAATGTTCAGCATCGAAACAAACTTTATGTGTTCCCCAACGCCTTAGAATAGAAAAAGACCCAATCACGTTTTTTCCGTCGATATTACTGTTCAAAAATTCATCATTGAATCTTCCCATAAAACCTGTGGTATTATCAAAATAGCGTACAGAGAATACTTGTCCGGCAGGAATGGAAGCACATTCATTAGCCTTAAAACAGTATGTTTCTTCGCCGATTGTTACTAAGGTTTCTCCTCCCGTAATAAATACAAAACAATGTATACTTGCCCGGATAGGTGGTGTGGGCAATTCAACTTTCCTGCCTTCCATTTGAATCCTGCGCACAGAAAAGTATTCAGCATCTAATGATATTTTGCTGAATAAATCCACCATTATAGATGGGTCTTTATGGGAATTAACATCCATACATAACTGCTTAATTGCGTTTTACTAAATTTTACACAAAGGTAAGCTTTTTAAAAAACGTATCAAAAATTATTTAGCCCACATTGCAGCTTCTCACCCTCTTGATATATTAAAATTTGATTAAAAAAGCAGGAAATATTAGGGATTATCTGCAAAACCTTGTGTTTTGCGAGAAGGCGCGTAGCGCCAGTATCTTTGTAGCCGTGTGCGTAAGCGCACGGTAAAGGATGTACAGAATATAAACAGAGCAGCGTAGCTGCGATACCTTAATTTTTACTCATTTCATGTTTATGAATTATACTTTACGCGGTTTAATTT
>JAIRPX010000118.1 GCA_031256775.1 Dysgonamonadaceae bacterium
TGTTTTGCGAGAAGGCGCGTAGCGCCAGTATCTTTGTAGCCGTGTGCGTAAGCGCACGGTAAAGATGTATGGAGTATAAACAGAGCAGCGTAGCTGCGATACCTTAATTTTTATTCATTTCATGTTTATGAATTATACTTTACGCGGTTTAATTTCGTGCAACGTCATTGCGAGCGCCAGCGAAGCAATCCAGCTGAAAACTGAAAACTGAAAACTGAAAACTAATTTCTGGATTGCTTCAGGCTTCGCCTTCGCAATGACGACAACGCTATCGCGCCAGCTAATTCATAATTCATAATTTTTAATTCCTAATTAACCGCCGTCGATTGTTTCTATACTACCGTCTGCATTATATTTCAGTTCCGTTACTTTCAGGCTGCGAAGCCAGGTAACGCCACCCGAAGGAACGCAATCATGATGGAAGAGATACCATTTACCCTTAAATTCCACGATGGCGTGATGGGTTGTCCATCCAACTACGGGCGTGAGGATTACACCCTGATATACGAAAGGACCGTATGGATTGTCGCCAATGGCATAACACAGAAGATGCGTATCGCCGGTAGAATAGGAAAAATAGTATTTGCCGTTATATTTGTGCATCCACGAGGCTTCAAAAAAGCGGCGTCCCGTATCGCTATGTTTCAGCGGATTGCCTTTTTCATCAGTGATAATTACCGGATGCGGTTCTTCGGCGAATTGAAGCATGTCATCGCTTAGTTTTACCACGCGAGAAGGAATAGCAGGCTCGTTACCGGCAGGGAAAACAGCGCTTTCAAGAGCTTTGTTATCACGATAGCGTTGCAGCTGTCCACCCCACAAGCCGCCGAAATACATGTAATATTCGCCATTATCTTCCAAAATGCAGGGATCGATGCTGTAACTTCCTCTAATCGGATCGGGTTGAGGAATGAAAGGACCTTCCGGACGGTCGGCAATTGCCACGCCTATGCGAAAAATGTCATTTTTGTCTTTGAGAGGAAAATACAGGTAATACTTCCCATTTTTGCAGGCTACGTCGCAATCCCACAGTTGCCGTCCCGACCAGGGAATATCATTCACATCCAAAATTACGCCATGATCGGTTACGGCTCCATTCTCTACATCTTCCATCGAAAAAACATGATAATCTTTCATGTCGAAATGATCGCCGTTGTCATTTTCGGGAATACCGCTTTCGCGATCGTGCGACGGATAAATATATAACTTTCCGTCGAAAACATGTACGGCAGGATCTGCCATATAATCATTTGGAACTAAATATCTTACTTTCATCGTTTATTGTTCATGATTTGTTTTACAACCGGTTTTGCCTGGTAATTCCTGTCAAAAAGTAATGGATAATCCGTGCGTCCCGGAATTGGCCAGTCGTTTTTCCATGAATCATGGTCGCTTACGCCCCACAAGGTTACGCGGCTGATTTTGTCGCTATGTTTCATGAACAGGCTGAAGAACTCATTGAAACGGTTGCTCCATGCCATATAAACAGATTCAGGCAAACCTTCGACGTATGGATTCATTTCTTTCCGGTATTCGTAAGTATCTGCAATATTGGCGCCAACGTCTTTTTTAGGATTAGGCAGTACGCCCAGATCCAGTTCTGTAATCATCACTTTAACGCCCAATTCGGAAAAAGCCAGCAAACTTTTCTCAAAATCCACTACGGAAGGAAAATCCATGCTCAAATGACCCTGCATACCAATGCCATCTATCTTTATACCTTTGTCTTGCAATGATTTAACCATAGCCACAACAGCATTGCGCTTACCTTCATTTGCCATTGAATAATCGTTATAATACAATTCGGCGTCTGGGTCGGCTTCGTGCGCCCATTGAAAAGCCAAACGGACAAAATCTTCGCCTATAATATCATAGAACTTACTTTGACGCCAGGATCCATCATCCAGAATAGCTTCGTTAACAACATCCCAGCCGCGTATTTTTCCCTTATAACGGGAAACAACAGTTGTGATATGCTTTTTCATGCGTTCCATCAACGTTTCGCGTGAAACATCATTGCCATTTTCATCAATAAAAAACCAGGCGGGCGCCTGCGAATGCCAAATTAAGCAATGTCCAATTGTAAACATACTGTTTTTCAGTCCTAAATCGACAAATTGATCCGCATCGTCGAAAAAGAAATGATCTTCTTCCGGTTGCAGATACATGCTTTTCATGCAGTTTTCAGGCGTAATACTGTTGAACTGTTCCCTGATTACAGCTATTCCAAGCGTGTCAACTCCCGAACTTTGAGCAACATTAACTGCCGCTCCGATCAGGAATTTATCTTTAAAAGCATCTTTCAATGCTGGCGTTTTATCAACAGAACAAGCAGATAAAACCAAATAAATTGCAGTAAAGAAAAATATTTTTTTCATCATCTTAATAAAATTGTAACTCTATACTCTAAACTCTACCCCCTATCTTCTATTTCTCTATTTATCACATCAATACGTTTATCATCTAATTCATATTTTGAAATAATGAATATTGACAAAACAAGCAGAGCAGCAGGAATAACACATACAAGCAATAAAATACCCTGCTGGGCAAAAGCCGATTGCGAGACGGCGTTTTTTTCGTCGAAACCTGAAAATGCCAATACGAAACCCGGAACAACGCCACCCAAAGCCATACCCGCCTTAAAGAAAATACCAGTCAGCGCATTGACAATGCCAGAAATACGCCTGCCGGTGGTATGTTCGCCGTAAGAAATAACTTCGGGAACCAGCGCCCACATATAGCCTGTGGCGACAATAATCCCTGTCGATTTAACAAATTGAGCTGCTAAAACAAGCCAGATTTGCGTTCTCAGCGCAGGTATTACAGAAATAACATACAGCATTGCCATACCCAGAATAGCTATCGACAAAAAGACATAAAACATCTGTTTTTTGCCGATCCAACGTTTGATTGCCGGTACCATAGGCATAAAAATAAATGCAGGAATACTGCCAAGAGCAGCAAAATAAGGAAGCCATTCGGGAGCCTGCACATTGTAGATCATATAGTATGAACCGGCGGAGTTGCCTATCGCCATCATAGCAAAAGCCGTGATGAAAAAGAAAGCCAAAACGCGCAACGGACGGTTACGAACAAACTCAACCCACAAGTCAGAAGCCTTCACTTCCGAAGTTTTATCTTCTTCCATCACCACGCGCTCTTTGGTTTGCGTGTAGCAGAAAACAAGCAGTAGCAATCCGGCTAAAGCATAGATAGTCATGGTAATAAACCAGGCATTTCCAGCATGGGAAGAATTCATTTTTCCATCCGGCGAAAAATATTGAACTATAGTAGGAATACCATACGCAACAGCCAAGCCGCCCAGATTGGCTAAGAACATACGGGTTGACGTGAGTTTGGTGATTTCGTCGGTATCCCTTGTTAATGAAGCATTCAGCGCTCCATAAGGCACATTGACCAATGTGTAGCACAGCGACAAGCCAACGTATGTTACGTAAGCATAAAGCAATGAGCCTGAAAAGCCGTTCCAGAAACAGAGAATGGCAAAAGCCGTGAGCGGAATGCCGCCCAATACAAGATATGCCCGATATTTTCCGAGTTTAGGGCTTCGCTTATCCACAAAAGCGCCCACCATAGGATCCCAAAGTACGTCCACCAAGCGGACAACGAGAAACATGACTGCCGCCTGAGCCGCAGGAAGTCCGAAAACATTGGTGTAAAAAATCAGCAGATATTGAGCAACTGTCTGATAAATAAGATTTTGTGCCAGATCGCCAGAACCGAATCCGACTCGCTGTACCCACGATAATTTGTAGAAACCTTTCGTTTTTACAGTATGTATGTCCATATAAAGTTTTCTATTTGATTGTTTTAATTATAGTTATATCAGTTCTGAAAGGCGATGCGGGCAATCCTTCCAAATTGTATAAATCGGCATTTTCCGGATTATCCGCCCATGCATAACGCACGGCTACCGGCTGAGCAACGTTATCGTTCCAGACAACAACCTTGTTATTTTCTATTTTTGCCGACGCCCAAACAAACTGCATATCTTTTCCGGCAATGGCAAAAGCATGGTTTTCTCCATCGTTTTTGAACATTATACCGCTGCCTGTATGATTAAATGAAAGAATAATTTTGCTTCCGTCTATCTGCATGGATTTGTAAACAGGACCCGAATAAACAACATCATTTTCTTTATACGCAATTTTTTTGGCGACTAATGCCAAGCGTTCACCCGCGTCCTGTTTATTCAACGGGTGAATATCGTTCCATTCTCCAATATCAATGGTTACTGCCATGCCTGTATTTGGTAATGCAAGCGTTTTCAGCTGACTTTCACGCAGTTCCGCCCAATTACTTTCCGTTGGAGAGGCGCATGATTTCATGAAATTAGCCAGCTGCACATACAGGAAAGGAAAATCGCCCTGTTTCCACTGATTGCGCCAGTTGCGGATAAGCGTAGTAAAAAGCTCCTGATATTCAGCCGGTTTTCCCGTATTGGATTCGCCCTGATACCAGATTACTCCTTTGATTGCATAATTGAACATCGGAGACAGCATGGCATTGTATAAACCAGCCGGTTTCCAGCGAATGAAAGTTTCGCCCTGCAAAGGTTCCATTTGAGCGCCAAGCTTATAGCGCCAACTGCCGCTCAAATCGACAGTTTGATGCTTAAATTCCAAACCGTAGAACTTGCCTTCAACAAACCCTCCCCTACCCGACTCGCTGATTACACGAACTGTAAGCGTATTTTCTCCGGCTTTTAAAATGCCTGTTGCCAAATCGTATCTCCTTGGCGGATACTGATAGCCTGTTGCGCCAACAAATTGTCCGTTAACATACACAGAATCAGCATCAACAATAGCGCCCAGAATCAGTTTTGCCGGTTGACCGGACAAAGAATCAGGCAAGCTGAAAGTTTTGCGAAACCACATTGAACCGTTTACCGGTTGAGCATTTTCCTGCGTCCAGTAGCCCGGAACATTCATTGACGACCAGTCATTCGTATTCAATTGATCTGAATACCACATAGTTGAGGCATATCCTTTGTCTTTTCGATATAAATCATCATACCACGCATGGATTCGCTCCCTGTCGGAAACAATAATACCCTCAACAAGTTTGTCGTCCTTAAAACGTTGTAATTCACTGTAATAATGAGGATAGCGCCTTAGCGAATCTTCGCCAATCCACGCTTCGGCGGGAGATCCGCCTAAAGCATTGTTTATCAATCCAATGGGAACTTTGTAGCGGTCGTATAATTCCAAAGCGAAAAAATAAGCGACAGCTGAAAAATCCACGACAGTTATGGGGGTAGCCGTAGCCCAGCGACCGGAAGCAAAATCAGTTTGAGGCGCATGAAAATTGTATGTTTGCGGGACTAAAAACTGCTTAATTTGTGGATTAGCCGGAACTTGTTTATACAGCGACAAAACCCTGTGAACGGGCAATTCCATGTTGGATTGTCCCGAACAAATCCATACGTCGCCAAACATCACATCCTTGATTTCCATATCGTTGATTATCAACGTATAACCGATTCCTGCCGGTTGCGCGGGAAGCGTTATTTCCCAATTGCCGTTTTTGTCGGCTTCTGTTTGAAAAGTTTGATGCGACTGTCCGGAAAGCTGTAGCTTAACCGTTTCGTTTGCATCAGCCCAGCCCCATATTTTCACCGGCATATCGCGTTGAAGCACCATTCCATTAGAAATCAAAGCAGGCAGTTTTACCTTTGCTTCGCCCAAAAGAGCGAAGCAAAGAATAAAACTTAAGAAACCATACTTTACTAAACAACTCATTAAAATTCGATATATCAATATTCCAGCGTTCCCGGAAATTCTGCACCTACATCTTTTCCCGCCAAGCCATCGGCAAATCCCTTGAAAGCATGTTTACGGGCATAATTGGCGTCCCAGAGGTTGGGTGCATCGCCA
>JAIRPX010000314.1 GCA_031256775.1 Dysgonamonadaceae bacterium
CGTTTATCCGTATCCTTTGTTTTTGTATTTTCAGCATTTTGTATTATCTTTGTACGAAAGATTTTTTTAATAATAAAGAGAGGCAAGTTATGGATATTGCAGCATTAACGTCGGGAGGAGTTGACAGCTCGGTAATGATTTATCAGCTGAAAGAAGCCGGTTATACTCCGCATATTTTTTATATCAAAATCGGTATGGAAGATGATGACGGCTATTTCGGATGCTCGCACGAAGAGGATCTGGAAATAGTTACATGCCTGGCAAAAAAATATGGATGCAAAATGGACGTTGTTTCCCTGCAAAAGGATTATTGGGAAAAAGTCATCAGCTACACAATTGAATCTGTCAGGCGCGGATTAACGCCAAATCCCGATATGATGTGCAACAAATTAATTAAATTCGGCGTTTTTGAACAGAAATGGGGACACAATTTCGACCGGATTGCCACAGGTCATTATGCTACAACTACCACAATAAACGGCAAAACATGTCTTTCCACAGCCGCCGACAAAGTTAAAGACCAGACTTATTTCCTTGGTCAGGTGGATTATCTGCAAATATCTAAACTGATGTTTCCGATTGGTCATCTGCAGAAAAGCGAAGTGAGGAAAATCGCCGCAGACCAGAATATGCCCAGCGCGGCACGAAAAGACAGTCAGGGAATTTGCTTCCTTGGAAAAATAAACTATAACGATTTCATACGCAGATATTTGGGCGAACAGCAAGGCGACATAGTAGAATTGGAAACAGGCAAAGTGCTGGGCAAACATAAAGGATACTGGTTTCACACTATCGGTCAGCGAAAAGGATTATACCTGAGCGGGGGTCCATGGTTTGCCGTCAAAAAAGACGCAGAACAAAACATTATCTACGTTTCCAACGGTTACGACCCTGAAACTCAATATGGAAAAACGGTTAATCTGCAAGGCTTCCATTTTATTACCGAAGATATATGGGGAGAATTTTGCGGGGAAAAAGAAATATCATTCAAAATCCGGCATACTCCTGATTTTACTTTGGGAAGAATAAGCAGAATCGGCGATATTTACCGAATCGAATCAGACGACAAGATACAGGGAATAGCCGCCGGACAATTCGGAGTTGTGTATGACAGGGACTGCCGGTTGTGTCTGGGCAGTGGAATAATTATTGACTAATGAAAGGTTTAAATATGAACAAAGGAACAAAAAGTCTGATTTTTTACATAGCTATGATTCTTGTTTTCGGTTCACTGATATACTTCTTCATCGTGGAAGGAAATCATCATAACAGCGAGGCGATGACGACGTTCACAAATATGTCTTCCGAATATCAGGGAGACAGTATATCCGTCTTTTTTAAATTTACGCTCGAACATATTCAATCGCCTTTCGGGATTCTTTTATTGCAAATCATCGTTATCCTCCTATGTTGCCGCTTTTTCAGCGCCATGTTCCTGAAAATAAAACAGCCTGCGGTTATTGGCGAAATTCTCGCAGGCATAATCTTAGGTCCTTCTATTTTAGGCTACTGGATGCCTTGCATATCTGAATTTCTTTTTCCTGCCGCTTCATTAGACAATCTGGGACTGCTAAGCCAGTTCGGTTTGATCCTATTCATGTTTGCCATAGGTATGGAATTGAATATAACCGAAGTACGCAACAAATTGAAAGAAACGATTCTTATAAGTCATGCAAGTATAATCGTGCCATTCTTTTTTGGCGTCGTGCTGGCTTATTTCATTTACAGCAAATATGCCGACGAAGGCACACCTTTCCTTTCTTTCGCTCTTTTTATAGGTATAGCATTGAGTATCACGGCTTTTCCAGTATTAGCCCGTATCATACAGGAAAAAGGTCTTACAAAAACTTATCTTGGAACTATTTCGCTGGCAAGTGCCGCTAATGGTGATATTATTGCATGGTGTATGCTGGCGGTTATTGTTAGTATAGCGCAGGCGGGAACAATATTAAGCGCAGCTTATAATATTCTGTTTTCAGGTATTTACGTTATGGCTATGTTCTTTATTATACGACCTTTCCTCCGAATGGTAGGACAGGTTTACCACAATGAGGAAGTGATTGACAAAGGTTTGGTTGCATTCGTTTTCCTGATTCTTGTGATGTCTTCTTTCCTGACGGAAATACTGGGTTTGCACGCCCTGTTCGGCGCTTTCGTGGCTGGAGTTGTTATGCCAAGCGATATTAAGTTCCGTAAAATTATGGCAGAAAAGGTTGAAGCCGTTTCACTTTCGCTATTTCTTCCCCTGTTTTTTGTACTTACAGGATTAAAAACAGAAATAGGACTGCTGAATACTCCCGAACTGTGGGGAATGTGCGGGATATTTATTTTAGTAGCAATTTTAGGAAAATTCGGAGGAGCTTCCATTGCCGCCCGCGCCGTAGGCGAAAGCTGGAGAAACAGCCTCTATATAGGAGCTTTAATGAATACGCGGGGACTGATGGAACTTGTTGTGCTGACTATTGGATATGAAATGCACATCCTTTCGTCAACCGTTTTTGTCATGCTGGTACTGATGACTTTGTTCACTACGTTTATGACCACTCCCCTACTCTACTTTATTAAATCTTTCTACCGAAGACGCGCCCGCTCAGCCTCGCACAAAACGCAGGAACATACGGAAAAAACATTTAAAATAATGCTTTCTTTCGGACGCGCCGGTAATGGACAGATCATGCTGAAAGTACTGCATCAAATGTTTTCTGTAAGAAAGGAACATCTGGACATAACAGCCTTGCATTTCACTTCCGGAGCAGACGTAAATCCCTTGCAAATAGACAGTTTTGAAACGGTCAGCTTTGCGCCAATCTTGGATGAAGCCCAAAAATCGGGAATCAACATTCAAACACGCTACGAAATATCGAATAATGTCAGCGAAGATATTATGGCTATTGTTAATGAAGAAAAATATCATTTTTTACTGGTTGGAGCCGGTATAAACTGGAGCAACCTGCCTAACGACATCGCTGCAAATCAATATCTCGAATCGGCTCAGGGACATTATCTTAAACCTTTGGCTGGAGTTGAATCGTGGTTCTTTCCAAATTCACTGTTAAAAGATAAAACAAAAATGTTTATCGAACAAGCAAACTGTACTGTGGGCGTTCTGATAAACCGCGATTTCGTAAGCGCTACCCGCGTGCTGATTGTAATTGATTCGGAAAGGGATTTATTCCTGCTGCGTTATGCGCAAAACCTGTTAACATTCACTCATGGAATGGCTAACATATTGTGCCGTTCTATTTTAAAGTCGCAGGAAAAATGGAATGTCGGCAAGAAAATAAAACAGTTCATCGAAACAAACAGATACGCATCCCTGCTGCCTGATGATGAAATTACTTCCGAACTGCTGAAGAAATATAATTTCATGCTGATCAGCTATGTAACATGGAACGATGTTTCAGAATGTGACAGGGAGGCGTTGCAGCAAATGCCGTCAACACTGATTATCAGCGAAAAAACGAGGAACGGGGAGTGAAGCGCGAAAGCTGCGCCAGCTAATTCATAATTCATAATTTATAATTTATAATTATTTCTGGATTGCTTCGTTCCAGCGCTTATTTATTCTATCCATTTAACCCATTTACGGCTATCGTCATATCCGGCTGTGACAATGGTTTCTATGAATTGCATACCGCGCAGTCCGTCGTTAACATTGGGAAAATCAAGCCATTCCTGTTTTGGATCTTCTCCGGCAATGCGGGCTTGAACAGTGTTGGCAAAATTGCGGTAGATATTGGCAAAGGCTTCAATATACCCTTCAGGATGTCCGCACGGCGT
>JAIRPX010000174.1 GCA_031256775.1 Dysgonamonadaceae bacterium
GAGCCGCTTCCGTACTATCATCACCTGCACATTGGGTACAACTACCGGATGAGCAATATTTGCGCGGGAATAGGTCGCGGACAAATGCAAGTATTGCCAGAAAGAGTGGAACAGCGAAGGAAAAATAACCGGTTTTATCGCGAACAACTATCAAATACAGAAGGGATTACTTTTCAAACAGAACCTTCTCATGATTTCTATTCTAATTACTGGCTGACTTCCATTACTGTTAACCATCACAAAACCAACAATATAACCAGCGAAGATTTACGTCTTTCGCTGGAAAAAGCCAATATAGAATCGCGCCCGCTATGGAAGCCAATGCACCTTCAGCCGGTTTTCAAGGATCACCCATATTACGGCGACGGTACGAGCGAGCGGTTGTTCAAATCAGGTTTGTGCTTGCCGTCGGGGTCGATACTTACAGAAGCAGATTTAGGTCGCGTGGTAGAAAACATACTGCAAACAATCGTCTGAACATTCCAAGTCTAAAAGACTTGGATTTTTTTTTATTATCTGATTCATACTTACGCAGGTTTGTAATACGCGCCAGCAAATAATTCATAATTGACATCATGTCTCTTATCCAGTTTGCTCTTAAAGTCTTCAAACTTTTATTTTTTTAATTCGTTGTATTTTAATTAATTATATTCTGAACATACAATTTTCATACATAATATGCTTGGAAATCTTAGAATTATCATGTAAATTTGCGCTTTAATATGCGGGTCGCACATATATAAAATAATAAAATTATACAAACATGAAGATATTCAATATTTCTCATATCAGTGATTTAGAAAAATCGACAATAGAACGTACACCTATAGCATCCATTGAATTGATGGAACGCGCTGCCGTTGAGTTCGTAAAAGTTTTTACAAAAGAGGTTTCTAATCGTCACCGGATATTTGTGTTTGCCGGTCACGGAAATAATGGTGGCGACGCACTGGCGATAGCACGTCTCCTGGCTGCTGAAAATTATTCGGTAAAATGCTTTTTGTTAAATACAAAGAACAGTCTTTCAGCCGATTGCAATACTAATAAAAATAAATTAGCGCAAACGGGCGTTTCATTTCATGAAATTCAGCAGAGTTTTTCACCTCCCAAAATAGAAAAAGACGATATTATTATTGACGGGTTGTTCGGCTCCGGAATCAGAAACAAAGCGTTAACTGGTGGTTTTGCCGCCCTTGTCAAGTATATAAACAATACAGAAGCAAAAATATATTCAATTGATATGCCTTCGGGACTGTTTGGGGAAGATAATTCACAAAACACAAAAGACACAATAGTAAAAGCCTTTAAAACTTTTACTTATCATTTCCCTAAATTATCTTTTCTAATGTCTGACTCAAATGCTTATGTCGGCAATTGGGAAGTATTGGAAATCGGACTTGACAAACAAAGCATAGCACAATTAGATACGCCATACTACTATCTTACAAAAGAAGATATACAGCCTCTTCTCCAAACAAGAAACCGTTTTGTTCATAAAAATCAATTAGGACATGCCTTGATTATTGCAGGAGGCAGGGGGAAAACAGGCGCTGCAATCTTGTGCGCAAAATCATGCCTTAAAGCAGGCTCTGGCTTGGTAACAAGTCTTTTGCCCGCATGTGGGGAACATGATATGCAAACCACTTTCCCGGAAGCAATGGTTATTGCTGATAAAGAAAATAATTTTATCAGCGAAATACCTGATATTTCTCCATATTCCGCTATCGGAATCGGACCTGGAATCGGGAAAAATACAGCAACAGGCTCGGCGCTGATAGAACTTTTTTCCCAAGTGCAAATACCTATTGTTTTAGATGCAGACGCGCTGAATATCATCAGCCAGGACAAAGAATGGTTGCGTATTGTTCCTGCAAACTCTATATTAACGCCTCATGTTGGCGAGTTTGACCGGCTGGTGGGCAAAAGCGAATCTTCATACGAACGCTTGCAAAAAGCTCTGTATCTGGCAGCTACATTAAAATGTGTCATTGTAATAAAAGGCGCATATACAGCTATTTGTACACCCGACCAGGATGTATTTTTTAATTCCACAGGCAATCAGGGAATGGCTACAGCCGGTAGTGGAGACGTCTTAACCGGTATAATGACAGGGTTGCTTGCCCAAAATTATAAACCTGTTGACGCTGCAAGAATCGGAGTTTTCGTTCATGGATTAGCAGGAGATATAGCTTTGGAAAAACAGTCGCACGAAAGTTTGATTGCAAGTGATATAATTGATAATCTGGGATTTGCATTTAGTCATATTCGCAGTTAAGATTCACTGCTGACAGTATCTTATTTATTTAAAAATTAAAAATATGAATTTTCAAAACCGTATCATTCCTTTAATTATTAGCGTGTTATGTATGTGTAATTTACAAGTAACAGCTCAAACAAATGTTGTGAAAGTGAGCGCTATTAAAAGTAATAACTATGGCATACAATATTTCCTGCCTAAAACTATACTTGAAATAGAAGTTGAATATCACAAAACAGAACGAAAAGCAGGCGTTTACGCTAAATATGCATCCAAATATCTGGGTTTGAATGAACAGTCTGTTATATCCGAAGATTTAACTGATTATGCTTTAGACAAAATCTATGTAAAGGATTTGAGCGCTCCAAATAAAAATGAATCGTATTTGGTTGAATTTAAGGTTAAAACAACTGCGCCGTTTGTTTATCTAACCGAAAACGGTTTGATTTGTACAATAAATGCAGATTACCCCCAGCCTGTTATAAATGAGAATAAAACGGAAACAAAAAACGCAACCTCTTCCGTTTCAACAATTAATCCTCAATCGGTTTATACTAAGGAATATATGCAAGCCGGTTCTGTCAGTAAGATGGCTGAAATAGCTGCGCAACAGATTTATAAAATCCGTGAAAGCCGCTCAGATATATTGACGGGAGAAGCCGAAAATGCACCCAAAGATGGCGAAGCATTAAAAATTGTTTTAGCCAACCTGGAAGCTCAGGAAAAAGTCTGGACGGAATTATTTACCGGCACAAGCATGACAGAGAAAAAAACTGACAAATTTCAATTAGAACCAATAAGCGATTTGAGTAAGGAAATACTGTTCCGTTTTTCAAAACACACAGGCATTGTAGCTGCCGATGATTTAAGCGGAGAGCCTGTCTATATCAATATCAGTGATTTAAAAACTGTAGATACAGAGGAGATAGAGCCTAAGCGAAAAGGCAAAGAATCGCAGGGAATTGTTTATAATGTACCAGGAACGGCTTCTGTTGAAGTGTTTTACAGTTCCAATCGCATGTATAAAGGCGAACATCTTATAACTCAATTCGGCATTACAAGAATATTGGCAAACTCTCTATTTGAGGACAAAAAATTGCCGGTACAAATTATTTTCTATCCCAACACGGGAGCAATTAAACAAATTATTCAATAATTTTAATATATAAAATGCAGGGAAGAAACCAATTCTGCCCTGCACCACATTTTCATTTTTGCCCTAAAACTTTTTATTTAAAAATTACGCTATTTGCGCTAATAATGCTGTTATCTTATTAATTTATCAACTCTTATGCATTATTTTTCTTTATTATTTTAAAACCGGTGCAAAGGTCGCGATATTTTTTGAGGTCAACAAGAAAATAAAAGGCAATTATAGACACAATACAAAAATAATCTGCAAATAAAACAGAATATGACGTAAATTCGGAGTTTAGATGCTCTTATAAATTAAAAATGATACTCTTGATTTATACTTTACACGATTTAATTTTGTGCATCGTCATTGTTAGCGTTAGCGAAGCAATCCAGAAATTCAGTTTTTACTGGGTTGCTTCAGGTTTCGCCTTTGCAATGGACGTTGCACAAAACCATGCCGTACAGAGTAGGAATATGAAATAAACAGGATCATCTGCAAAACCCTGTGTTATGCGAGAAGGCGCGTAGCGCCAGTATCTTTGTAGCCGTGTGCGTAAGCGCAGGGTAAAAGATGTACGGAATATAAACAGAGCAGCGTAGCTGCGATACCTTTTTTTAACAGCAAATTTATACTCTGCACGGCATGGTTTTGTGCAACGTCATTGCGAAGGCGAAGCCTGAAGCAATCCAGAAATTAGTTTTCAGTTTTCAGTTTTCAGCTGGATTGCTTCGCTAACGCTCGCAATGACGTTGCACAAAATTAAACCGCGTAAAGTATAATTCATAAACATGAAATGAATAAAAATTAAGGTATC
>JAIRPX010000270.1 GCA_031256775.1 Dysgonamonadaceae bacterium
CGGGCGGGTATCGAACTATGTAAGACCAATCTCATATATCTGCTGGATACCGTTAAAACTAATGCCGCAGAAAGTGAAAAATTTCTTAAAAACCTCGTTTCTGACTTCTTGAAAAATACCTGGTACGCTCCGAACTATTTCATCAATACCGCAGGGCATATCAATCTTGTTGTCCATACCGGTAAGGATACGGCTACTCCGGTTGGGATTATCATAGAGGCTAAAAAGCCCGGTAATAAAAATGAAATGATTAACCGTGAAAACCTCAATAAGAAGGCTATGCAGGAATTACTGCTGTATTATTTCCGGGAACGTGTTACCAACAATAATCTTGAACTGAAACATCTTGTCGTCACTAATAGCATAGAATGGTTTATTATCGACGCTCAGGAGTTTGAAAAGTATTTCATCTCGAATACCAAACTGCTTAATCTATTCAAAGCGTTTGAGACGGGTAAACTTGCCAGTAAAAAAATAGACTTTTTCTACTCAGAAATCGCTGCTCCGTATATCGAAGAAATAAAACAGGATATAATATATACCTATTTCACTATCACTGATTACGAAAATATCATCAGAAGCTCAGATAAAGACGCTGATAACCAACTCATCGGCTTGTATAAAGTGCTGTCTCCCCAGCATTTACTCAAACTGCATTTCGCCAATGATAGCAACGCTTTGGATCAAAGTTTCTATAATGAACTGCTTTATATCATGGGATTATCCGAAGAAAGAACAGCCGGTAAGCATATCATAGTCCGCAACAAACCAAGTGAGCGAAAGGAAGGTTCCTTAATCGAAAATACCATCTTTCAATTATCCCATACTATAGATAGCGAAAACACTCAATTTGAGATTGCTCTTGGATTAACGCTTCTTTGGATTAATCGTATTCTATTTTTAAAACTGCTGGAAAGTCAACAGCTTCAATATCAAAAGAAAAATCCTGAGTATACGTTTCTCAACATCGGCAGAATCAAAAATTATGGCGATCTTAATACGCTTTTTTTCAAAGTGCTTGCCTTAGAGCCTAAGAATAGACCGGAACACATACGAAAACAGTTTGTTAATATACCATATCTCAACAGTTCCCTTTTTGATATGACCGATATGGAAAAATCTTATTTTTCTATTGCAAATCTACCGAGAATAGATATGCCTTTATACCCCGGAACCGTATTAAAAAACAGTAATGGAAACAAACGAAAAGGTTCTATAGACGCCTTACAGTATATCTTTGAATTTCTTGACGCCTATGATTTTGCCGGTGAAGGTTCGGAAGAAATCCAAGAAGAAAACAAGACGCTCATCAACGCTTCTGTGCTGGGTTTGATATTTGAAAAGATAAACGGGTACAGGGACGGTTCTTATTTCACTCCTGGTTTTATTACCACGTATATATGTCGTGAAACTATTCGGCAAGTTGTTATAGATAAATTTAACACGGTAAAAGGTTGGAATGTTGTTTCTTTCGATGAATTGTATAACACTATTTCTATCAAAGATATAAAAGAGGCGAATACTATCATAAATAGTATTACAATTTGCGATCCTGCTGTTGGTTCTGGGCATTTTCTTGTATCTGCCTTGAATGAGCTTATCGCCATAAAAAGTGATCTTGGCATATTGGCTGACGCTAATGGATGTAAGCTGAAAAGCTGCATCGCCGAAGTAGTGAACGATGAGCTGATGCTGTTTGATGAAGAGCATAAGTTCTACACCTATAACGTGAACAATGCGGAAAGCCGTCGTATACAGCAAACGATTTTTCAAGAGAAGCGTCGTATTATTGAAAATTCTCTATTCGGTGTGGATAGTAACCCAAACTCCGTCAAGATATGTCGTCTGAGGTTGTGGATAGAGCTTCTAAAAAATACCTATTATACGGAAGAAAGCGGATATACTGAATTAGAAACCCTTCCCAATATTGACATCAATATCAAATGCGGGAATAGTCTCATAAGCCGGTTTGACTTGGATATAGACCTTAAAGATGAGTTGTCGAAACTCAAATATACGGTTAAAGACTATCAGGAAGCGGTATATAACTATAAAAACGCTACTGGCAAAGCCGAAACACAAGAGCTAAATAAGCTGATAAAAGAAATTAAAGATACTTTCAAGGGCGGTATTCAAAACAACGTATCTCTATTTATACAAAAAAGGAATCTCCTCGGTGAGTTGGATGCTCTGAAGCAAGGAGAATTATTCGGACTTTCTCCCAAAGAACAAGCGGAAAAAGAGAAACATTTACATAGAATTGAAGGGAAGATACAGGAGAATGAAGAACAGATAGCGGATATAGAAAGCAACAAGATATACGAGAACGCGTTTGAATGGCGTTTTGAATTTCCTGAATTGCTAAACGATGCTGGATATTTTGTCGGATTCGATGCAGTTATCGGAAATCCACCGTATATTGATTCAGAAGCCATGATACATGCTGGACAAAGTAATATAAGAGATCATATAAGCTCAAAATATAAGTACACAAAAGGTAATTGGGACATATATATAGCTTTTTTTGAATTAGCATTTCTTATTGCAAATAAAAACAAAACTGTTTCCTTTATTACGCCTGATAAATGGCTAACAAAGCCATTTGGTCAGGAATTGCGTACAAAAAAACTGGATGCTTTGAAAGTGTTAGCTCGCGCAGGGAGAAATGTATTTATAGAGGCTGGTGTTGACGCAATAATTACCATATTTGGAAAGCATAATGATTTTTTTGATTTTGTCGATCTTATTAATAGCAATACCAGTATAAAATCTACAGTTCAAAAAGAAATATTTGAACCGCCTTACCAGCTTGATATCGTTTTTTCAAATTATATCCAATTACTTATGAACGTTACCTTGAAATGTAAAAAACTTTCATCGTTACATTGTATTTGTGAGAATGCCTGTGCTACTTCTGATGCATACACATTAAAAACTATCATAAAAAATGATACGAAAAAATCTAATATATCAAACTATTATAAACTCGTTAATACAGGAACAATTAATAAATTTGTTTCCCGTTGGGGATTAAAAGAAATATCTTATCTTGGCAATAAATATCTTTATCCTATTGTAGAAAAAGAAGCATTCCACAGAACATTTCCTAATTCCTATGGAGAAAAGCCAAACAAGAAAAAGATCATCATAAAAGGCTTAACCCTTCTTGATGGAATGCTTGATATAAAAGGCGAATATATTCCGGGAAAAACCACTATAATTATTTCATCACAAGATGAACCATTACTCTATTACCTTTCTGCGATATTAAATTCTAAGTTTGCGCAATTTTATATTAATGAGCGATATTCTGCCTCCAGTTATAACGGCGGAGTAAATTTCACAAAAGAAATGGTTAATAATTTTCCTATTCCAAATCTTGATATGTCAAATGTAGATCATAGAAGGGTATATAATACATTAATTGCTCTCGTTGATACAATTATTACATTGAAAATAGAAAATCATGCTGCGGATACCCATGAATTAGAAAATAAAATTAATCGTTTCGTATATGAAATCTATGGTTTAACAGATAAAGAAATAGAGAGCATTAAATAAAAAATTATTTCATAATTCATTCAAAACCCCTTGATAAATGTAGCGATAAGTTTTATCATACTTTGTCAAATACTATAAAAATACCGAAAACTTAGAAAAGAATTGGAGGTTATTATGCTCAACATAAAAGAAGATGTCCACTTAGGTCCTAGGCCAATGCCGGTAATTTTACTCCTTATCTTGCGGACCGGAATCCGAAGTTCCGGGAAAAAATTGCAGGATATCGAAAACAGCTTGATGAGGCAAAAGACGAAGCAGAACGAGCAGCGGTATTGGCTCAAATGCGGAGTAACTTGAGCGGAGCTTATGCGGAGCAGTACGTTGCTCATACGCTGGGTGTTTTGGGAACCGAGGTGAAGGTTCATGTCAAACACGACCTGAAAAGCGGTTCTTATACCTTTACCGATCTTGTTATTACTGGATTAAAGGAGCCTGTGATACTGGGCCGGGGAAAAGGCATGTCGGCTCCCAAGGGAGGTTCCATTGCCATAGAGATAAAGAACGGAAAAGCAAGTTATCTCAAGCAACAAAAAGATCACATGGTGATTCAAGCCGAGGGGCACCAAAATGCCGATGCGTCAATAACAATATGTACCCGAGACATAAAGGATCTATCCCCAGAGGAGGAAGCAGCCCTCAGGGAAGCGCTGCAGAATGCGGGATCTCCATTGATCGGTATGTTGCCCCGTAAAGATGAAACCGATGCAATGCTGTGGAAAGCGGTAAAGGGTGGGAATGATGCTGGTTAATATCGCCTATATTCCAAAAGAATATGTTGAAGAAGCGCAAAAAAGCGCGGCAATCCTTGCGAAAGCAGTAGAAGATGGAATGATGGAGCTTGTTGATACCGAGGTGGCACGGCTTCGAAAGCTGGGCGCCGATGGAGTATATGTATCTGAAGAAGTATGGCGCGAGTTTCTGAAAAAACTACGGAAGGCAAAGGGTACATTTGTAGCGAGCTATCTTTTAGATAGGGAGCAGCAGGAAGCTATTTTACAGCTTGAGTGGGAGGATCTAATGGACGTGATTGTGGATGTTGTTGTAAAGGCTTATGATACGAGCGGACTTGTGCTTGAATTACCTATTATGGAGGATAGGAATGAGGAGTTTTGAGCTATTCAGCCTGCAGCAAAGTACATTCGCCCAAACCGTTAATGACCGTTTTGGACAGTCTATCTTGGAAACCGTGTTTCAGCCTTTAGGTTCTGAATTACAGGCTTTGATTGCCCTGGATGAAGAAATACAACGAGTATTTGCTGAGTTAGCGATGCGTTCTGAGGAAGCGGCGTTGTTACAATAATATAAGGATACGGATAAATCATTATGCAGAACGATTTCATTTCGGATATACAAATTCTGGACATGGTGATTGATGAACGGATGCGAGGACTTGAAGACATTGAGAGACAATATCCTCAACAAAAAATTTCTCGGACAGAACTCGAACAATATAAAGCCGAGAAAAAGCGCTTCATTGAGACAAATGATAAAAAATGTCAGCAACAATATGAGTCCTTCAAAGCTTTGGTTGCCGATGTGTGTAAAGCGCAACCCCCTCTTGAAGCTCTGTCCGATAGTGCCATCAATGCTACCAATGCGTTCCCATCGGCATTGAGTTTCGGAAGGCTTCGAATATCCCATGACCTGTTCAAAAATGGCAGAACTTTTGTACCAAGGATCCTAGCGTTTCCCCTCAGCCGGGCCCTCTGGATTCCCTCAAAAAAAGACTCCCTCAAACAGAACAGTTTTGTCGGAGAAGTCAAAAATTGGGTCGATTTTAATGCTCGGCATCAGGATAATCCGCTTTTTTACAAGGTTATTATTCTGGTGAGTATACCGGAACAGCTTACCGATAAAAGTATGGTGTATTTGGAACGGCTGCTCATCCACGGACCTTCCTGCGGGATGCTTCCCATCCTTTTAGTAGATGAAGAAAAATGTACTACGTCTAAAATCTCGAAATACGAAGACCTCTTCAAAAAGATCACCGATAAAGCGGTGCGGATGAATGAACTTTGCCCTCTATCCTTCAAGCATCTACAAATAGAGGAGGAAAAAGAACAACTCCCCGAAGATGAAGAAGCGCGGTAGCGGGGTTTTGTATCCGGGACAAAGATTTTCAGAGGCGCTGATCTTCCGGCGGTACCGAAAACTATTGTCTTTGAGCAGACAGAAGAACTTATCCTTGAGTTGGGAGTGGAATTGAGTTATGAGGCGTCTCCGCTTAGGATACATATACCGAACAAGACAGGCGGAAATCTACTCGTTGTAGGCTCCGGGGAGCGGCTACAGGGAGGGCTTCTTTCCGCAACGCTTAAAAGTGCCGTTTCCCAAGTAGATGAGATCCTGGTGTTTGGTATGCCAAATCGAGATTTTTCTAATATAAAGAAAATACAGCTTTGTTCTGATGTCCAATCATTGAATTTACCGAAAATATTAGAAGAAATCGGCAAAACCCGTCGGCTGCTTATTATTAATGGCTTGGAAGATGTAAAAGAACTTCGTCTGTCTACATCTAAAGGTGCGACTCAAACACAGGCTGAACTCTTCAAGTCGATCCTTGAAGAAGGTCCATCTGCTGGTACATTCACTATAGTCTTTAGTGAAAATTGGACGCGATTCACTACATTTTATAAGGACACGCTATCATCGTTTGAACTGCGCATAGCGTATAATCTTGATGAAACGAAAGCAGGCTCTGTTATTGGTATAACAGCAGGCGGAATAAAGGGGCTTGATAAGGAAAACCGCGCTCTTTTTGCGGATAGGCTGAAGAATGTGCAGCAAAAGTTCATGCCATATAGAGAAAAGGAGTCATAATGCAAAAAATGCTTATATGTACCGTTGGTACTTCGATAGCGAATAAATGTCCTATTCTTCGAAATCTGATGAATCGCCATATTTCTTGGGAAAGCGTCGATAATGGCGAAGGAGATATATTACGCTCTCAGATAGCAGATATTCTCAAGCAAGAAGGGCATAATCCTAAAAAGCGGGAAGATCATAAAAGGATATGCGCTGAAATTCATGTGATCTCTCGTCTCACCATTGACCAAAGGGATAGAATTGTGCTTTTGGCAAGCGATAATATGCAGGGAAGAGTATGCGCCGAAATGGTGAAAAAGACGATTATTGATGCCTTCAATAGTACCGAGGCGGAGGTTGAAATACGCCGGATAGAGGGACTGCAAGTGCTTGATGCAAAGAAGCTGCGAGAACAGGGATTAAAGAACCTAGTAAAAGTGGTTCTCGACTATCTTGATAATGATGACCTCCGTTACCGTTATGATATTATTCTTAACCCAACCGGTGGGTTCAAAGGGGTTGTACCTTTTGTAACGATTCTTGGTATGCTCTATGGCAGACGCAGCGTATACCTCTTTGAATTTGCAGAAGAACTTATCAATCTACCGCCGCTCCCTTTTTCGTTTGATATACAACTTTATAATCGTGTTCGTCCGGCTCTTAATTTCATTAATCAAGAAATTGCTGTTACTGAAGATGCTTTTCTCTCAAAAATCATCAATTATGTACCGGAAGAAAGAGATAGATTTATGTCCTTTACCGAGCCTTTTGATGATAAGACTATTACGCTTTCCCCATTGGCTTACTGTTTACTTAAAGTTGAGAGAACCAGTGATAGTCCGATACTTGCGGAATCGGCTCTTGCGGATCTCCAGAAGATAAGTGGCGAATCTGCCCTTGTATTGAAGCGGCTCATCAAAAATTCGGTAAATCCGCTCTGGCGGGAAAACCGGTATCACACATGCGTCACAACCGATCTTATCGTGTTGAAACAGGGACGTACTTCGGAACGCATTGCAGGTTTTATGCGGGACAAGAAATTTTTGATTACTAATATTTTTGCTAATCATGATGATTATGATGCAAATATCGGTAAATACCAGCGGGAAGATTTTAAAAATACTCGTTTCCTTCCATATATAGAAGAAGAATACCTTGGGGTTGATGAAGATGATCTTGATGCCGTTATTCTCGAACGAGACAAGCTCCTCATTGAGAATAAAAATTTGAAGCAACAGTTGCGGGAGCAAACCGAAGCGTTTAAGAATCTTGAAACCTCGGCAAAGAGACAAGTTGATGAGTACATTCAGGAACTTGAAGAAAAAAAGCGGCATATACAAGAAGCGGAAATAGATATATCAGTACTGAAAGACAGACAAAGCGCGATGTCAAAGAATATCTTCACTCGTTTACGGTATCTATTGAGGGGTAAAATTTGATTATCTGTGTAGTGACCGATGTTTCCGGCAGCATGGCAGAGACAGCAAAATCGCATATTGTACAGATGCTGCTCTGTTGTATCACCGGATTTATGGAAACCGATATTTCATTCCGGTATTTTCATTGGAATAATGATATAAAAGAAACCGACTCAGACGCTCCTATCCATCCAGAAGGAAAAGCTATACTTTCGGCTCTTACACCGTTATGGAAAAAAGAAACAGCAGTTTTGCTTTTAACTGACGGTTTTTTCTCGTTAGAAGAAGCAGAAGAAACCAGCTTTAATCAAATAAAATGTGTTTTAAAGACAATAGCCATAGGCGGCGACGCCGACGAGTATAAGCTGGAAAAACTTGTGGGTCGAGGCAATGTATAACCCCGGAAGACCTGTTTGTTGCGATCGAGGCTTTTTATGAACCCAGTATGGGATAGTTGGGGCTGCACGGTGAGAGGTCCGGCACATCAGAAGCAGGGGATCCCTAATCAGGATGCTTTGCGGATCCGACGTTATAGCTGGGGAAACGTGATCGCGGTTTCCGATGGACTGGGTAGTAAGCGCCATGCTGACATCGGTTCGCAAGCCGCGTGTTTTGCAGTAACCGAAGCGGCTCGTTCCTTTGCAACGCACCATGAAGCGTTGATTGAGAGGCTTCCGCAACTCATCCATGCGCTTTGGCTTATCCGCATTGCGCCTTACAAGGCTCATGAATGTGGCGCGACCTGTCTCTTTGCCATCTATTTAAAGGAACGAATGATACTTGGCAGACTTGGTGATGGACTTATCACGTCTCTGGCGGCTGTAGGTGAAGAATCCTGTATCATAACAGATGAGAAAGAAGAATCCTTTTCAAATATGACCCGATGTCTGGGGGAGACGTTTCGTTCTGATGAATGGGAACTGAGGGAATTATCCTCAGAGCGTTATACAGGTATTATGCTTTGTACTGATGGTATTTCAGATGATCTACTGCCGGAGCGTCGCTTGTATTTTTCACAGCAGGTTTTTAAAAACGGCAAAAATATCACGGAACTGCGCCGTACCCTGGTAAAATGGCCGGTTCCGGGACATACCGATGATAAAACCATAGCCTGTCTCGTTAAAGTCGGAGTGCATACATGAGCCAGATACAGGTAATCGATGAATATTCAAATATTCATATTCTCACCGATAAACTTGGCGAAGGCGGTCAAGGAGTAGTATATCGTACTAGGGATAGTAATATTGCGGTAAAACTGGTAACCAATGAAGGTGAACCAGTAAAAGACGATACGGAAATAGTAAAAAATAATAAACGATTTGAACAAATCCGTCTTCTCCCTATACCGGCGGGATTACAGATTGCCATGCCTAGCACACCGCTTAAAGGAAACGCCGGCTATGTTATGCGTCTATTAAGTGAGATGATTCCCTTTAGTTCCTTTGGATTTACCTATCAGCATTATGATATTGGTAATGAGATAACGCCGTTCTGGCTTGTACAACTTTCCGAAAAACGGGCTCGACAGATACTCTATTACTGGAAAACGGGAGGACTCAGGCGACGGCTTCTGGCGCTCTCTCAGGCAGCATCTATTCTCGCACGACTCCACAGCCGTGGGTTGGTATACGTCGATATTTCTCCCAATAATATCTTCGTTTCTGATTCGTTGGATACGACTCTTGTGTGGTTTATTGACGCCGATAATCTACGTTACGAAGGCGGTTCAGCCCATATCTATACACCAGGATTCGGTGCGCCGGAAGTGGTACAGGGTATGGATGTCTGTAGTTCTTTTAGCGATTGTTATGCCTTCGCCTGTTTGGCTTTCTGGATGCTCACCATGCAGCATCCTTTTGAGGGTAAAGCGCTTACTGATGATGAGATTGATGAGGAGGATTGGGATGATGATCCGACAAATGGTCCGCAGCAAAAAGCATGGGCAGGACTACTGCCTTTCATTGACGATCCTGATGATGACTCAAATAGAGCAGGCGGACTGCCCAGAAAACTTTTTCTGAACACGTCCCTTGCAGCGTTCTTTGAAAAAACATTCTGTACTGGAAGGCGTATACCGGAAAAACGTCCGTCAGCGCTACTCTGGGCCCGTGAGCTTGCTGCTGCCGCTGACCAATGTATAGTGTGTAATACTTGCGGTATGAGTTACTATTATACCGAGGATATATGCCCCTATTGCGATACGGTAAAACCGCGACTGCTTGTAGCGAAAGGGTATCGACCGGGAGCCGCAACCGCCGAGAAACCACGTTGGATTTTTGTAAGAGAACTCACCGATAAACCAATTGCCCTCCCGCAACGGCTTTTTTATGGCTTTAGCGCCGAGACCAATGGCGCAACTGAACTTGAATTAAATTGTTTAGAGAATATATTAGACTTGTTCTGAAACCGCGAATATGATAAAGTAAGGGAATGGGAAAGAAGAAACAAGAAACAAGAGCGGGAAGCCAAAGACGCGGCATTCAAACGGCTGTACGGAGTAAAGCCTGAAACGTTTGAGAAAATGAAAGACATACTCCAGAAAGCGTTTAACAAACTTCACCAAGCAGGCGGCAGGCCGCCGAAACTGACTGTCGCCGAAAAATTGACGGCGACATTGAAATACCTGCGGGAATACAGGACGATGGAAAGTATCGCGGCGGATTACGGCG
>JAIRPX010000050.1 GCA_031256775.1 Dysgonamonadaceae bacterium
AAGATGTTGCAGCTACGCTGCTTTTGTTCAGCACGGTTTAAAAGAATTTGCAGCTTATCTGTTTTACGAAGTAACGCGAGAAAAGTTTTTTAAACGAGACACGTGGCGCAAAGCATGAAGGCACGGCTTATAAAAGCCGCGTCAACAGGAAAGCCATAG
Source organism: Dysgonamonadaceae bacterium (assembly GCA_031256775.1). Classification (GTDB taxonomy): domain Bacteria; phylum Bacteroidota; class Bacteroidia; order Bacteroidales; family Azobacteroidaceae; genus Azobacteroides. The sequence goes on from JAIRPX010000050.1 coordinate 160, forward strand.
ACACAGGGTTTTGCGGGTGAGCCAATAAAAATGTACCGTGACAACAAACGTCAGAATGCTTTGGACACTGGCACGATGTCGTACATAAACGACATTGACCCAATGACTGCCCTGAATAATTTTTCGACATTAAAATATATTAATTAAAGATATTTTTGTCTAATTAGCTCCATTTATTTTTACCACTATTTGATTAAAAGGAAAATTATTTGGCAAATAAAAGAACAGACAGTGTGATTTTTAATGATAATTGTATATAATGTCTATCGGGAAAATTTATATATTGTTTTTTTTGTTTTAAGTCATAATATTTACGCAACACAACATTTTTTGAATTTTGTTTTCCAAAAAATTATTCATACCTTTGCACCGTGTTAGTGAAATAACACTTGCAACTAACCCATTTAACCAAACCTCAATTTGTTTGATTTTCTTTTCAAACGGTAGCGCAGAGAAAATATTTTCTCTGCGCTTTTTTTGTGGTGTGCGTACATGATGATTGGCTTGATGGTACAAGGTATTAACGGGGATCATCTGCAAAACCTTGTGTTTGCGAGATGGCGCGTAGCGCCAGTATCTTTGTAGCCGTTTGCGTAAGCGCACGGTAAAGATGTACGGAATATAAACAGAGCGGCGTAGCTGCGATACCTTAATTTTTATTCATTTCATGTTTATGAATTAATTTGCTGTTATACTTTGCATGTCATGGTTTTGTGCATCGTCATTGCGAAGCCTGAAGCAATCCAGCAATATATTTATTTATAATTGGATTGCTTCGCTAACGCTCGCAATGAAGATGCACGGAATTAAACCGCGTAAAGTATAAAAAAAGATGTCGCAGCTATGCTGCTCAGAGAAAGGTCTGTGTTTTCCAACCGTGCGCTTACGCACACGGCTACAAAGATGTTGCAGCTACGCTGCTTTTGTTCAGCAAGGTTTAAAAGAATTTGCAGAGTAGCTGTTTTACAAAGTAACGCGAGAAAAGTTTTTTAAACGAGACAAGTGGCGCAAAGCATGAAAGCACGGCTTATAAAGCCGCGTCAGCAGGAAAGTGCAAATTTACCCGTCAGAGCTTCATACCAATAAAAAGCCAATTAATCACCGAATGAAAACCTCGTATATCTTTAATAAATTTTTAAAGCCCACCCTAATGGGTGGGCATATCTATTATAATTTTGTAAATTTAAAGTAGCGCCTTCAGTAATTCTTTAGTTTCTGCCTCCGACGGTCGCGGAGCATAAGCATTTATAATTTTCTGCTCGCGGTCGATGAGAATAAAACGCGGTATAAATTTTATATTCCAGTTTGTCCTGAAATCAGGGTCGGAAGTATGATATTGCGTCAGTTTTTTCTCATGTTTTCCCAAATATTTTAACCAAACCTCTGCCGTGTTATCAACCGATATGGGTAGAAATACGATGTCCTTGTCTGCCAACTGCTCTGCAAGGCTCTCGTAATGCGGCGATTCGGCGATGCAAGGTCCGCACCATGTAGCCCAAAAATCAATATAAACCAGTTTTCCCTTAAAGTCGCTCAAATGTTTTATCTGCCCCAATGTATCTGCAAATGCAAAATCAAACGCCGGTTGACCGGGTTGCAGAGTCTGCGCCTTGTCGATTTTGATTGACAGTTCGCGTTTGATAAAAGCGTCCGAAAGTTCCGGCAAAGCCGATATTACTTCGTTAAGATTTTCGGGCGACGGTTCGCTGTCTAATTTGTCGGCATATTTGGCTGCTCTGTACAGTTCGCTGTTTAGCGCCGTCGTTTCGACGCCTTCAAACAATTTTTCGAAATCTTCCCGAAACGAAAAAACATCTCTTACTACGGCTACGTCCAAGTATTTATCGTCTGTAATCGTTTTATACAACGGATTGACGTATTCGGCGATAGCATCGGTAAATTTTTCGAAGTATGCTTTCGATTCGTCTCTTGTTTTGATAGCTTTCGATTCTTTCCCATAATACATATAATATACGTAGCTGTTGATGAGGTCGGCAGTGATACGCGCTTTTTCAAGCTCCTTAAACAGTTCAGATACGCCCGTCAATGTATCTAATTCGGCATAACGTATTGTAGCCAGACTGTCTATCAGCGTTTTTGTAGATTCAAAATTGTCGGATACGTTTTTTCCTGCTTCCAAAAACGAACCGCCATGAGGGAAAAGTCGTTTTTTCAGATAAATATTTGCCTCTGCGCCTTTTCCGCTGAATAAGGCTTCTGTATTATCATTTGTAATAAGGATTTCCATATCATCGCCGGGCGTAAGATATAAAGTATTTCTTGATATGGAATAATATTCCGGTCGTTCCAGCGAAATGATCGTATCGAAATATCCGTTTTCGTCGATGCGGAGTTTTATATCCCTGCTTTTACCTATTAGCGATGATGCGCCGTTGTATGACATGACAATTTGATCTACGCCCAAATCTTGCAGCTGACCTTTGAGATGAACCTCATTTTTCGGCGGATTTGAACATGCGGCAAAAAATATTGCCGTTATTATAAATAAATAGTTTTTCATATTATACATACATTAATAAGTATTTTGTTGTAATTTTCCTTGACTGGAGACGATGTCGGTATTCAAAATCGGCGACGCCCATCTTCTGTCGCCTTTGCCGATGGTATATTGCACCGGCGCATCGCCGCCTAAAACTGCCGTGTTTGAGTATGGGAAAAATGTTTTTGTGATTGTTACGTCGTCAAAATCGTCGGTGTTGCAATAGAAACGGCGAATATCGAAACGGCGAATGTAAAAAGGCATTTCCCTGCGGCGTTCTTCAAGTATCTTCACAATAGCATCCTGACGCGACGAAGCCGAAAGATTGATTTCGTTTGCCGGAGCCGAGCTGTCGATACGTTTGGCACGAAGGATATTGACGGTTGCCATAGCGCCCTGCACGTCGTTCCGTCGCGCCTGACATTCGGCTTTTGTAAGCAACATCTCGGCTACCGTAGGTCCCGCCGGAATCCTGTCTTTGAAAAAGAATATATAACCATACCAGCGATAAGCAGGCTTATTCATGCTTGCCGGCGAAATGTATGAATATCCATCTACATAATGATATTTGAAACGCAAATCGTAATCGTGATTGTAGAGATTAACAAGTTCCTGACTTGGAATATACCACCATGAATCGTAATTCAACAATCTGAAATAATAAAATTCGCGCCACCCTATCATATCGGTCATATCAGTTTGGTTATCATACGTATATGGAAATTTAACCGTAAATTCTTCGTAATAATCAAGGTCTGAAGGGTCGTTATAAATTCTGGGAGTTTCCGTTTTCGAACTGTATCGCATCTCCGTATTGTAGTCGAGCAGTTGGTCGTATTCGTTCAACGCTGCTTGGGCGTATGTTTCCGCTTTTGCATAGTCGCCGCGTCCCAGCCAATACCTTGCTGCCAGAGCGTTTGCGGCTCCGATATTTCCACGCCAGTGGCGCACGCGGTCGTTTTGTACAAGTTTGCTTTTTATTTCGAGCGCTTTTTCGATGTCAGATTCCAGCAGGGCGTATGTTTCTGCCAAAGTAGCCCTGTGCGACAGTTCTTCAAAACTAACCGACTGTTTCAACGCTAATCCCAATTCATTTTTGGTTTCTTCTGTATATGGAAGACAATAAGTATGTACTAATTCGAGTAGGCTATATGCCCGTACAAGATGCGCTTCGGCGCGAAGGCGACTTTTTTGTTCGTCTGTTCCGCTTACTTTGTCCAAATATTCCAGCACTAAATTGGCGCGGAATATTTTGCCATATTCGGCTGACCATGCAGAACCGCGTGCCTGCGCATCAAACGGAAAATATTTTACGTCCCATGTGCTGCAATAGATAATCGGCAGACTGCTAAATGAAGCCGGTCTTGCATTGTACAAATCGACAGTTAAACCGAAATCGTCGTGACCTGCAATCGCTTCTTTGCTTGGTATTTGATAGAACGACGAATAATTTTCGAGGATAGCGTCTAAGTGTTCAACAGTTTTAATTTCCAGCGAAGTTGTTTTAGACGGTTTTTCGCTGAGGAAATCATCACACGATGTGAAAGCGATAAGTAAAACGCTTATTGTTATTATTGACAAATATTTTTTAATCATGATTTTATTTTTTTAGAATGATACTTTAAATCCGATGGTATAAGACGGCGTAAGTTTCATCGTTCCCGCCGGATATTCAGGGTCTTCATTATATTTGTTGAAATAGACCGAAAACAGATTATTGGCTTGCGCATATAGTTGAAGCGCTTCCAATCCAAGTTTTTTAGCAGTTGGCGAAGGTATGTTGTAAGACAGGTTGACTTCCTGAAAACGGAAATGTCCGGCGTCTTCCACAAGATAATCCATATAGTTAAAGAAACGATCCCAAAAATAGTAGCGGCTTTCTATTTTTCCGTTCATCGGTAGTGGAACAACTTTCATCGGGTCGCCGTTCTCTACTTCATTAAATTTATTGTTTGGCAATACTCTGCCGTTCCAAACTGCCGGATAGTTAAAACTTTGCCGTTTGAATTTGTGTCCAAATTTTCCTGTGATTATAAACGACAGGTCGAAATCGTAAATTTTGAAACCGTTGTTAAGTCCTAACAAATAGGGCGCTACACTTGTTCCGTGCGGCATACAAAATTGTGTTGCATCGCCTGATGTCCATGATCCGAAATCAAAATATGAGCCATTTGCACCTTTTATAGTAGGCTGCCAATTGGGTGAATTTTCGGTACCCAAATTTTTAATTCCGTCATAAACATAAGTCCACAAAGTATTGGCGTCGTATCCTTGTACATAAACAGGGTCGGAAGATGAATACCCCGTGAGCGTATACCCTTCATACATAGCTATAAACAAGTTTGTAACCTTGTTTTGATTGTAAGAAAAATTGAGCGAGCCGCGCCATGCAATATTTTTAGCAATATTTTGCGTCGTTCCAACTTCAATTTCGATACCTTTGTTGGTCATTTCCGCGTTATTGAATTTCTGGGAATTTGTACCGTTGATGGAAGGAATAGAAATAGAGGCTATTAAATCCACGCTGTTTTTATTGTAGAAATCAAATTTACCGAAAAGTTTTCCTGCAAACAACGAATAATCGACGCCAATATTCCACGTGCCTGTTCTTTCCCAGCGAAGCGTTGGATTACCGTAACTTGAGACGGAAGCCGTATAACCGAGCGTATATTGATTCATGGAAGAACTCATGTTGATAAGCGGCATGAAAGCCGTAGAGGTATCGACATTTCCGTTATATCCGTAAGTTATGCGCGGAACGAGCATGTCTATCCATTTTATTTCCTTCATGAAATTTTCGCGTCCGAGCTGCCAGCTTCCGCCGATTGACCAGAAAGGCGCATAACGGTATTTCGGGTCGTCGGAAATCAAATTCGATGCGTCTGTTCTAACGCTGCCCGAAAGGGTGTATTTTGAGTCGAAAGTGTAAGAAGCATTGCCATACATGGAAAAGAAACGGTCGGTACGATATGTGAATGAATTGATGTATGGAAATGTTTGAGAGGTGCCAAGCCAGTCGTTGATTCTTAAAGCCGTAGTCGAGCCGCCCGGTCCATTAGGAAAAATAGAGGTAGTCAGCTTATTGTCGTCGTATCCGTAAGCTCTGGGATAATTGAAATTTTGAGCAATCCTGTTGCTTACTTCTGTTCCTGCTATGGCTATTATTTCATGCCTGTCGCCAAATTGTCGATTAAAATTAATCTGATTACGGAAATTCCATCTGTCAATCCGCGTTCTTCTCTGGTCTAAAAAGCCGCCTAACGGAAGATTTTGGGTAACTTTTCCCGTCGCGCGGTCGTAGGAACAGGATTGATTTACAGTTTTTCGTACTTCGTATGATTTGTCTGTAAATAAATCTTTTAAGAATATATTGTTCAATTCATATTGAAATTTTGTGTCGAAAGTAAGCCCTTTCATCAATTTGAAAGACAGTCCCGCTTGCAAAACAGCGTTCAGATTTGTTGTTTTTCTTTCTCTGCTTTCGAGTTCTGTAATAGGATTATACGTAAAATCATACGGGAAATTTTCCGTTTTATAATAGCGGTTTATATTTGGCATATAATATCCGTTACTTATATTTGTCCGAGCGCCGTTTTCATCAACCAGCATTTCGTAGGGAGCAAGGTTAAGAAAATTGTCGAGCGGTTGGTAGGGTGTAAGACCTGTGAAATTGAGTCTTTCGTTACTTTCGCCTTTGGCTTCCTTGTAGCTAAATGTTCCGGAGAAACTTAAATCAAGCCATTTTGTAAGATGCGTATTGTTACGGTAACTAACCTGTCCTTTCCAATCGTTTCTGCCTTGTAAATAATAGGCGTTATTTTCATAAAGCAGCGATAGATTATTGTTTGATCTTTCGTTTCCGCTCGCAATATTTACGTTATATTGCTGTGTAAGCGGATTTTGAAGCAAATATTTCCTGATTTGTTCGCTGTTGTCGTAACGTCTGTACATTTCGAGGATTCGGTTCATTTCTTCTTCCGAAATATATCCAAGACGGTGTTCGTTCATTGCCGTCAGCGTGGGTGTAAAAGAGGCTACAACGCCTTCTCTGCTGTAACTGTCCGTCGGCATCATAGCGCTCCATGCGTCGAATGCCTTTTTTTCGTATTCGATTGTTTCGGACGAAGACGCCAACGACCTTGTATAGTCAAGGTCTATTTTGGGTTGGAAGCGCAGGAATGAAGAAATTTCCACTTTTGTTACTCCGCGCGTAGACGAGAAACGGCTTCCTTTCGTTGTTATGGAAATAACGCCGTTAGCCGATTTTGCGCCCCAAATAGAAGCCGCCGCCGCGTCTTTCAGAATAGTAACGCTTTCAATATCGTTTGGATTCAGCGTATTAATATCGCCTTCTATCGGGAATCCATCTACGACAATCAGCGGTTTTGCGTTGGCGTTCAAACTTGTTTTACCGCGAATTTCCAAATTAACGTTGCCATCTATATCCGTTTTCACTTGCAGACCGGAAACAGTTCCGATAAGACGGGAGCCGATATTGGTAGTCGGCTTTGCAAGCGCGTCGGTCGACAGAATTTTGAACGCTCCGGTAACACGGTCGCGCGGCAAACTCTGATAACCGGTAACGACGACGTCGCTCAACAGATAGGTATCCGGTTCGAGCCGGATTTTCAAATCTTTTCCGGCAGGTATTTCTACCGTAACATAACCTAAATACGATATTCGCAATATCGCTTTTTCGGACGAAACAGACATGCTAAAATGTCCTTCCATATCGGTGACAGTGCTGTTCTCGGCGCCATTCTCAACAATCACGGCGCCGATAAGCGTTTCGCCATTCTCGTCTATAACTGTGCCTGACGCTTTTATTTTAGCAGGTTGATTAAGCTCTGACTGCCCCTGATACGGAGATAAATCAGCGGCAGTTGCCTTTAAACAAGCTGGAACGCTTATTAACGTCCCGACTATAAACATACGTAAAAATAGCTTCATTAAATTCATTATTCATTAAATTTTCAGTAAAAAAATCGCGACAAAGGTAGGAAAGTTTTTTTAATATTGCAACTAAAAAATTGTGTTTTTTCTATATTTATATCAGAAAAAATGTATTTTTATGCAACTATTAACTACGAAAATCGCAAATAAAGTAAACTTTTGCAAAAAGCACAGCAAATATATGTCAAAAAAAATCATTAAAGTCCAATAATCCATTCCAGAAATTAGTTTTCAGTTTTCAGTTTTCAGTTTTTACTGGATTGTTTCGGGCTTTGACTTCGCAATGAATGATGAACAAAACCATGCCGTGCAGAGTATAAAAAATTACAAAATTCAGAAATTATACTTCCAATAATTAAAATAAATGTTATCTTTGCGGCGATTATGTATTTGTATCAATTATAAAATTACACGACAAATAAAAAAAATATGGCATTGGGATTTTTACCGAAACACGTTATGCAATATAGCCTTGACGGTCTGGATAATGATCATTTTTTGGTCATAGCGTTTGAAGCAGTGTCAAAGCTTGGCTGGAATGTAAGCCTTATAAGCGAAACAGGTTTGACAGCTTACACTAAAATTTCGTTAAGTTCATATAGCGAGGAAATTACTGTTAAAATTGATAATGGAATTGCGCATCTTAAAAGTGAATGTACGGGAAATCAAATTATTGACTGGGGTAAAAACAAAAGGAATATTGAAAAGTTTACCTCTGTTTTTGAAGAAATAAAAGAAACGTTTACGGCAGAAGAAATTGAACAGAAACTTAATGAGCTAAAACAAAGTTATGAGCCAAAAGAAGACGATATTTCAAATGCGCCGCCTCTGACAGTTAAAAATAAAATAACCGGTATATTTTCAATCTTCAAACCGTCGGAGGATTATTTTATTACCCCTGTTTTGATAAACCTTAATGTTCTGGTTTTTATCATCATGCTTTTCTCAGGCGTAGATTTTTTTTCGCCAAGCAAACAAAGTTTACTCGACTGGGGAGCAAATTTCCGACCATTGACGCTCGACGGTCAGTGGTGGAGGCTTTTTACCGCATGTTTTCTGCACATAGGCATTATACATTTGCTTTTAAATATGTATGCTCTGCTTTATATAGGCGTCTTACTGGAACCATGTCTCGGAAAAGCAAGATTTTTAACTGCATATTTGCTTTCAGGTATTGTTGCAAGCTCAATAAGTTTGTGGTGGCACGATTTAACAATCAGCGCGGGAGCTTCGGGAGCTATTTTCGGCATGTATGGAGTATTCCTCGCCTTATTGACAACAAATATCATCGACAAATACGTTAAAAAGATATTTTTAACAAGTATTATCATCTTTGTTGCGTATAACATATTGTATGGATTAAAATCGAATGAAGGAATAGATAATGCCGCTCATATTGGCGGACTGGTAAGCGGACTGATTATCGGATACGCTTTTGTGCCAAGTCTAAAAAAATTCAACAGTTTCAGATTAAAACTGTCCGTTATAGGAATATTGGCGGTTGCGATGTTTACCCTGTCTTTTTCGATTTATAAAACTCTGCCAAATGATGTTGCAGAATATGAAGCAAAAATGAAAGTATTTGTTGCACAGGAATCAATGGCGCTCGAAGTTTTCAATCTTAATGAGCCTTCAAATGAAGAAATTTTATCGGAATTGAAAAACAGAGGACTTTATTTCTGGAACGAAAATTTAGAATTGCTTAAAAGTTGCGATGACCTTGATTTACCGCAGGTAATAATAATACAGAAAGAAAAGCTGAAAGAATATTGCCTGTTGAGAATAAAAAGTTACGAACTTATTTACAAATCCATAGAAGAAGATACCGACCAGTACGATAACATGATTGACGATTATCTGATGAAAATAGAAAACATAATAAATGAATTGACAGGAAGCGACAATCAGTAAGAGTACTCGTTAAATTTGCTGGCATAGGAAAATTGTGTTTTTTAAGAAATGTTTCATTGCGTTTTATTTATTTTCCAGTTTTATACTCTGCACGGCATGTTTTTGTGCATCGTCATTGCGAAGGCGAAGCCTGAAGCAATCCAGGAATTAGTTTTCAGTAATTAGTTTTCAGTTTTCAGCTGGATTGCTTCGCTAACGCTCGCAACGCACACGGCTACAAAGATACTGGCGCTACGCGCCTTCTCTCAAAACACAAGGTTTGCAGATGATCCTTCGCCTTCGCAATGACGTTGTACAAAACCATGCCGTGCAGAGTATAAGAATCTTTTTCAGATAAACACAAGGTTTTGCAGATTATCCCAAAAGACGCCGCTTTGTTAAGCGACGCCTTTCGTGAATTTTTAAAAATTTCGCCGGATACTTAAGCCAACTGCGTTACTAAGAAAACTACTCATGTTGAGAAATGCGCCAACTGTATATTTAGGCGTAATGGCAAATTCATAACTTGCCCGCGGCGCTATCACAAATTGTTCGTCATTATCTATTAACACCTCGTAGTCCCGTCCATAATGAGAACGATAATATTCATAACTAAATTCATAACCCAAACCGCAGCCAACCTTAAAAGCATGGCGGGAATTGGTCGTAAAAAGCCTTATAATATCAATTCGCACATTAAGCGAAAAAGTAGTAGCGGCAAAAGAAAAATCACCTCCATGCGGCAGGGAAACCGGTGTGTTTACATCAAAATTATCGTACACATAATAAGAATTATTACCATAAGGAGACTCATAAGACACGGACAAGCTTACATCCAGCCATTTCCATGTTTCGCCATATTCGCCCCGCCAGATACTTGCGTTCTTGTAACTATTCTCTCCAATGCCGTATTCAAACTGCACAAAACTTTGTAAATTTTGCGAAAAAACGCTTGCGCCTGCTATCGTAAACAGATTGGCTAATAAGATAAAAACTGTTTTTTTCATTTCTTGTATTTTAATTTCCAAATTTGACGGATAATTGCCCGCCTGCGGGAGCTGTGCCTGTAGTAAATTCTAAATCAACAGGATCATAGTAATTCAAATAAGCATAGCCAATTTTTTCATCATCGGAGTCTACCCAATTTTTCAGAACTGTTGCAATAACGTCAGTTGCTTTTAAATATGGGGTACTTTCTCCCGCTATTACTTTTGCAAGATTTATCGCATTAAGCGACACCTCTCTCCATTTGGATATACCACTATCGTCTTCTACAAAATAAAAACTTATACAGTCGAACCATCTTGAACCGCCCGGTTTCCAATTGGTTATAGCGCAAACATTAACATCGTTCCACTTATTGTCATCTCTACTGTTCATCTGTATATACATCTCATGAATTTCGTATGTCTTGTCGCCGCTTACGCCAAGAACTTTGACTTTAAATTCCGGCGCGCCTCTTAACCATGATTCTATTTTTGAAACATCGCTGTATTTCACTTTTTTGATATAGACTGCCGAATTTTTTGAAACATCACGATACGGAGTGTAAATAAAATCGTATTTTGGTATAGAAGCCCCTATGCCAGTTACGCGCTCTATTTTGTATTCCCGTTTTTGTCCGGGCTTTATATCTGTATCAAAATACTCATCTACCGGCATTTGTAACCTTTTAACAAAATCATAATTTGTAGCGCCGCTGCCAATGTTGCGTTTATATATGTTCACATAGCCGCCATAGTCGCTTGTCCCAAAAACCCACCTTAATCTTACCAAATTTAGGGCTTCCTGCTCAACTGTGAATGAAGAAGCAGCTGCCGGACGCGGCGGTGTGTTTATTGTAACATAGTTTGATTCGGAAGATGTTTGATAATTATTATATGCCACAACATAATACCTGTATATAACATTGTGTGTTACATTTTGATCGGCGTATTCTCTATTACGATAACCTACAATTGAAGACACTAAACTGTAATTTGCTTCTGTTCCAACTTTTTTATAAACTTTATATCCTATTGTATTAGACAAATTTGTTTCGGATGGCATATTCCAATTCAGATAGATTCCAAATTCCGTAACCTGCGCGGTCAGTCCCACAGGCGTTGGCGGCGTTACATCGTCGGTAGCAATATCTTTTATATACCTTTCACTTAAACCGACAACGACAACGGCATTGCGCGGCGGATTAACGGCGTCAATCATCGTCAGTGAATCTCTCCACATGGCAGGAACGTGTTTTGTCGAATCGTCTCTAAATTCGCCCGGAATGAAAGCTACCGGCGGAATGTAGGCAGGGTCTGCAAGGTCTTCTGCTGCAACGGGTACAGAAACTTGTAATGCAGGGTATTTTGCCGTGAGAGAACCGACTATTGACGCGGCAGGCGATGCAGTTCTTAATTCCGCAAACCGTGCTTTAACCGAAGTTTCACTCTCGTCTTTTGTTTTTTCCGATACTGTTTGAAAAGCGTCGTCGAGCAAATCGCGGACGGTAAAACCGGAAGCGCTCCTAAGATTTGCGGAGCGCAACTGCGCTTCTCCGGCATCCTGCTTCACTTGCATATCGACAATATTTTTTATCAAAACGTCGAAATCGCCGTCAAATTTTTTTAAGGCTTCTTTATGCAGCAGGCTTTTGAAATCCTTATTGGTATTTACAGCTTCATTTATGGCTGCCGCAAAGTCGCGCATATCAAGATTAAATTCATTTTTAACATATAAATCTTCCGGATTTATACTGTCCGACAAGTTATTGTCTATCACATTTTCATTCGTGTCGCATGACATGTAAAAAATTGAAATTGAAAAGATTACGAATGATATTATATATATTTTTTTTATTGTATTCATTATATTTTATTTTTTAGATTATTAACTCTTTATAAAAGCGGTTAGCCTTATTATCATCCTTATGTTTTCACCGCAAAAACCGGACGGCTTCCGTTTTGTGGACGCAACTTGTGCCAAGCGGTATTGGGAGGCTTGCGGTATCGGAAGCAACCGAAGCCTCCCTACCGCAATGCCAACAAAATGCTTATAGCGTTTCCATATATTAATTTGATAAATTTGTCTGCGCCAGCTCTTTTGAAAAACTGGAAACTGAAAAATACACAAGTCTTTGTATATTGAAAAAATATTCGACAAACGCAAAGCAGCCATGTTAAAAAGCAGCAAAAAATATGCTTTTAATTCGGACAAATATAAAAATTGAGTTTCCTTCATTTTTTTGTTAATTTAATGCTGCAAAGATAGGTGATATTTATTAAATAAACTGTATTTTTTGACAACTATTTTTGACAAAATTTGATAATATTTTCCATGTTTGAAGCGAAAAAAACAATTTGAATGTCATAATTACACATTGAAAGCCCTTGTAATTTTTAAATGGTTTGGTATTTTTTAAAAAAATGACACGCAATACCAAATTTAATCGTTTTGCGAAAAATATTAAGTAAAGATATTACAAATTTATTCAATTATTTTCTACCAAAATTTTGTATGGTCTAATGTTTCGCACCCTTCAATGGCAAGCAGGCTCACCCGCAAAACCTTGTGTTTTGCGAGAAGGCGCGTAGCACTAATATCTTTGTAGCCGTGTGCATAAGCGCACGGTAAAGATGTGCGGAATTTAAAACAGAGCAGTGTAGCTGCGATACCTTAATTTTTATTCATTTCATGTTTATGAATTAATTTGTTGTTAAAAAAGATGTCGCAGCTACGCTGCTCAGGGAAAGGTCTGTGTTTTAAAACCGTGCGCTTACGCACACGGCTACAAAGATGTTACAGCTACGCTGCTTTTGTTCAGCACGGTTTAAAAGGATTTGCAGAGTAGCTGTTTTACGAAGTAACGTGAGAAAAGTTTTTTAAACGAGGCACGTGGTGCAAAGCATGAAGGCATAGCTTATAAAGCCGCGTCAGCAGGAAAGCCATAGACACAGGGTTTTGCGGGTGAGCCGTAAACTTCGCATCGTCATTGCGAAGGCGAAGCCTGAAGCAATCCAGTTATTAGTTTTCAGATATTAGTTATTAGTTTTTTACTGGATTGCTTCGCTAACGCTCGCAGTGACGTTGTACAAAATTAAACCGTGTAAAGTATAATATGCGCCAGCAAATTCCTAATTCCTAATTCTTTAGTATTTTATTTATTTCGTTTTCGCTTAAACCTGTTGCCTCTATGATTTGAGCAAGCGGAACATTCTTATTAAGCAAATATTTTGCGACTTTTTCCATGCTTTC
>JAIRPX010000051.1 GCA_031256775.1 Dysgonamonadaceae bacterium
AAGATGTTGCAGCTACGCTGCTTTTGTTCAGCACGGTTTAAAAGAATTTGCAGCTTATCTGTTTTACGAAGTAACGCGAGAAAAGTTTTTTAAACGAGACACGTGGCGCAAAGCATGAAAGCACGGCTTATAAAGCCGCGTCAGCATGAAAGCGCAAATAAACACAGGGTTTTGCGGGTGAACCAGTAAAAATGCAACAGAAGCATAAAAAAGAAAAACTTTCCAAGTTTTCAAGACTTGGAAAGTTTGAAGAAGATTAAAATGCCGGAATTGCTTTGCTTTCAACTACATTACCGTTGCAATCTACCACATTTATGTAGTAATTGCCTGCGGGAAGGCTGTTTAGCGGTATAGAAACAATGCTTTCGCCGGATGAAAACTCAACTGTGCTGATATAACCGGAATCGTTATACAGATGCAGCTGTAGCTGACACGGCTCGCCGAGATATTCCGAAGACGACAACTGCTCTTGCGACAGTATTATTGTGCGATTGGACGGCGAATAGGACGTATTATAAATGTAACTTGACGGATTGAAAGTGAATGATGCAATCGGCGATGCGTCAGAACCTGAAAGCCGCGGATTTTCAAGATAGCAGGATACTGTAATGCTTCCTGTAATACCTGTGAAATCCAGAACTGCTTCCTCGTAGTATTTAGTCTGAACAGTTCTATTATTTGAAACAACAATAATTGTAGGACCGCCGCCAACTATTCTTGATGCGGGAGCGACGCTTTCCACGACATATTCTGCTATTTCATTTTCTATAACGTCGGTTTCAACATCTTCATTAAGCATATCTGCTTGTGGCGAAAGAGCTGGAATAATAGTATTTACAGTAAGAGTTCCTGCCGTTGTTTTCCACCAATACGGACAGTCACAAAGATCAGCTTCAGGCTGAACAGACATAATATTCATATTCATTTTTTTACTGTTACTGCAAATATTTGCCGATCTTGATATAGCGTATGAACTTGGAGTCCTGACAGTTATGTTTTTTCTCAATATATAATATTCTGCTGTTCCGTTAGCGTATACTCCGCCCGTAACAACAAACACCTCAATCCAGCCATTCGCATTGTAGGAAGTCCCTTTGACTGTAATACTGTCCGTTCCTTGCCCCGAAACAATTTGAATACCGGACGATGCTGTCCATTCGTAATAAAGGCACGAATTGCGATTGATAGAAAAGGATGTTTTATTACAATTAATGGAAGCAGGACCAGAAATGAAAGGAGGCAATGAGAGAACGGCTTTTCGTACAGCAGCATGAGCATTAACCAAACCATATCCCATTTCATTATTCCATGTGCCATTGGGACGACCGGTGGTGGTTTGATAGTTGTAATATTCTGTTCCTGTTCCCTGCCTGATTTTTTGAGCCGTGCTTTCAATAATATTGCGTACCTGCTGACCTGTCAGGTCTGGATTTATAGATAAAACAAGAGCTGCAACGCCAGCAACATGAGGACAAGCGGCGGAAGTGCCTCCGAATTTTCCTGTATAATCTCTATTTGAATAATCAGTGTAGGCGGCGTGAGTATCAATTATTGTCTCAAAATTATAACCTTTCCTTCCCTGTCGGTCTGTGGTGGAAATTGAAACGCCGGGAGCAACAATATCTAATGTATTACCATAATCGGAAAAATTTGCACGCTTTCCATCTCTGTTGATAGCGCCCACGGCAATAACATTTGACAAATTAGCAGGATAAGAAACACATGAATCAGAACTATTTCCTGAAGAAAAAACAACAATTGTTCCCTTAGCATTTCGACCTCTTATTATGGCACTGTCTATCGCATTATTAATTAATTCCCCAGCAAGAACAGAATGTCCCCATGAATTACTAATCACATCTGCACCATTTTTCCATGCCCAATTTATTCCATTAGCAAACTGTTGTTTTGATAATGTACTAAGATAAAGACTATTACTTATGGACATTAATTTACAATTCGGAGCAACTCCAGCAACTCCAACATTATTATTCTTGACAGCCCCAATTATTCCGGCACAGGCAGTTCCATGCCCATCAAATACCTTACTTGGCGATGTGCCACTTTCGGTATCGTAACTCTGAGGATAAATATTTGTAGCCAAATCAGGGTGGTTCAGTTCTATACCTTCATCTAATACAGCAACTACCACGTTGGTGCCCGTTGAAATCTGCCAAGCGTCACAAGCCTTAATATCAATCCCTACCATACCATCGGATTGTCCTGAATTTTTTAATCCCCATTGATCATTAAAATAAGTGTCATTTACGCAAGCTGACAAATTTTCGACCATAAAATCCGGTTCAGTAGATCTAAATAAACCTGATTCATAAAAAATATTGGAAAGTTCCATAGCATTGTAATTCGATGTTGAGGTAACGCTTACAACAAACCATAAAGGCATAAATTTATCCTGAGATACCACAGTTGCATTATAAATACTTGCCTGCTGTTTCAGAACAGTTGTGTCACTCAATGTTTTGAGTTTCACATAAAAGAAATTGGAAAGTCCGATTTTTTCACCCGACTGGTTTGTAAAATAAGGCGAAACAACAGCATTAACATTGTTTTGCTTTATTAATGATACTTTGCTCTGATACTGACTTGCCGAAAGACTGTTCTGCAAAGTCAACTCCTGCCAGTATCTTTTTGTATATTCCTGTCTAACCTGTCTATTAACAGGTATATCCCCTAAAAATTTTGACTTTTTAATATCCAAAGCCAGATTTAGTTGAGCTGTATCTACAACAGATATAAATAATTTGCTCCTGTCAATATTAAGATATTGTTTTTCACCTTTATAATAGTAATAATAAGGCGTTTGAGCATAGATAACGCTTCCACATAAAAGAATGAAAGCAAAAAATGAAAACATGAATTTGTATGTTTGCATTTTAAAAGTGTTTATTTAAATTTAATATAACGTTTTGAGTATTGATTTTATCCGTAATTAATGCAATATTCCAACGGTCTATAACACAAGATATAGTTAATTGAATATCAACCGTTAAAGAATACTCATTACTTTCTTTTAACAGTTCTGTTGAAATTTTATATATGCCATAATTTGTTTCGCCTAAAGAAAACAAAAGAGTTTTTTTGGAAAAATCTATTGGATTGCTCCCACAGATGAAATATTTGTTAAATTCCTCGTCGCTGTTAATCACATAAAGCGAATCGGGCTGTAGGGTTGCGATACTTCTAACGCAATCTTCGGGAAACTCAAAATTAACGAGAGGAAGTATATGTTTCCCCAATGTTAAATCATTAAAAATCACCGGTTTATCGGAAGATGAAATTTTTACAAGCTGAAATGGCTGACTAATTGCCGTTGTTGCATCTCCTGTCTTTAAATTTTCTATGCTAACAACTATATTGTCGTCATTTTCAGTAATATCCGTAATATCAATACTCCAGCCTCCATTGCCCTTAACTTCGTCAATAACAAATATAACCTGATACCGTGAAAAATCAATGTTCTTTTCTGCAAAAACGTCAGTTATATTGTTTCTTAAATTAAGTTTTGCTTTCAAGGCTTTCCATTCCAGTTCTGTTTTAATAACGGAAAACTCTCTGGAAAAGCCTTCGCTGCCGCCACCATATAATTCTCCCTGTCCTATCAGAACCGAAACAATATTTTCTGCTTTAATCTCCTTTATTTCAATCCTGTTTGCCGATAGCGACTTGTCATCATTCGCTGTTTCACACCTGTTTACAGCTTTGCTGTCAAATATATTTCCGCTTACAGCAACCCTCAGTCCGCCAATTCTTAAACTGTCGGGAATC
>JAIRPX010000052.1 GCA_031256775.1 Dysgonamonadaceae bacterium
TACAGCGAACTGCTTCCGGTTTACATGGGAGGAAAACATAGTACGACCGAATTTTATGCTGCAAATTTTGTCAGGGATTTGCAGGACAGTAACGTTGAAGGCTTTATGACGCGCCTGCGGGCATTCTTTGCAGATATACCCAATGTGCTGGAAAACAAGCGGGAAAAACATTATCATACAATATTTTTTGTTCTTTTCAGGCTGATGGGACAGTTTGTAGAAGCCGAATATAACAGCGCCGTCGGTCGCGCCGATGCAGTCGTTATTACCAAAACGACCGTGTATGTCTTTGAATTTAAGATGAGCGGAAACGGAACGGCAGAAGACGCTCTGCGCCAGATAGATGACAAAAAATACATGCTTCCTTTCACAGCGAGCGGTAAAAATCTTGTAAAAATTGGCGTAGAGTTTAGCGGCGATAAAGATGAGAGAAACGTAGCACGGTGGGTGGTTGGCTGAAATGACGTATTTTATTTGAACGCCTAAAATTTTCCTATAGCTATGTTTTAAAAAGTCTATTGGCAGCGCAGGAGCAACGTATTAAATTTTCAACAAAGCCGAAAGTGTGCAAAATTGCTGTTTTTTGTTTCAGTTTTTGGTTATTCTCTCAATGTTTGTTACCTTTGGCACACTTTTTAAAAGATTAAAAAATCAGAAATAAATTATGGCAAAAGTAACAGTTATTGGCGCCGGAAACGTAGGCGCAACCTGTGCAAATGTACTTGCATTCAATAAAATTGCCGACACGGTAGTTATGCTTGATGTAAAGCAGGGCGTAGCAGAAGGAAAAGCAATTGATATGATGCAAACAGCGCAAACTTTAGGTTTTGAAACCACTGTTTTGGGCGTAACTAATGATTATGCTGCTACGGCAGGTTCGGATGTTGTTATCGTCACTTCGGGTATTCCCCGCAAGCCTGGCATGACGCGGGAAGAATTAATAGGCACAAATGCCGGTATTGTCAAAGGCGTAGTATCCAGCTGCCTGCAATATTCTCCACAGGCAATATTTATCATCATTTCCAATCCAATGGATACCATGACCTACCTGACGCTGAAAGCAACGGGACTTCCCAAAAATCGCGTGATAGGCATGGGAGGAACATTAGACAGTTCGCGTTTCAAATATTATCTGAGTCAGGCGCTTAAAGCCAATCCTTCCGAAATAGAAGGGATAGTTATTGGCGGTCATGGCGATACGACAATGATTCCACTGAAACGGCTGGCAACCTACAACGGAATCCCCGTTTCCAATTTTCTCGCTCCCGACGTTTTAGACAAAGTTGTAGCCGACACAATGGTTGGTGGAGCAACTTTAACAGCTTTGCTCGGCACGTCGGCATGGTATGCGCCAGGAGCGGCAGGAGCTTTTGTAGCTGCTTCCATAATAAACGATTACAAAAGATTAATCCCCTGTTGCGTATATCTGGAAGGCGAATATGGACAAAACGACATCTGCATTGGAGTTCCGGCGATTATCGGACGCAACGGAGTTTCTTCTATCGTTGATATTAATTTGAACGAAGAAGAAAAATCCCTGTTTGAAAAAAGCGCTGAAGCCGTTCGCAAAACCAATGATGTTTTAAAGGAAATAAACGCTTTGTAAATTAGAAATTTAGGAATTAGGAATTGTTATAAGCTATAATTCTTAATTCCTAATTCTTAATTAAAACCCCAAACCTTATGTGGAAAGATTTTTTTTATTTCTCGAAAAGAGAACGTCGCGGAATTTTATTTTTAATCGTATTTATTGCAGGTATTTTTTTAGGGAAATATCTTTTTACCCCGAAAAATCTACCACCTGTAGAAAATTTGGCATCGAAGGATGTGCAAGAAAAATTTAAAATAACAGATACAAATCAATCGCGTCCAATTGATTCAACATACCGGAAAAAACCTTATTATCCTCCTAAGAGGATAAAAAATAATACTTCATCAAAGCGAACATACTATTCCAACCAAAAAAAGCAAACTACAGCATCAAAACAGTATACCTTTCATGCAAAAGAAAAAATCAGCGAAGGAACAGTTCTTAATATCAATCAATGCGATACGTCCATGTTAATGAAAATACCTGGGATAGGCTCTTCTTTTGCTAAGCGAATAAGCTCTTACAGAGATCTTTTAGGCGGTTTTTACAGGATAGAACAGCTACAGGAAGTATATGGTATGTATGAAGAATTGTATGTTAAAATTATACCTTACCTTAAAGTCGAATCCGATTCAATCCGCACAATTGCAGCCAATTCAGCTTCTCTTGAAAAACTTAAATCGCATCCCTACATTAATTTTTATCAGGCTAAAGCTATTGTCAAAATGCGAAAAAAGAGAGGGAAATTAGAAAATATTGGCGATTTAAGTTTGCTTGAAGAGTTTTCGAGTGAAGATTTAGAAAGAATAAATCCTTATTTGACATTCTAATGGACAATCAAAGAAATACTTTTTTCGACAAAAGACACTTTTTCTTGATTATTTTGTTGATAAATATAAAGAATAAATTATCTTTGCAGCATAAATAGCAAATCTTATATTTTCGCTATTAATATTAATCTATAAAAATTATTTTAGACAATGAAAGATTTAGTTGACAAAATCAAAGAATGTTATGAAGGTTTCTTAACAGACGCAAACTTACAGATCGAAAAATCAAACAAAGCAGCCGGAACACGCGCGCGTAAAGCATCGCTTGAACTGGAAAAAATGTTAAAAGAGTTCAGGAAAGTTTCGTTAGAAGCCGCAAAAAAGTAAGTTAAAAACTGGAATCCTTGAAGGATTCCAGTTTTGTTTATTTAATCCTCCTGCCATAAACTACTATTAGCTATTTCAAATGCAGCAACCGTCAGGTTAAGTTCTTAACATATTATTTTTTCATTAATCTGAATATCTTGACGGACATTATCACATTTCATCTATTTTTTGTACTTTTGCCGTTTAATTTTATAATTTTCCGAAAAAATGATACAACAGCCGATCATTAGATGTTCCAACACAGCAAAGGACTTACCTCAATTTTTACAAACGTTGAGTTACGATGGTTTATTCGTTCTTACAGACGACAATACAAAACAATTTTGTTTGCCTTGTATAGAGGCAATTCCAGAAATACAGACAGCAAAAAAATTCCATATCCCCGCTGGCGACGAACATAAAAATCTGCAAACCTTATCTTCTGTCCTGGAGTTTCTTTCTCAGAACGGCGCTAATCGTAAATCATTGCTGATCAATCTTGGCGGCGGCATGTTGACTGATCTTGGCGGCTTTGCAGCTTCTGTTTTCAAACGTGGAATAAGGTTTATAAACATTCCTACCACTCTGCTGGGCGCAGTGGACGCTGCCATAGGCGGAAAAACAGGCGTCAATTTCAACGGTTTGAAAAATGAAATAGGAGTCTTTGCACCGGCTGTAGCAGTGCTGATTGATTCTAATTTTTTCAGAACCTTAGATCGTACAAACCTTTTATCTGGCTATGCAGAAATGTTAAAACACGCCTTGCTGGATTCGCCATCGGCATTAAACCGCATTTTGCATTTTAATTTAGAGAATATTGATTATCAACAATTAAACGATTTATTGTTTGAATCGGTTTTGGTAAAAGAACAAATAGTAGAAAAAGACCCTGCTGAACAGGGAATACGTAAAGCCTTGAATCTCGGACACACTTTCGGACATGCTTTTGAAAGCCTTTCACACGAATTAAAACGACCTGTGCCACATGGTTATGCTGTAGCTTGGGGACTTGTTTGCGAACTGTTTCTTTCATTTGTCAAATTTGGATTTGATAAAAAAATTTTATCGAAAATCATTTATTTTGTCAAGGAAAATTATGGCGTTTTTCCTTTTTCGTGCAATCAATACGAGCGTTTGTATGAATTGATGCAACATGATAAAAAGAATGAAACAGAAAATATCAATTTCACTTTATTAAGAGCTGCAGGGGAGGTTGAAATCAATCAAACGGCTGACAGAAAGGAAATTGATGAAGTTTTAGATTTTTACCTGTTTTAAATTGACGGGGAACTGGACGCAAAGCACGAACCGTGCGCCAGCTAATTCCTAATTCCTAATCATTTCTGGATTGCTTCACTAACGCTCGCAATGACGATGCACAAAATTAGGTTCACCCGCAAAACCCTGTGTTTATTTGCGCTTTCCTGCTGAAGCGGTTTTATAAGCCGCGCTTTCATGCTTTGCGCCACGTGTCTCGTTTAAAAAACTTTTCTCGCGTTACTTCGTAAAACAGATAAGCTGAAAATTCTTCTAAACCTTGCTGAACAAAAGCAGCGTAGCTGCAACATCTTTGT
>JAIRPX010000106.1 GCA_031256775.1 Dysgonamonadaceae bacterium
GCTGGCGGAAAAGTATTATAACATAAGTCCGTATGCATATTGTAAAAACAATCCTATTAGATACATAGATTTACACGGCGACAGCATAAGCGTAGCAGAGGAACACAGAGAACAGTTTAACAATTCTCTTAATTCTGTGTTTGGCAACTATTCTAAAAATTTTAGTTACACCTCTACGGGTATGCTGACTTATAGTGGCTCAACAAAAGGAATGACGGGCGACCAAAAAGCAACATTAAAGGGAATGACCAAAGTAATGAACGAGAGTACGACTACAAATGTTGTTTATGGTGAAAGCACTCAAATTACAGATAATAACGGCAATACAATCACACTAAATGCGTCAGCGGGAGGCGGTGCATTTACAGCATTAGTAAGCGAAAATTCAAATTTAAGTCAAAATACAATTTTAATAGACCCCTCCATATCGCAATTTACAGTGAATAAAGTTACGTCTGTTTACTATATAATGCCGATAGACCCTGCTAATGGTGATAGATTTATACCAACAACAATTCAAACAAATGTAAATGATGCTACATTTCACGAATTCGGGCACGTCATATATCAAGGTCAAACACAGGATAAAATAATAGATTTTAATAATCGAGTGCGAAAAATTCTAAACCTGCCCAAACGCCCTTATGACGAAACGCATAATAGAAACGTATTAAAAACAAACTACTAAAATTATGAAACGCAAGATTTTTATAATCAGTATTTTGTTTGTTTTTTTCATACAATTAAATGCGCAAACTAATCAGTGCGACAGTTTATTTGTACAATTTATTGGGGAAAAAGAAAATGATTTTGAATTTGAGATAATCAATAACAGCAAAGATACTTTATATTTGTTTGACAGTTATTTGTTTGACAGGGATGAACGAATTATTGGTACGTATTTAGATGGCAAAGAAATGCAGAGGTCAAAATACCTACACAGATATGATAAAAAAACAAAACAATGTAAATTGTCCTTTTTACCGCTGCTTCCTTTTTTATCCGTGCGGCATAATGACCTTATTGTACTGGGAGGGAACAAAGTTGCACATATAGGACAAGTATTATATCATTTTAGGTTGATACCTCCAAACAGCAAAAACGCGATAGTAATATCTAAAAGTGCTTTTTATTCGGAAGATTACGTTAAAGAAGTGTATCCGCAGAAAATATCAAAGTTTGATACAATCAAGTTCCGTAAGAGCAAACACACAAAATGTGATACTGTTATCGTTGAATTTGCGTTATACAAGAACATTGATTTGCTAAATTCAAAAGACGCATATTATTTTGACGAGTTTAATTTTAATGAACAGGCACTTTCTTATATTGTTCTATCCGTTTCAGTAAATCTGTCCCGTCCTATTGAGATTGAAAATAAAATACTCGATGAACTAAAAAACAGACCGAATCAAAAATGAAGAAAAAAATCTCTTTGATAATATTAGCGCTTTTGTTTTTTGTGCTTATTTCGTATGGACAAAACACGTCATACCAGTATCTTGATACGTTAGTAACAAACTATATAAAAGAACTTCAGTCTCAAAATATTGATACAATTTGTGTTTACAAAGATTATTGCGTAGGCTGTGTGTATTCTATAAAAGACAAAGCAGACAGATGTGCTTATTCATCTATTTTTATTCCAACTTATATTTTGTGGATAAATCAAGGAAAAACTTTTTTGAGCAAAAAAGACAATTGTTTTGATTACTCTACTATAGAAATTGATTCAACTGCTTTGTGGAAAATATTCTTCAAGAATCAGAAACGTTTAAAAAAGGAAAAGGTTAAATTTTTTGAATATGTTGTTTATGAGAACAAGAAAAAAGAAGTGTATTCTATAATGGCGGATCATTCTCAGCATCATGATTTTGAAATGATTATTAAAGGAAAAAGTATTGTCATGAAATTTGATGAATTTAATCTTCAAAAACAATCAGATGCAGAATACAATATCAACTACGAGCATAATAAAAATTTAAAAGGAAAAATGATTGTTGATGAACTTGAAAAACTTACACAAGAAATAGAAAAAAGAAAACTATTAGAAAAAAATCGCCGATAAATTTGATAAATGAGCAAAATTTTGTTAGATATATTATTATCTTGTTCATTGTCGCCTTCTGCGCAAGTACCAGAGATCTATCAATCAACTTTTATTGATTTCTTTTTCCATAAAGTTTTGTTTTTTAGATTTTGTAAAGGTTATATGGTTGATTTTCAGATATAAAGACAATGAAAATTATCCATTCAGCCAAATATTTTTACGGCTTTATGCGGGGACAAAGAAGATTAATGATAAACAATTTTAGAAAATAATTTCAACAATCGACAATGAAAATATTTTTGAAATACCTGTTAGTTTGGTCTTGGCTTTGGCTTCCAATTGTGGTATTTACTATTGGGTATGTAAGAGTTTTATTCATAAAAAACCAATATTACATTGAAGAAGTCAATATGTATATTAAGACATTTCATTCAAGAGAAACGGCAATTATTGCATTTTCCCACAAGAAAATTGGAAAATTTTCTGATACTCTGGATTATATTAAAGTACGCAAAGGAGATGATTATGGAACGGGATTTCTTATTGACCCCAATGAAAAAGATGTAATTTATGTTTCAGGCAATGGTTTGAGAGAAACACATTGTCAAAAATATAAGATGAAGAAGGAAATAGCAGGTAGAGATACTGTACATTTTATATGGAAAGAAGAAGGAGGTTATTTACTTAAGTATCCCTACATAGAAATATCTTTTGGCTTGTGTGGCACTACCGAAAGAGTGTCCTTAAAAAACAGAGAAGATATATTCTGGACAAAAATAAAACCGATTGGCAATTAGTTTGAACAGGTTTTATTTCGACAGCAGAAATTGCAACTCGGATTGCGAAACTGTATTAAGTAACATATATGGAAAAGAACATATTGAAGAAGAAAAACCTTTTTCTGTCAATTTAGATGGTGATGTATGGATCATAGAAGGAAGTCTTTATTATAGAAAAGGCGGGGTCGCATATATGGAGATTAGGAAAAGTGATGGGAAAATATTAAAAGTTATTCATACAAAATAAAGGCTTGCGCCTTGTAAAACATACTAAAATTGATGATGTACAAAGATGTACAAAATTAAACCGCGTAATATATATGACAGTAACTTAAAAAAATAAAAGATAATTAATACAAATACAATTATGAACATTAAAAAACAAAAAGACATGAAAAAAATTATTATCATGGCGACATTCATATTCGGAATGTTGTTTATCTCGTGTAACGATGCGGAATATTCCGTTAGGGACAACAGTGTTTATTTAGCTCAGGCGGCAGCAGGCAGCAAAACGTCAAGCTTGGCGATGGAAACCTCAGGCGCCGACATAAACATCACAGTCAGGCTTGCTAAAAAGGCAAATTCGGATGTAACGGTTGAAATATTACCGGATACGGCAGTTTTAGTGCAATACAATGAGCAGAACAGTTCTAATTATTTAGCTGTTCCGCGTGGCGAGTATGTATTGGAGAGCAGTAGGGTAACTATTCCAGCTGGTGAAATCAGCGCTACGTTTAAAGTGCATCTTAACAATTTCGAAACATTGGGAAAACGTTATGCCTTTCCGGTTTCTATTGGCAACGTTCAGGGCGGTATTGAGAAATCGCCTTCGCTGTCAAGTTTTATTTATCTGATAAATAAGCCTTTGATTGTTTCGGTTCCTGTAATGAAAGGTTACGAGAATGAAGGCGTAAAGGTGCATCCCAATCAGGACTGGGGAATCAGGACAAAAGAATGGACAATTGAAGCGTGGGTACGAATGGAGGATTACAGAAAAAACAACCAGGCTATTTTCAGCAACTGGGGCGATGGATTGACCGAAGTTTATATCCGTTTCGGAGACGCTAACGAGCCATATAATTACTTGCAGGTAAAAACGCTTGGCGGGCAGGTGGAAACAGCCAAAGATCTGGCTAATCAACAATGGTATCACTGGGCTTTTGTCTATGACGGAACAACGCTCACCATTTATCGTAACGGCGAACAGGACGTTAAATTCAATCCTCCTGCACCACAGGGACAGGGCGGAACTGTTGAGTTCCAAACGCTTGTGATGATTGGCAGCGGAGCAACCTATTTCCCCAGCCTGTGCGCAATGAGCCAGGTGCGTTTCTGGAAAGTCGCGCGTACGCAAAGCCAGATTAAAAACAATATGTATTATGAAGTAGATCCTGCAAGTACGGAACTGATAGCCTGCTGGCCTATGAACGAAGGAAGCGGCAATACGTTCAGGGATATTACAGGAAAAGGGAGCGACGCGGTTGCCGGCTCTCACATTATTCAACGTTGGGAACACAATGTTCGTTTTGACAAATAAAAACCACAGAAGCTGCGGAGGCGGGCGCAAAGGTCTTTGTTAACTATTGCGCTTTTGTGCCGTCTTCGGGCTTCAATTTATATTATTCACTATTTATTAAATTTTAAAAATTAAATTTATGAAAAAACGATTTGTTTTTTTTGTGTTGATGTTTGCGTTTTTTAACGCAATGGGTCGAAATCAGGCGCAAGCTGCTACCGGAGTTCCGGGAGCGCCAACAGCTTTCACTGTAACGCCTGACGCCGGAGGAGCGCTTTCGGCAGTGTTAAATTGGAAAAATCCTGCTGTTACGGCAGCCGGAGATCCGCTTGATTCAATCAGTTTCATTGTGGTAAGACGAGACGGGAAAGAGCTTACCAAAATTGAAAAACCAAATCCGGGCGTTGCGGGAACTTATACCGACACTAAGCCTGAACGCGGAAATCACATCTACACCGTCAGGGCTTATAATTCCAAAGGCGATGGAATTTACGCTTTTAAGGAGGCTTTTACGGGAGGAACCTATCCTTGTGCAGTTCCGCTTTCTGCCGAAACTTATGTCGAGGATTTTGAAGATCCCACCAGGTATCCATGTACGATTATCTACTGTGAACCGACAAGCGAATCCAGATTCAACGAATGGGGTATTAAAAATGGTTCTCCGAATGAAGCGCACACAGGAACAGGATTTGCCTTTTCTTCCGGAGGAATGAATCCGACAAAGGAAGGATGGCTGATTTTGCCGAAAGTATCGCTGCCTGCCGGTAAAATTTACAACATGACTTTCTGGTCGTATAACCTGTATCCTGATCGTTACTACAAAAACAGCGTATTGATTTCTGATGGCAGTGTTTTTCCGGAGGGAGGAGATTACAAGGAAGTATGGTCTCCGGCAAGCGTTACAGAGCCTTGGACGCAGTCGGAAATAAATCTTAGCGATTACGCGGGTAAGGAAGTGTATATTGCTTTCAGATATTCCGCAAACTACTGGTGGTGTAATTCATGGTATCTGGATGATATTGTTTTTAAAGAAGCGCCGATTGCCGACGCAGGCATTACAGCCATAATCAATCCGGTTACAGGAGCGCTTACCGGAACCGAACCAGTAACTATTAAAGTTAAAAATATCGGATCGCAGAAGCTGACAGATATTCCTGTCAAAGCGGAGATTGACAATAGCCTCGTTCTTAGCGGGAAAATTGATTCGCTGGCTATTGGCGAAGAAAAAAATTATACGTTTGCGCAGACGATCGACTGTTCCGTTCT
>JAIRPX010000178.1 GCA_031256775.1 Dysgonamonadaceae bacterium
ACAACCCCAGCCATCTACTTGTAAATAGCAAAAATACAGGGTCTTTTGGATAAATCAGGAAGATTTTTTTTCCATTCGCCTATATTTTTTGTTTTAATCATTTCCGATGGCAAAGTAATATCTGCGGCAATACAGAGGCGAGTAGCAGGTTTGCATGTTTTTACGATACTTTCTAATAATTTATTGTTGCGGTAAGGTGTTTCGATAAAGAGCTGCGTTTGATTTTCCGAATAAATACGCTGTTCCATAGTTTTTAGAGTTCTGATGCGACAGTCGTCGTCGATTGGCAGGTAGCCATGAAAAGCAAAAGACTGTCCGTTAAATCCCGATGCCATTAATGCCAGCAAAATAGACGACGGACCAACTAAAGGGACTACGGGAATATTTTTTTTCTGCGCTATTGATACAACCTCAGCGCCTGGATCAGCAACTGCCGGACAACCTGCTTCGGAAATAATACCAATCGAATGACCTGATTTAACCGGCTGAAGAAAAGCTGAAACTTCTTCCGGCGACGTATGCTTATTTAAAATATAAAACGTTAAATCGTTAATTATGATCTCCGGAGCGGTCTGTTTTAAAAAACGACGGGCGCTCCGTTCATTTTCAACAATGAAATAACGTAGCGAAACAATGATTTCCCTGTTATAAGGAGGTAATGAACGATTGATTTCTGTTTCGCCCAAAGTGACCGGAATAAGAAAAAGACTTGCAGACATAGAATATATTTTCTGCAAAATTACTATCTTTGAATCAAAAAACATGGTATTACCTGAAATTTTTATTTCTCGAACGAAAGATTTACTGGGCGATGAATGGGAAGCTTTCTTGCAATCGCTTAACTCTAATTGCCTGACAAGTATCCGGTTAAATCCGAAGAAAAAATTCTTGCCGGAAGATTTTTTACCAATGATGCAAAAAATTTCATGGGCTTCCAACGCTTTTTACTTGGATTCCAGACCTGTTTTCACACTGGATCCGTTTTTTCATGCAGGTTGCTATTATGTGCAGGAAGCCTCGTCAATGTTTTTGGAGCAAATCATAAAAAAACATTTTCCCCTGAAATCTAAGGTGTTGGACTTATGCGCTGCACCCGGAGGTAAATCTACACAACTCGCGTCGCTACTGCCAGATGACAGCTTACTGGTTGCTAATGAAGTCATTCGCTCTCGTGCCTTTATTCTGTCGGAAAATTTGATAAAGTGGGGATCATCAAATACGATTGTTACAAACAGCGACCCTGTAGCATTTGGAAAATTGAACGGTTTTTTCGACGTAATAGTTGCCGACGTTCCATGTTCCGGCGAAGGAATGTTTCGGTAAGATCCTGCGGCAATTCGGGAATGGTCGGTTAATAATGTACAGCTGTGTGCAGAACGGCAACGACGGATTATTGCCGATGCGTGGGATGCCCTGCGACCTTCAGGCTTGCTGGTTTACAGTACCTGTACCTACAATCGCGAGGAAAATGAACGAAATATCGAATGGATTTGCAGCGAACTGGGAGCGGAAACTGTGGAAACGCCGCAACGATTTATGCCGCACAGGACAAAAGGTGAAGGATTCTTTATTGCAGCAATGAAGAAAAATCCCGGATATTCAGTGCAATCTCCGGTTTATAATGCAAAATTAAAAGTCAAACCGGCATTGATAAACATTGAAAGAGAATTACTCGTAGATCTTGGAAAGTTTTCATTTTTTTCCGAAAACAATACTTCTATTGCCTTTCCTGCAATCCATTACGATGACTTTATATTTTTGAAAAATCGCCTGAAAATTGTCTCTGCCGGAATCGCACTGGGAGAAACGAAAGGAAAAGATTTTATTCCGAATCACGCTTTGGCAATGTCCACTGAGCTTTCCACGCAACCTTTTCCTGTTTTGGAACTGGAAAAAGCCGATGCGTTGAAATATCTCCGCAAGGAATCATTGCAGGAGATTCCCAACGATCTACCGCGAGGACATGTTCTTGTTAAATATAAAAATTGTCCGTTAGGATTTATTAAAAATATTGGTAATCGTGCCAACAATCTTTATCCGCAGGAGTGGAGGGTGAGAATTGGAAATTAGGCTGGCACTGCTTTGTAAGCTGTACTCTTTATAGCGGCACGGGTTGCAAACCCGCGCCAGCAAATAAACTAAAAAACTACGATTAATAAAGGAAATTATGCTCTAAAACCTAACTGCTCTAAAACCTAACAGGTTTTAAATACCTGTTAGGTTTACACTATAAACCTTTTCTCCGCTCTTGCAATATTCAAAAAATTCATATATATTTGTACCGGCTTTTAATTAATTAATTATGCATTATCTTGATCCAAAATACGACCTGACGTTCAAGCGCGTCTTTGGCGAGCACAAACACTTGTGTATCAGCCTTATTAACAGTATGATTCCATTTGAGGAAGGATGCGAAGTTGTCAGCATCGAATACGAAACAGGCGAACTGATACCTGAACGCAAGTCTGCACGCAATTCTATTGTAGATGTGCGCTGTACCGACAGTTTCGACCGCAAGTTCATCGTGGAAATGCAGATACAGTGGACGGAAAGTTTCATGCAGCGCGTCCTTTTCAATGCTGCAAAAGTCTATGTTAAAGACTTAAACGAAGCTGAAGAATATGAAAAACTTAATCGTGTGTATTCGCTTAACTTTTTGAAAACTAACTTTCAAAAATCGCCAGAAATGGCAAAAGAATACTATCACCACTACAAGATAGTGAATATAGCGCACACCGATCATCAAATACGGGGACTTGAATTTGTATTTGTGGAACTGCAAAAATTCAAACCGGAAAATCGTGCTGAGCAAAAACTTCACGACCAGTGGTTGCGTTTTTTAACGGAAATAAACGAGCATACAGAAAAAGCCCCCCAGGAGCTTCTTGCACAGCCTGAAATTCAGGAAGCTGTTCATTACATGGAAATAGGTGCATTCAGTAAAGCTGAACTTGCTGCCTACGACCGCGAAAAAGACGAGGTTATGAGTGCTCGCACACTGATTTCTGACGCAAAAAGGGAAGGCGAAGAAATAGGTTTGGCAAAAGGCGAAGAAATAGGGCTGGCTAAGGGCAAGGAGATAGGTTTGGCAAAAGGCGAAGAAATAGGGTTGGCAAAAGGTCTGGCAAAAGGCGAAGAAGAACGCCAAAAATTAGAGCTTCGCATCGCCGAACTGGAAAAACAGTTAACAAAATTATAAATTATGAATTAGCTGGTGCAGCTTTGGAAGCCGCGACAACTATTTCTTTTATTTTTGAAACCAAATAAACAGGGAGACTAAAAAGCCTCCCTGTTTCACGTAAAAAAAATCGTAGCTAAGATTAATTTCTTATTGTTTTTTTTTGCAGATTTACGGATTAGTTGTGAGTATCGTTTAATTGCACTTGGAAATTGCCATCTCCCTGTATAGAACTTGGTCCATTTGTATATTTTAACCTGAATCTCACAAACATACCATTAGATAAATTTGTGATCATCTGGTGTCCACCACCTGTATATGCTCCTTTAATGTCTGGAGTCATGCCTCCTAATATATCATGCAATTCATATTCTACATACCAGCTTCCTGTACTTGGAAATACAAAATCTAACCGTCCATAGCAACCAAGAGGTAACTGAAAACTTTCCCAATTACTCCATGTATCCAAATAAAACATTTGACCCATGAATTTACATACATCGTCAACACACTGTCCGTTTTTCGGAAAATTCGGAAGAGTCGGCGTATTTCCTGACTTAATAGTCAGAGGTGTGTTTACACTCGAAGTGCATCCTTTGGCTGATGTAATTGTTAGCTTAAGGTTATATTCTCCTACGGCAAGTCCGCTTGTGTTGTATGAAACAGTTCCGTTGGAAGTATTTGCAACTATATTTCCGTTTAATTCAAACTTTCCGCTGGCTCCGTCGTATGAATAAGTGATAGTATTTGAACTTCCTACAGTTGTTTCAAACGTTCCGCTAACATGTGTGGCTGATGGTCTGGCATTTATTTCAACAGTTACAGACACTCTTGGCGATACAGTGTTTGTATAACTGTTGTAAGCTTCTACGTAATAAGTATATGGAGTAGCCGATTCAGTCAGATACGGCTCGTAATAGTAGGTATTGCCTTCATTTCTGGTATCGCTTGTTATCTCACTTCCTCCTATTAGCACATTATACCATCTTGCTACTTCCCCTGAGTTTACGATAGCACTCATAGAAGTTTTACCCCCGCCGCAAAGACTGGTAAAGCTCTTTACAATCGGCGGTGCGGGTACAACTGTTATATCAAATGCAACCGTTGCAGAAGTACACGTAGGGTTATTAGCATAGTAAGCATCTAACACATAGTGATAAATACCTGTTGTGCCGAATATTTTATTATAAGTTGTGCCAGTAGGCAATGATTGTGTTAAGCCCGACGTTGTGTCCAACCATCTAATTGTAGTTCCGGGATTTGATGTAGCCGACAGATAAAGAGTAGTTCCAACATAAACTGTTTGATTGGTTGGATAAGTTTGCATAACCGGTTTCGGATTTACTGTAGCAGTTACAGGCACTCTTGGCGATGCAATTCCTGTAGTATTGTTGTAAGCTTCTACGTAATAAGTATAGGGAATAGCCGATTCAGTCAGATATGGCTCGTAATAATAGGTATTGCCTTCATTTCTGATAGTTGTTGGTATAGGATTCCCTCCAATTGGTGCATTATACCATCTTGCTACTTCCCCTGAGTTTACGATAGCGCTCATAGAAACTGTGCCATCGCCGCATCTGCTTCCGTTCGTTACGGTAGGCGGTGCAGGCGCTACAAATATCCTGATATAACGATCACCACCGAGTTGAGAACACCCAGTGACAGTATCCCGAACACTAAAACGATAATCATAAATACCCTGTGACAGGGAGAGATTAATGGGATTGTGGTCTCCCAAATTAACTGAGCTATAGCCATAGCCATATTCATAGTATGTCCAGTTCACTTTGCAACGGGAAGAGTTATTGTGAGTATATGTAAAAAGCAAAACAACATTCGCTGTTCCGGAGCTGGAAACACAAACAGTTGTATCCCATATCCCATATTGCCCGCTGGGTGGATATATTATCTCAGGTAAGGGATTTACGATTACTTTTACCTGATTCTTCGAGCTTTTTTCTCCTGTTGTTGGATTGTAAGCCTCCACATAAAAAATATGAGGGTTACCTGCAACAGATAATGACGACATATTATGGTAGCTCTGGTTGTCGTTGCCGAAGTTGCCGGATTCTGAAGCTCCCGTTAAAGGAGTTGTTCCGTCTGACCCAAACCAGCGCACCTTTGAACCGTAATTTGCTACAGCGTTCAGAGTTGACGTAGCACCGTAGCAAGAGGCATTTCTATCTTGCATATATTTAAGCTAAAAAAAATGATATATGCAACAATATTTGACACAAAAATCTGTTTTTGTTAATAAGTCACTGTCTTTTCACACCTTAACCAATGCCTTGCTTTCTCCACTTTATTGATGGAAGTTTGAATGAAAAACAATCGCCAAATCTTTAAACAAGATTTTTTGTTCGTTTTTTTAATATTTTACGCGATTTAATTTTGTGCATACTCTAAACTATAATCTCTAAACTTTAATATCTAATCTCTACTTCACAGTTCTACCACAAATTTCTTCAATTCAGGGTTTTGCATTGACTTTGGAACTGCCGCCTTCATAATATCCAGGATATTGGTTAATAACCTTTTATATACATAATCGTGGCTTACAAACAT
>JAIRPX010000268.1 GCA_031256775.1 Dysgonamonadaceae bacterium
AGGTTGTAGAATAATCCTGTTTATATAAAAACTTACGTGACCTTAATAATTATTGTAACATAACTCAATATTTTGAATCACAAAGTTAAGATTTTTTTTCAGATAAACACAGGGGGTACGGGTGATCCTTATTTACAACTGGATTGCGTCGCTAACGTAGCAATGACGATGCGCAAAATTAAGTCGCGTAAAGTATATGTGAAATAAAATAATAAAGACGCGATTAATCGCGTCTTTATTATATACAAAATCAGACAAGAAATTAGCAATTTCCCGCCTTAAAAATAATTTTCAACCTTTTCCTGCCGAGCCAAGCACATGAACTACTTTATGTTTGTACAGTTCTTTTAACCATTCGCGAGCAGGTCCTAAATACTGGCGTGGGTCGAACCATTCGGGATTAGCATTGAAATTTTCACGGATTGCAGCCGTCATCGCCAATCGTCCGTCTGAATCAATATTAATCTTGCAAACAGCTGATTTTGCAGCTCTTCGCAATTCTTCTTCAGGTATCCCGATAGCATCTTTCAATTTACCTCCATTTTTGTTGATAATTTCTACATAGTTTTGAGGCACAGAGGATGAGCCGTGCAATACGATAGGAAATCCTGGTATCCGTTTTTCAATAGCTTCCAGAATATCAAAACGCAATGGAGGAGGTATCAACACTCCATCGGCATTGCGCGTACACTGTTCGGGTTTGAATTTATTTGCTCCGTGTGAAGTACCGATAGAAATTGCCAGTGAATCAACGCCTGTTTTCGACACAAAATCTTCTACTTCTTCCGGCTGTGTGTAGGTATGATGTTCTGCCGAAACTTCATCTTCAATACCTGCCAAAACGCCTAATTCACCTTCTACCGTCACGTCATATTTATGAGCATATTCAACTACTTTGCTCGTCAATTCAACGTTTTCGTTGTAAGAAAAATGCGAACCGTCAATCATAACAGAAGAAAAGCCGTATTCGATACAGCTCTTGCACAATTCAAAACTGTTGCCATGATCAAGATGTAGGACAACAGGAATATTTTTTCCTAATTCTTTTGCATATTCCACTGCTCCCTGAGCCATATATCGCAAAAGAGTTTGGTTGGCATATTTGCGGGCGCCACTCGAAACTTGAAGTATAACGGGCGAATTTTCTTCCACGCAAGCCTGTATAATTGCCTGCATCTGTTCCATGTTGTTGAAATTAAACGCAGGAATCGCGTATTGACCTTCAAACGCTTTCTTAAAAAGTTCCCGACTGTTTACCAAACCTAATTCTTTGTAATTTACCATGTTTTTATAAAATTAATATGTTTATGGATTCATTTTGAGGTACAAAATTACACTAAAATTCTAAATCTGCCAAAATTTATTTTCCTGACAGGCAAAATAACGATGAAAAATAAAAATAACGACAAAAAAGTCCGGAAGTATGTCTAATGGCTATTTTTACCTTATTTTATCTGTAAAGCCACAACATTACGCCTGAACATCAAAATTTTTCCTTAAAAAATTATTACCTTTGCGCAAATTTTAAGCTGAGGATGATTTAGAAACATATTTCATTAATATCTCATTAATTAAAAAATTATGGCAAAACAAGGAAATATAAAAAAGACACTCATTGCATTTGGATTTTTAACATCCTGCATTTTTTTCATGCAGGCGCAAGATGCTGATAATAATATTAGTAACGTGATAAATCATAATGATTGGTTTGCGCTCGACGAGGTATTGCCGCAAATGGAAAACGACATTCAAACGCCGTTTCTCAAAACAATGGCGAAAGTGCTCAGGGCTTTCTATTTCAATCAACCCGAAACGTTTTTGGCGGAATTTGATACTTTGCTGACTTTTCAAAATGAGCTGGGCTTCAACAATATCAGTGCATTTACCTTAATGAAAGCGAATGTTCTTTGCCAAATGGGGCGTTATCGCGAAGGGGTTGAGTTTTCGCAAAATTTTATAAACCGGCATATTGATGAATATGGAGAAGAAAAATTTTCCTATCATTTTGCATTTTTGAATAACTACGAAAATCTTGTTGACGTGCCGCAACCTGCACTTGTGCGACCAAATAAAAACGTGGAAATTCCGCTGAAAATCAAGCAGTTTGATGTGCCGTCGAAAAAATATGTAAGGGCGATGTATGTGCCGGTGAAAATTCGCGGTAAAGAATATCAGTTTCTTTTTGATACAGGCGCAACAATGTCGATGGTCTCCGAAGAAATAGCAAAGGAAATCGGCTTGAAAATTGTTGATGATTCGTTCAAAATTACAGGAGTTTGCTCTGCAATCGGCAAAATTGGCGTTTTGGACAAGTTGTCGGTAGGCGAAATTGAGTATCAAAATTCGCTTTTTATCGTTGCGCCGCCCATTGAAGCGGTCGATACGATTGTTAAGATTGATGCGGTTCTCGGCATTGATTTTATGAAAGCCGTTGGCGAAATGCAGATTTTCCCGAAAGAAAATAAAATCGTTTTTCCTGCAAAACAAACTCCACAGCCCGATTTTGGCAGTAATTTGTATTTTGAAAATAAACGCCCTTTGCTGAAAACAGCTTTTGGCAATGAAACCTTAAAACTGATTTTCGACACGGGAAATACAGGACATACTTTTCTGCAATCTACTTATTATCAGAAACATAAAAGTATTTTCGATTTGTTTGGAACAAAAGAAACAGCGCACTCCGGCGGTTTTGGATGCATAAAAGAAATTGAAGTTTACAAATTGCCCGAAATACAACTAACAGTTGGAAATCAACATTTTACGCAAAAACAAGTACAATTGCATCTTGAAAATAGCGGCGACAATGAGGATGCGGAAGACGGCAATATCGGGATGGTTTTTGTGGAATTATGGGATCAAATTACCCTGAATTTTGATAAAATGTTTGTGGAAATGACAAATGAGTAATTAAAGTATAAATAAAAAACAATGAAAAAAAATTATTTGATTTTAGCGTTAGTGTTTGTTGCATGTTTTCGAGCTTATGCACAAGATTTCGACAATATGATGGTAAAAAAACAATTAGATTGCAGCGACGTTTCATATAACAGCGCTTTGCTTTTTGA
>JAIRPX010000285.1 GCA_031256775.1 Dysgonamonadaceae bacterium
GTGGAAAGACTTGCCGAACTGGAACAGCTTGGCGTAAAAACCGCAAAACTTGACGTTGCCGACAACCATTCTGTCGCTGAATTTGTAGAAAAAATTTTAGCGCAGGAAAAACGCATTGACGCGCTAATCAATAACGCCGGCTATGGCGAGTACGGAGCGGTCGAAGACGTTGATATTGAGAATGCTAAAAAACAGATTGACGTTAATTTGTTCGGGACGGCGAGAATGATAAAATCCGTTTTACCCATAATGCGAAAGCAAAATAGCGGAACAATAATTAACATTACTTCCATTGGCGGTAAAATAGCTACACCGCTTGGCGGCTGGTATTATGCAAGTAAATTTGCGTTAGAGGCGTTGAGCGACAGTTTGCGAAACGAAGTTCGACAGTTTGGCATAAAAGTTGTCGTTGTCGAACCCGGCGGAATTAAAACCGAATGGGGCGGAATTGCAACCGAAACAGGCATGGCAGCTTCGGGAAATACCGCTTATTCTGCATTGACACAGACGTTTGCAAAAACCGACTCATTGCAGGACAAATTACCACCGGCGACTATCATTGCAAAATTAATAAAGAAAATTCTTGAAAAGAAAAATCCTAAAACACGCTATGTGAAAGGTTTCATGGCAAAACCAATTTTATTTTTCAATAAATGGCTGCCTGATTCAATGTTAGATAAAATAATAATTAATCTATTTAAATAAAGGGGAAAAATGGAAAAATATGAATGGCGAAAAGTAGAAAAAGAACTCTATTTGCCCAAAAATAAACCAACTGTGCTGAATGTTCCGAAAATGAAATTCTTTACCATATCGGGCGAGGGAAATCCGAATGGCAGCAAAGATTTTCAGGATAAAATCAGCGTTTTATATTTGTTGTCGTATATTGTGAAAATGATGCCTCGAAACGGATTTACGCCACAGGATTATTTTGAATACACAGTTTATCCACTTGAAGGAATTTGGAGTTTCAATGAAATCGGACAAGAGTCAAGCACATTTGATAAAAATAATTTGGTGTATAAATTAATGATACGCCAGCCTGATTTTGTTGATAATTCTGTTTTTCAAAAAGCATTGGAAACGGCAAAAAGGAAGAATCCTGATACACTGTATGATAATGTTTTTTTTGAAGATATTGAAGACGGACTTTGCGTTCAAATGTTGCACGTCGGATCGTTTGACAACGAAATTGAAAGTTTTAAGCAAATAAAATTGTTTATGGAAAACAGTGATTATCAAATAAAAAGTCCTACGCACAGAGAAATATATTTGTCGGATTTCAGAAAAACAGAAACGAAAAATTTGCAAACTGTTTTTCGCTGTTTTATTGAAAATAAATAATAATATATCGTCAACGGTTTATGCCAATCCGGTAAATATTATACTTTAAGCGGTTTAATTTTATGTATTGTCATTTCGAGCGTTAGCGATGACGTTGCACAAAATCATACCGTGCAGAGTATAGATAAATTTTGGATACATTTTTGATTTTAAATCAATTATTGTACCTTTGTAACCGAATACGTTACACTTTTTATTAGTATGGAAAAAATACTTGAAACAAAATTTGCTGGTCTGACTCTCTCTAATCCTATCATTGTTGCCAGTTCTGGATTGACTAATTCTGCGAGTAAAAACAAAGAATTAGAAAAATCAGGAGCGGGAGCTATTATTCTTAAATCATTGTTTGAAGAGCAAATATGCGAAAAATCGGAAAATGAGTTGAATGATTATTTGAATCTGGTAAGGGAAACGAAAAAACATTGCTGTATTCCAGTTATAGCCAGTATAAATTTTTATAAAAACGATTTGTGGGCTGATTTTGCTCATCAGATAGAGATGGCTGGCGCAGACAGTATCGAAGTTAATATTTTTGCTTTTAATACGGAATTGTCGCAAGAATTTGATTCTCAGGAAAATGCTTATATACAGATTGCCCAAAGGTTGAATGAAGTGGTTAATATTCCTGTAATCATTAAGATAGGAAAATATTTCAGTCATATTGTCCAGTTAGTTGATAATCTGCTCACTGCTGGCGCAAAGGGAATTAGCCTGTTCAACCGTTTTTATCAGCCGGATATTGACATAAATAAATTACAGATGACTTCGGGAAAAGTGTTTAGCTCTTCCGATGAAATCAGTGATACTCTCCGCTGGACAGGAATTATCAGCGGACGGTTGCCCCAGACTTCAATTGCCTCTTCTACCGGTATTCACGATTGGGAAGATATTGTTAAATGTATTCTTTCGGGAGCTTCTGCCGTCGAAATTTGCAGTACGATTTATCAGAATGGACATGAAATTATATCGACTATGAAGCGGGGAATTGAGGAATGGATGCACAGTATGCACTTTAATTCTATTGAAGATTTTAAGGGAATATTAAATTATTCTTCAATCGAAAATCCGACCATGTATGAGAGACTTCAGTTTTTAAGATATTTTTCAAACAGGGATTAAATAATTTTTTTTATGTTTAAAGCGCTTTTTAAAGATACTCCTCCTATCATACAGTTTGTTATGTTAGTGGTAGTTATATGTTTTTTTGCGATACTGCTTTCAGTGTTTACAGTTATTCTGATTGCCGTGAAAGTTGGGACTTCGCTGAATGTTATTTTGGAAACTCAACAAAATCTGGTTAATTATCCCGATTTACTCAGGGGTATTTTGTTTTTTCAAGATCTGCTTTTGTTTATTTTTCCGGCAATTGTCTGTGCATGGCTTTTCAGTAAAAATTACAAGGATTATCTTCATATCGACAACCCTTTTTATTTGCCAACGGCAGGCTGGGCTTTTCTAAGTATCGTTGTTTCAGTTCCTTTTGTTAATTTAACGTATTACCTTAATCAGCAGATGGTATTGCCTGAAGCTCTGAAAGGATTGGAAACATGGATGAAAACGAATGAAGAAATCAACAGCCAAGTGCTTGAAAGCGCATTTCTTTCGGATAATTTGGGAGCATTGATAATAAGCATTGGCATTGCCTGCGTCCTTGCCGGAATAGGAGAAGAATTTATGTTCAGGGGCTTGTTGCAAAACATGTTCGGACGTTTTATGCGAAATCAGCACGCAGTGATATGGACGGTAGCTATTCTGTTCAGCGCTATACATTTACAGTTTTACGGATTCCTGCCGCGCTTACTTTTAGGCGCATGGCTTGGCTATCTGCTATACTACACAAAATCAATTTGGATTCCTGTTCTGGCGCATTTCACGAATAACCTGATTGGAATTATCACCATGTATGTCTTTCGTGATTCACCAAAAGAATTAGAGGTGGCAAATACTATTGGTACAGGCTCTACATGGTGGTTGGCTGTTGCGTCGCTCGCTTTGTTTGTATTTTGCTGGAGCAAGGTGAAAATAATTAGGAATTAAATGGAGACGCTTTAAAATCTATAAAGCATTTATTGTAAAATTATTACAATGATAATTTTAAAATGCGTTGACCCTGATTAGAAATTAGTAATTACAGTTCTTAATTCCTAATTACATATAGTATTCTGCCAAATCTAAAATTCCTGCACGGAGAGCATATTTTACAGCTTCGTGAACATTGTTAATTTCGAGTTTTCGGAAAATGTTTTTGCGATGCGTATTGATGGTGTGAAAACTCAAAACCTGCTCAGCAGCTATCTCTTTTGTGGTTTTTCCCATTGCTATTTCGTGCAGCACCAGAATCTCCTGCGCCGTCAAATTAACTTGCGGACTGTCCGTTGGTACGGCTTCGTGCAAGACCTGCTGTGCCGTATCGCACAAAAAAACTTTGCCTGCTGCCGTTGCCTGCAATGCGGCGAAAATAGTTTCGGAACTGTCGGTTTTCAGCGCCACGCCAAAAGGCAAATCGAAAGCAAGCGCCTGCCGTAAGAACTTTTTCGACAAATCGTCAGAAAACAGCAACCATGCCGACTGTGGAAACCGCTGCCGCACGTTCAACATCTGTTCGGCAGAAAAATCGAACAGCGTATAGTCAAGAACCACCGCAGCCGTTGGATTTTTCGTCAGTTGCTGCATCAGTTCGGTGCAGGAAGAGGCAATTTGCACCGTAGAGGCATTGTGTGTAATGCCCTTGTGCGCCCTGCCATTACATATCAACGAAATCAGCCCTTCGCGCGTAATATCCTGATTATCTGCCAAAATAAAAGTTCTGTGCATTGTTTTGAGCGTTCTAAATATTCTGCAAAAGTACGCCATTTTCTGCAAACAAAAAATACCATAAATGTGGGATTGTGCAGTGTTTTGGAAAGTCCTAATTTTGCAGAAAAAATAATTAATTTTTAAATGGAATAAAACTATGGCAAAAATTGCTAAACAACTTACTGATTTGATTGGAAATACGCCGCTGCTCGAACTCTCGAATTTTGCGGCAAAGAAAGGTTTGGGTTCACATCTAATTGCTAAATTGGAGTATTTTAACCCCGCAGGCAGCGTGAAAGACCGCATTGCCCTTGCAATGATTGAAGATGCCGAACAGAGTGGCAAACTCGCGTCGGGTGCAACGCTCATTGAGCCTACAAGTGGCAATACGGGTGTGGGACTTGCTTTTGTGGCGGCTGCAAAAGGCTACAAACTCGTGCTGACAATGCCCGAAACAATGAGTATTGAGCGGCGCAACCTGCTCAAAGCACTCGGCGCAACGCTGGTGCTGACCCCTGGCGCAGAGGGTATGAAAGGCGCAATAGCAAAGGCGCAGGAACTTGCCGCCGCTACGCCAAATGCAATTATTTTGCAGCAGTTTGAAAACCCCGCCAACCCTGCCGTTCACAAAAGAACTACGGCACAGGAAATTCTACGCGACACTGATGGCAAAGTCGATATTTTTGTGTCGGGCGTGGGAACGGGCGGCACGATAAGCGGCGTGGGAGCAGTACTGAAAGCGCACAATCCGAAAGTCCAGATTGTTGCCGTTGAGCCGAAAGACTCGCCTGTGCTGTCGGGCGGAAGTTCGGGGGCGCACAAAATTCAGGGCATCGGGGCAGGATTTGTGCCGCAAACCTACAACCCCGACGTAGTTGATAAAATTGTTCAGGTTTCCAACGATGACGCCATTCGTACGGGACGCGAACTTGCTGCTACGGAAGGTTTGCTGGTAGGTATTTCGGCAGGTGCAGCAGCATTTGCAGCTGCGCAACTTGCAGCTCTTCCCGAAAATGCAGGCAAAAATATCGTGACAATACTTCCCGACACAGGCGAAAGGTATTTATCTACAATACTTTATGCGTTTGATGAGTATCCTCTGTGAAAATTATGAATTAAGTTTTATTTTAATTCACATTTTTAAGATTATACTCTGCACGCACGGCATGGTTTTGTGCAACGTCATTGCGAAGGTGAAGCCTGAAACAATCCAGTAAAAAACTGAAAACTAATTTTGGATTGCTTCGCTAACGCTCGCAATGACGTTGCATAAAATAAAACCGCGTAAAGTATAGCAGAATTGAAAAATTTTGCTAATCTTTTTTGCCAATTCGGGCGACAGACATCGGAGAATTATCCATAAACAAAAATATCTTACCACAGCAGTACAAGTAGCAAATCATTTCCTCCTGTATTCTTTCGGACTTATTCCTTCAACTCGCTTGAAATATTTTCCGAAAACCGACTGATCGGCAAAGTTGAGTTCGTCAGCAATTTGTTGAATGCTTAATTTTGAGGATTTTAACAACGCTTTGGCTTCGAGAATAACGTACTCGTCAATCCATTCGTTTGCTGATTTGCCTGTGTCAGTTTTTACGATTTGTGAAAGATATTTTGGCGTAAGATGCAATTTTTCGGCATAAAAACCCGCTTGGCGTTCCGTTTTATAGTATTTTTCGGCAAGCGACATAAAGGCAGTAACTACTTCTTCCTGTTTTGTGGGCGACGCTGTTTGTTGCGGGAGTTTGTGCAGCCACGAACTCGAATGATAGTGAAATGCAATCATCAAA
Organism: Dysgonamonadaceae bacterium; assembly: GCA_031256775.1. Lineage (GTDB taxonomy): Bacteria > Bacteroidota > Bacteroidia > Bacteroidales > Azobacteroidaceae > Azobacteroides. The sequence goes on from JAIRPX010000285.1 coordinate 5,931, forward strand.
TGTCTGATAATTTCTTTCCTGTGCGGATTTTCAGTCATTTCTACAACTGCTTTTAGCATGGCGTAGTAGATTTTCAGCAAATCCAAATCTTCTGCACATAATGGAATGACGGGGTTTTCTCGAATAGAAATATCAAGCGGCACACGATCTTGAAAATTCGGCAAAAGATTGTCGGTCAGCCGTTTCGACATCACGATAAACAGCCCCTCAAAATCATCGCTGATAAATTCGTGTTGCAGAATTTCACCGGCAAGCAGCGTAATCATACACGGCGCGGTGGTTTCGTAATACTTCAAGCCTGTGTATCCGCGCGAACTGCCTCTGCTGCAAATAATAAACGTGGTTACGTCAACCCTGAACGGATAATTGAATACAGGCAACACTTTCACGTTGTCGAAAAGCATAAAATCGTCGTCAATAGCCTGAATATCAAGGTCTATTTTCTTTTTTAAATCCGTTTGCCAAGTTAATGGCGTAATTTTATTGTGCATATCAATTTTTTTTGCGAAAGTACAATTTTTTTTCAATAAAAAGCACAAATTCTACCTTTATACTAAAGATTACACCCTTTTTACCAAAAATAATTTCATTATTCTACTTTTATACCAATTATTCAGAACTTTTGCCCTTTTCTGTATACCAAAGCCGTTGTAATTTTGCAGCATAAATTTTCAGTAAAAATAATATAATCAAAAAAGGAGGTCAAAATGACTAAAAAATGGTTTTTATCAGCAGCGGCGCTTACGGCAATATGCCTGTGTTCCTCCTGTTACAAAGAAAAAGGAACTCAAATGCAGGAAAGAGTTATTCCTGTGAAAGTTATAACAGCAGGAGCAGGGTGCGCTTTGCCACTAAAGCAATCATACATCGGCACGGTGGAAGAATCAGTTGCCATTGCGCTGTCGTTCAACGGAATGGGAACGGTGGAGCGGGCGATTGTCGCCGAAGGACAGCAAGTGACAAAAGGACAGTTGCTCGCCACGCTTAACACCGCCTCAGCGCAGAACTCTTACGATGTGGCGCAGGCAAAACTTGCTCAGGCACAGGATGCTTACGACCGGCTCGCAAAAGTTCACGCCAACGGCTCGCTGGCTGACGTGAAGTTTGTGGAAATCGAAACCGGACTGCAGCAGGCGAAATCAATGGTTGCAATGACGAAAAAGTCGCTTGATGACTGCCGTCTGTATGCACCGCAAAACGGCGTAATTGCGAGCCGTAATATTGAAGTCGGCGCAAACGTGATGCCGGGCGTAGAAACATTCAAACTCGTTTCGGTGGACAAAGTATTTGTAAAAATTTCCGTACCCGAAAACGAAATCGGCAGCATTTCCGAAGGATTGAAGGCAAATGTTACCGTTCCGGCTCTCAACAACGCCGTTTTTACAGGCAAAATCGAACAGAAAGGCGTTGAAGCAAATGCGTTGTCGCACACTTACGAGGCAAAAATCGCTATTACTAATCCGCAAAAAACTTTGATGCCCGGAATGGTTTGCAAGGTACGACTTGAAAATCTTCAGCTCCGGAAATCCGAAATCGTCGTTCCAAACCATGCTATCCAAATTTCCGCCGACAACAAGCATTTTGTATGGTTAGCGAAAAACAACGTTGCAAAGCGACAATTTATAGAAACTGGTAATTTGACCGACAACGGCGTCGTCGTTGCATCCGGACTTTCGGCAGGCGACAAAGTGATTACGGAAGGGGCATCGAAAATCAGCGAAGGAACACGTCTGAACGGTGATTTTTGAGATTAATATGAAATTTTAAAAATCAAATCAAATGAATCAGGAAAATCAAAAAAATCACATTTCAGACAAGAACAATAAAGTAATTGAATGGGCAATGCACAACAGGCAGATTATCCTGCTGTTGGTTGTGGTGCTGTTTGTGGCGGGCATTTATTCACTGCAAAAGATGCCCAAGCAGGAAATGCCGGAAATGGTTATCCGTCAGGGCGTTGTGATAGGCATATTTCCGGGAGCAAGCGCCGAGCAGGTTGAGGAACAACTGACCAAACCGCTTGAACGCTACCTTTTTACTTATACCGAAGTGAAACGTGCAAAAACCCATTCCAAATCGGAAGACGGCATTGCGTATATCTTTGTGGAGCTTGCCGATGAAATAAAGGAAAAAAATATCGTCTGGTCGAAAATCAAACACGGCTTAACGCAATTCAAATCTTCATTGCCTACGGGCGTTTTGGCGGTGATTGCCAACGACAATTTCGCTGATGTTTCGGCAATACTGATAACTATGGAATCTGACGACAAAACGCCCCGCGAAATAGACGGTTATTGCGACGCGCTCGAAGACCGCCTGCGCACAATTCCTGATGTGGCAAACATACGACGTTCCGGTTCGCAAAACGAACAAATTACCGTTTACGTTGATAATGAAAAACTTGCGGCATACAATATCGGCTCTTCGATGCTTATGGCTAACCTGATGGCACAGGGATTTACCACCACAAGCGGCGAACTGAAAAATAACCGGATAATTATGCCGATTCATATTGCCGAAACATTCGGCAACGAACAGGAAATTGCCAACCAAATCATTTTCGCCTCGCCGCAGGGCGATGTGGTGCGCGTGAAGGACATTGGGCGCGTGGTGCGCGAATATCCCCAAAACGATTCGTATATTACCAACAACGGGAAGCGTTGCGTGTTGCTTTCGGTTGAAGTCAATCCAAAGGCAAATATCGTGGCTTTCGGCGAGGAAGTGAATGTAGTTTTGGAAAAATTCAAAGCAGAAAAACTGCCAGCGAGCGTGAATATCAACCGCATAGCCGACCAGCCCAAAATTGTAGGCGAATCGGTCAATCATTTTTTGTTGGAATTGGTGATTGCCGTTCTCGCTGTGATTTTGGTAACAATGCTTTTGTTGCCTTTCCGCGTGGCTATCGTTGCTGCAATGTCTATTCCGATTACCGTTGCTATCTCGTTGGCTATCTTTTATATGGCTGGTCTTCCGCTGAATATGGTTACATTGGTAGGATTGATTGTAGTCTTGGGAATGATTGTTGATAATTCGATTGTGATTGTGGACAGTTACATCGACAAACTCGACAGCGGCAAAAACCGCTGGGAATCAGCTATTCGCAGCGCACAAGAATATTTCAAGTCGATACTTTCGGCTACTTTGGCTATCAGTATTACGTTTTTCCCGCTTGTTTTGACCACCAAAGGCGCAATGAGCGATATGCTGCAACATTTTCCCTGGGCAATAAGTATTACGCTTTTCATCTCGCTTGCGGTTGCAATGCTTGTAATTCCGATAATTCAATATTTCTTGATAAAGAAAGGCTTACATTCCGATAATAAACAACGCCGTACCATTCTTGATTATGTTCAATCGTCTTACGAATGGCTTCTTGCAAAGGTTTTTGCCTATCCTAAAACTACTATCATCATTGCTTTGGCGAGCATAATAGTTGGCAGTTGGCTTTTTTCAAACCTTCCCCAACGGATGATGCCGATTGCCGAGCGCGACCAGTTTGCCGTTGAAATTTATTTGCACAAGGGCAGTCCGCTTGAAAAGACTGCTGCCGTTGCCGACAGTATGGAAAATATCCTGCGGACAGACGAGCGCGTAACGTCAGTTTCGGCATTTATCGGTACAAGTTCGCCGCGCTTCCACAGCGTTTATGCGCCGCAAATGCCGTCGAAATCTTATGCACAGTTTATCGTAAATACTGTTTCCAACAAGGCAACAGAAGCAATGCTTGACGAATATTCAGACAAATACGCATATTATTTTCCCGAAGCATACGTAAGATTTAAACAACTTGATTTTCAGGCGGTAGATGCTGCAATTGACGTCCGTTTAATCGGAGAAGACATCGAAAGTCTTAAACATCAGGCTGAAAAAATCTCAAATTATTTGCAAACGCTCAACGAATGTACGTTTGTGCGCACAAGTTTCGATGCGCCTTCGCAAGGCGTAAAAATAGAACTTAACCCGACGGAAGCGGGACGGCTCGGAATTAACAAAACGCTTGTTTCGCTTGGTATATCGTCGGGCTTGACTGGTATGAAAATCAGCGACTTGTGGGAAGAAAATTATGCTGTGCCGGTTTGTATTGAACCTGAAAACGTTGAAAACGCCGTTTCTGATCTGCAAAACGTGCAAATTTCCGGTATGCTTGGCGCGGCTGTTCCACTGCGGCAAATAGCCACGATTACGCCTGAATGGAACGAAAGCGTCATCACTCACCGCAACGGAATGAGGACTTTAAGCGTACTTTCCGATGTTCGCCGCTCGGCGTATGATAATGTAGTTTTTGAAAAAGTACGCCGCTATGTTGATTCTGAAATAATTCCGCAACTGCCTGATAATATAACGCTTAAATACGGCGGCGCAGTAGAATTGGAAGAAGAAGTGATGAAGCCGATGGTCACGGCAATGCTAATTGCTTTTGTGATAATGTTTTTCATACTCGTATTCCATTTCCGTAAAATTAAAATGGCTGTAATAGTGATGCTTTCGGCGGCGTTGAGTATTTTTGGCGCAGCGTTTGGCGTGTGGGTTTTGGGTATAGATTTCAGTTCGTTTGCCATTTTGGGTATCATAGGACTTGCGGGAATCATTATTCGTAACGGCATAATAATGTTCGATTACATTGAATTTCTGCGCTTTACGAAAGGCAGAACAGTACGTCAAGCCGCTTATGCAGCCGGTAAACGCCGTATGCGCCCGATTTTCCTTACTTCCGCCTGCGCCTCGATGGGCGTGTTGCCGATGATTATCAGCGCAAACCCTATGTGGGCGGGAATGGCGGCAATAATTTTCTTCGGTACTCTGATTTCGATGATACTCATCGTTACCGTTATGCCAGTGGTTTACTGGTTGATTTACAGGAAACAAGACAAGGTTTCAATTAAGAATTAGGAATTAAAAGATGAAAAAGTTAATAATATCGGTTTTATTGGGAATAACAATTTCCCCCGCCTTTTCGCAAAACGTTTTGACGTTGGAACAATGTCGCGAAATGGCATTGAAAAACAATGCTGAAATAAAAAATGTGGCATTGTCGGTAAAGGCTGCCGAAGAGCAGAAAAAAGAAGCCTTTACAAAGTTTTTTCCCTCTGTGAGCGGCACTGCAACAGGCGTTGTTTTCGACAAGCCGCTGATGACCACAGAGGTTGAAACCGGCTACCCTGAGCCAAATAATAAGGCTCAGGTTGATATGATTCAGAATAACATTGTGGGCGGCGTAATGGCTACCCAACCGATTTTTGCAGGCGGACAAATTGTCAACGGCAACCGGCTTGCAAAAGCAGGTGTGGAAATCAGTAAACTGCAACGTGAGATAAGCGAAAACGAAGTTTTGCTCACGACCGAAAAATATTTTTGGCAACTCATTTCCCTGAAAGAAAAAATGAAAACGATTGAAAATTCAGAAATAATGTTGAATCGAATTTTGTCCGATGTGAAAGTAGCGGTTGACGCGGGATTGACTACCCGCAACGACCTTTTGCGCGTAGAACTTGAACTGAACAAGTTGCAGAGTGGTAAGTTCAAAGCCGAAAACGGATTGCAAATACTGAAAACGGCTTTTGCACAACACATTGGGTTGGAAAATGACAATTTCGATATTGAAATGCCAGATATAAACCTTCATGATTTTGAAAACCTATCAGGTTTTAACGGCGACGTGGAAAACCGTCCTGAATACCGCCTGTTGGAAAAATCAGTTGACATTGCCAAATTGCAGGTAAAAATGGAAACAGGCAAACATCTGCCAACAGTTGCCATTGGAGCTGGTTATAATTGGGTAAGAATGGACGCCGGGCAGCAAACTAAAACGGACAAAAATTTCGGAATGGCATTAGCCATCATTTCATTACCGATCAGCGACTGGTGGGGTAGCTCATACGCCATCAAACGCAAAAAACTCGAACTGCAAAAAGCCGAAAACACAAGAAACGAAAAAGTGGACTTGCTGCGACTGCAAATGCAAAAAATCCGTAACGAACTGAACGAGGCGTATCAACAAATTGCGCTTGCTAAAAAGTCGATTCAGTCAGCTGAAGAAAATCTAAAAATAAGCGAAGACAACTACAACGCAAGAATAATGATTTTGTCAGACCTGCTCGAAGCACAAAACCTTGTGCAGCAAGCCCAAGATCAATACGCAGAATCAATTGCGGCTTATTTTGTGAAATTGGCGGAATGGAAACAGATTATTGAGTGACAGGTAGAGAACGCTCGCAATGACGTTGCATGGAATTAAACCGCGTTCTGTTTCATAGTTATACAAAAATTATTTGTGAAACTGCATCTAACTGTTCCACCTGAATCATGCCATGCAGAGTGTAACTAATGTTTCGCCTCTTCCCACGATACACTGTCGTGCAAATAGCGTTTAAAACTGTCATTTGCAGTTTTCACTAATCTGTCTGAAATGTCAATTACAGTTTGCATAATTTTTTTGGGGATGCCCCCACCCTCTTCACACCTCCTGCATAACTTTATTGCGATTTTGTGCATATTAATCTAAATAGCCCAACATTATTTAATATCTCAAACAAAACACTTATCTTTGTGCGAAATATTAAATATTATGAATCGGGCAAAATATGTTTTACAGCTTTGCTTTATCAGGATTCTGAAAGGATTAGGTAAAAACATTAAATTAGCACGGCTTTAGCGAATATTGATTATGCCAACAAAAAAAGATTTTATAGTGCTGCTATTCAAGCGAATGAATGAAGATGATGAAATAACAAAACAGTGGGTTGACGCATATACCGATACGCTTATTGACATTTTCAAAACGGGCAAAGGCGTAACTATCAACGGTTTGGATGGTTTCTATGTAGATAGAAGAAAAAGACAGTATAGCTTTCAAATTCAATCCCAGCCAAAAAGTCAGATATTATTTGGGGCGGGGATCAACATACAAATAAAAAATCTCTATGATTGAATTGTCAAAAAGTCAGAAGAAAATTGCCCGCGAGTTAATACAACTCGGTCTTCAGCGTGAATGTAAATCATTTACGGATAAAATAACAAAATTGACTAATAGTTCGGAGTGGAAAATCGGAGACCCGCATGAAATTTATCTTAAACTGTATAAGAAAGTTATCTCTTTTGATAAAAAAATTGCGAGGCGATATAATGGTTTGACCGGCTCGCATTATTTTTTGACAGTTTATGGACTTTTCATGGATAAAGTATTGACAGTAGAAGATATTGCATGTTTCGACGTCGAAGTTCAAAATGAACTGATTAGAATGAAAAATCTTTATGACACTGATAATCAATAGAAAATAAACAAAGCTTATTTTTTCACTTGGTCTTAGCATAATTGGAAAATTTCATGTATATTTGCAAAAAAAATTACAAATGGTTAATTGCAGGAATATTACAAAAAGTTTTGGAGATTTGAAAGTATTAAAAGGAATTGATCTTGCCATATCTCAGGGTGAGATAGTTTCGATAGTAGGACCCAGTGGTGCAGGGAAAACCACTCTGTTGCAAATTCTTGGAACTTTGGATAAAGCTGATAATGGAGAGTTGTTTTATGAAAACAACAATATTAACAAACTAAAAGACAAAGAATTAGCTCTATTTAGAAACAGGAATATCGGATTTGTATTTCAATTTCACAATCTATTGCCCGAATTTACTGCCCTCGAAAACGTAATGATTCCTGCTTTGATAGGTAATCTACGACAATCCGAAGCAGAAAAAAAAGCCATGAAAATATTAGAACTAATGAAATTGTCCGACCGAACCGATCACAAACCATCAGCTTTGTCGGGCGGCGAAAAACAGCGAGTTGCGGTGGCTCGCGCTTTGATAAACAATCCATCTGTTATTTTCGCCGACGAGCCTTCTGGAAGTCTGGATACCAAAAACAAAGAAGAACTTCATCGCCTGTTTTTTGATTTAAGAAACAGTTTCAATCAAACATTTGTTATAGTAACTCACGATGAAGAACTTGCAAAATTAACCGACCGCACTATTCACATGAGAGATGGAGAAATTATTCAGAATTAGCAAAATGTCAAGAAATAACACTGTGTTCTTGTTTTTTAAATTATTATTTTTTAATTTTGCAATATGATAGATATCATTTATAAAGCAGTTATCAACGGGATTATCATTGGAATTTTTGTATCCGCGCCAATGGGTCCAATCGGGGTAATGTGTATTCAACGCACTTTAAAAAAAGGAAGGTGGCATGGTTTTGTATCCGGTGTGGGAGCTGCTCTTTCAGATCTTGTATATGCGTCGATCACTTGTCTGGGGATGGGGATTATCGTTGATTTTGTAGAAGCTAATGAATTTGTTCTTAAAATAATAGCCAGCATTTTGATGATGCTGTTTGGTTTTTATACTTTTCAGTCCAATCCGTCAAAAAGTTTGCAGAAACCTAAAGAGGGCGGTAACAAATTATCGCAGTATGCAATCACCGCTTTTTTACTGACATTATCTAATCCTTCGATTATTATCTATTATATTCCTCTTTTCGTACAATTCAATTTTATCGACGCCAGACATACATTATATTCAATTATCATTGGTTTATTGTCTATTATGATAGGCGCGCTCGGCTGGTGGTTTCTCGTCACCACTTTAGTAGGAAAACTGAGAACGATTATAAATGTACGCGGTTTATGGATTATAAACAAAGTAGCCGGCATCATAATTATAATTTTATCCTTATCGCTCATATTTTTTATTTGATACATATAAAAACCAAACAGGAAGAAAACTTTTGATTTTCCTCCTGTTGAGTTTCTATACGCGATGCAGACCGACATCTGCCAGACAAATCTTACCAACTTGCTTTTTTCACACCCGGTACCAACCCTTGCGAAGCCATTTCACGCAACTGAATACGGGAAATGCCAAACTGACGGATATATCCTTTCGGACGTCCCGTAATTTTGCAACGATTGTGTAAACGTACGGGCGAAGCATTTTTAGGTAATGCCTGTAATGCTTCATAGTTGCCTTCTTTTTTAAGTTTCGCACGTTTTTCAGCGTATTTGGCAACTAATTTCGCGCGTTTTACTTCGCGGGCTTTCATTGATTCTTTAGCCATAATTTTTATTTTTTAGCGTTTTTAAAAGGTAATCCAAACTCTCTCAACAAGGCATACCCTTCTTCATCAGTTCGCGCAGATGTTACAAAAGTAATATTCATTCCCAATATTTTTGTAATATTGTCGATATTTACCTCTGGAAAAATGATTTGCTCCTGAATCCCAAGCGTATAATTACCCCTTCCATCCAATTTGCTTTCAATACCCTTAAAGTCGCGAATACGTGGTAAAGCAACGCGAATAAGACGTTCCAAAAACTCGTACATCTGTTCACGACGCAAAGTAACCATTGCTCCAATAGGCATTTTTTTCCTCAGTTTGAAATTGGAAATATCTTTCCGAGAAACTGTTGCTACTGCTTTTTGACCGGTAATAGCTGTCAATTCCTGAATGGCAACGTCAACTATTTTCTTGTCGGCTACCGCTACTCCTAATCCCTGATTAATTACTATTTTCTTTAACACGGGAACTTGCATTATTGAAGAGTAATTAAACTCTTTCATCAAAGCCGGAACAATCTTTTCCTGATATTCTTTTTTTAAATTTGCTGTATTGCTCATTACTTGATTTCCTCCCCTGATTTTTTAGAATAACGAACCAATACTCCTTTTTCATTCAATTTCCGACCAATACGAACGGGTTTACCGCTTTTAGGGTCTAAAACGTTCAGATTTGAAATATGAACGGGAGCTTCTTTCTTCTGGAATCCTCCTTGAGGATTCTTTGCATTCGGTTTAGTAGCTTTCGACGCCATATTTATACCTTCAACAAGGGCGCGTTGCTTTTCAATATATACTTTCAACACGCGACCTGTTTTACCCTTGTCTTCACCGGCGTTCACATAAACCGTATCGCCTTTTTTGATATGTAATTTACTCATATTCTTTTAGAATTACGAATTACGAATTATGAATTGTTAGTTCTTAACTCATAAATCTTAGTTTATAAAACTTCCGGCGCTAATGAGACAATTTTCATATTGACGGCACGAAGTTCACGGGCTACTGGACCAAATATACGGCTACCACGTATTTCCCCTGCATTATTCAACAATACGCAAGCATTGTCGTCAAAGCGGATATAAGAGCCGTCTGTGCGACGGATTTCTTTTTTCGTGCGCACAATAATCGCTTTCGATACTGCGCCTTTTTTAACATCACTCGATGGGATAACGCTTTTTACAGCTACAACAATTATATCCCCAACAGAAGCATAACGCCTTCTTGTTCCACCTAAAACCCTGATACACAGTACTTCTTTTGCACCGGAATTGTCGGCTACTATAAGTCTTGACTCTTGTTGTATCATAATTACTTAGCTTTTTCTACGATTTCTACTAAACGCCATCTCTTGGTTTTGCTCAAAGGACGAGTTTCCATGATTTTTACCGTATCACCGATATTACACTCGTTTTTTTCGTCATGAGCATGGAATTTCTTCGTTTTATTTACGAATTTCCCGTAGATAGGGTGCTTTTCTTTCCATTTCACAGCAACAGTTATGGACTTATCCATTTTATTACTGGAAACAACCCCGATTCTTTCTTTTCTCAAATTTCTAGTTTCCATTCAGTTGCTTATTTATTATTGATTTCCCTCCAGCGCAATTCATTCTTCATACGTGCTATATGTTTACGTGAGCGCGTAATTATAGATGGATTATCTAAAGGAGAAATACTGTGATTAATTTTCTTTTGCTCGTAAGCTTTCACTTCAACATCAAGACGCTCTTTCAGCTCGGATGTCGTTAAATCTCTGATTTCTGCAATTTTCATAACAATTATACATTTTCATTGTTAAAATCATAATCGTGTCTTACAACAAACTTAGTCGTTACGGGAAGTTTCTGAGCTGCAAGGCGCAATGCCTCTTTTGCTACTTCAAATGTAACGCCTTCCACTTCAAAAAGAATTCTTCCCGGAGTAACAGGCGCCACGAATCCTTCGGGAGCGCCCTTACCTTTACCCATACGCACTTCGGCGGGTTTCTTGGTAATAGGTTTATCGGGGAAAATTCTCACCCATACTTGACCCTGTCGTTGCATATAACGGGTCACTGCAACACGCGCAGCCTCAATCTGCCGTCCGGTTATCCATTTGGACTGTAAGGTTTTTATACCAAAAGAACCAAACGCCAACTGATTCCCCCTTTGGGCATTACCTTTCATTCGGCCCTTTTGCGACCTTCTGAATTTTGTTTTTTTCGGTTGTAACATCTTTGTTTAGAATTACGAATTATGAATTACGAATTATGAAATTCTCAATCATAATTTTTAATTTTTAATTTTTAATTACTTTCTATCTCCGGAAGGTCTGCGATTCCTCCTGTCGCCTCTATCTCTATTATCGTTTCGACCGCCGCCTCTGTTTCTATCGCCTCTGTCATTCCTGTCGCCGCGTTCTCCACGTTCCCCGCGTCCTCCATTGCGTTCAGTTCTTTCTCCGCGATTGATTGCTGTGTCTTTAATGCCTACAAATTGTGGAGAAAGGTCTTTCTTTCCGTATATTTCTCCACGGCAAATCCAGACTTTAATTCCCAGCAAGCCTACTTTCGTCAGAGCTTCGCCCAAAGCATAGTCGATATCTGCACGTAAAGTATGTAGAGGGGTTCTTCCTTCTTTATACATTTCTGAACGCGCCATTTCGGCTCCATTCAGACGACCTGAAATCTGAATTTTAATTCCTTCTGCACCCATACGCATCGTTGATGCAATAGCTGTTTTGATAGCACGACGGTAAGCCATTTTGCCTTCCAGTTGTCGGGCAATATTATTGGCTACAATCACAGCGTCTAATTCCGGTCGTTTCACTTCAAATATATTGATTTGGATTTCCTTGTCGGTAATTTTTTTCAATTCTTCTTTCAGCTTATCGACTTCCTGACCTCCCTTACCGATGATGATACCCGGACGAGCCGTGCATACGGTAATTGTCACCAATTTCAATGTACGTTCAATAACAATGCGAGATACACTTGCTTTGGCAAGACGGGCATTCAAATATTTACGGATTTTGCTGTCTTCATACAAAGTATCGCCATAGTTATTGCCTCCGTACCAATTCGAATCCCACCCGCGGATGATTCCCAAACGATTACTTATCGGATTTACTTTTTGTCCCATTGAGCAATTAATTTTGTTTATCTTTTGTTATTGTATCTACAAACAAGGTAACGTGGTTTGAACGTTTACGTACACGATAGCCTCTTCCCTGAGGCGCAGGACGCAATCTTTTCAACATTGTTGCTGAATCCACGCTAATTGATGTTACATATAATTGACCGCTTTCTGCTTTCTTTTCGTTTTTTTCTTCCCAGTTGGCAATTGCCGAACGGAGCAGCTTTTCTATTTTTGCAGAAGCTTCCTTATTTGAAAATTTCAATATGCCAAGCGCTCTGAAAACTTCCATGCCGCGAATCATGTCTGCTACGAGACGCATCTTGCGGGGAGAAGTAGGCACATCCCATAATTTTGCAAAATACTGGATTTTCTTGGCTTCCTTTCTCTTTTCTGCTGTTATTCTTTTTCTTGCACCCATATATTTTTATTTTTTCTTGTTTCCTGCATGTCCACGGAACTGGCGAGTAGGAGAAAATTCACCTAACTTATGCCCTACCATATTTTCTGTAATATATACAGGAATGAATTTATTACCATTATGAACTGCAACGGTATGACCGACAAAGTCGGGCGAAATCATTGAAGCTCTTGCCCAAGTTTTTACAACAGATTTCTTACCTGTTTCATTCATAGCCAGAATTTTCTTTTCCAGCTTGATGCTAATATAAGGACCTTTTTTTAATGAACGACTCATATTTTATACTTCTTTAATCAGGTTATTTTTTTCTTCTTTCAATAATATACTTTGAAGAATGTTTCTTAGGCGCTCTTGTTTTCAAGCCCTTTGCATATAATCCTTTACGTGATCTCGGATGCCCTCCTGAAGCGCGTCCTTCGCCGCCGCCCATTGGGTGATCGACCGGATTCATCACAACGCCGCGAACATGCGGACGACGACCTAACCATCTTGTTCTACCTGCCTTACCTGATTTCTCCAACGCATGGTCGGAGTTGCCTACGCTACCAATGGTAGCCTTGCAAGCCGAAAGTATTTTGCGCGTTTCGCCCGACGGCATTTTGATGATTGCATAATCGCCTTCACGCGAAACAATCTGTGCAAAAGCGCCTGCCGAGCGTACCATTTTCGCTCCCTGTCCCGGACGAAGCTCAATATTATGAACAACCGTACCAAGAGGAATATTTGCCAGCGGAAGAGCATTACCTATTTCGGGCGCAACTTCCTTTCCCGATATCACTGTCTGGTTAACTTCCAAGCCGTTAGGAGCAATAATATATGTTTTTGCTCCATCAGCATAAAACAACAGCGCTATACGAGCAGAACGGTTAGGATCATACTCTATTGTTTTTACTGTTGCCGGAATACCATCTTTATTTCTCTTGAAATCGATTAACCGGAATTTACGCTTGTGACCGCCTCCAATTTGACGCATAGTCCTGTGACCTTCAGAATTACGTCCTCCCGATTTGTTTTTACCGTAAACAAGAGATTTCTCCGGCACAGTAGCAGTGATTTCACTAAATGTGCCGATAATCTTGTGTCGTTGCCCCGGTGTAGTGGGCTTTAATTTACGTATTCCCATTATTTTAATTGTACTTAAACTAATTATATATTTTTATAGAAATCAATTATATCGCCTTCTTTCAAAGTTACTATCGCTTTTTTGTAGGAAGATTCTTTTCCGGAGATAACTCCTGATTTGGTATATCTCGACTTCTTTTTGCCGTCATAGTTCATTGTATTGATTTTTATGACTTTAACTTCATACATGTCTTCGATAGCTTTCTTTATTTCCAACTTGTTGGCGTCGGGAGAAACGCGAAAACCTACACGGTTAGGCTTTTTTTCCGTAATAGCTGTTTGTTTCTCTGTTACAATAGGTTTAATGATAATTCCCATGATTTGTCCTCCTTTTGCTTAAAAGTTATTAATAGCGTTTATCGAACTTTCTAAAAATACTACATGAGAAGCGTCGAGCAACTTATAAGTATTAAGTTCGGAAACGGTTGTTACTGTCGCCTTTTTTATATTACGCGCTGATAAAAAGATATTGTTATCGTTTTCCGGAAGCACAACCAGCATTTTTTTGCCGTCGATTTTCAGGTTTTTAGCTACTGATAAAAATTCTTTTGTTTTAGGCGCTTCAAATGTAAAGTCTTCAACTACGGTAATCGCTTCTTCACGTACTTTGTACGACAAAGCCGACCGGCGAGCTAAAGCTTTCTCTTTCTTGTTTAGCTTGAAATCATAATCTCTTGGCTTAGGTCCGAATACGCGACCACCACCAACTAACACAGGCGAATTAATATCACCTCTACGCGCTCCGCCGCCGCCTTTTTGACGACCGAGTTTGCGGGTACTCCCCGAAACTTCGCTTCTTTCTTTCGCTTTGGCTGTTCCTTGACGTTTATTAGCCATGTATTGCTTTACATCCAAGTAAATAACATGGTCGTTAGGTTCAATGCAGAATACGCCATCTTTCAGGTTTATCTTTTTACCTGTATCTTCGCCTTTAATGTTATATACGCTTACTTCCATTACTTTTGAATAATTACGATTGAACCTTTTGCACCTGGAACAGAACCTTTTAAAAGAAGAAGGTTGCTTTCGGGCAACAATTTAATTATTTCAAGGTTTTGAGCAGTTACTCTTACATTGCCCATTTGCCCTGCCATGCGCGTTCCTTTGAATACTTTCGCCGGATACGAACACGCTCCAATAGAACCGGGGTGACGCTGACGGTCGCTCTGACCTAATGTCGCTTCACCTACCCCTTTGAAACCATGACGTCTGACAACGCCCTGGAAACCTTTACCTTTCGATGTGCCAATCACATCTACATACAATTCGCCGCTGAAAAAATCAACGGTGATTACATCTCCGGGCTTATAGTCGCCCTGTCCCTTGAACTCAACCAAGTGTCGCTTGGGTGTTACTCCTGCTTTTTTGAAATGTCCTAATTCAGGTTTTGTGGTATGTTTATCTTTCTTATCCATAAAACCCAGTTGAACAGCTTCATAGCCGTCTTTTTCAACATTTTTAACTTGAGTAACAACGCAAGGACCTACTTCAATAACAGTGCATGGGAGATTTTTCCCATCAGCACTGAAAACGGACGTCATTCCGATTTTTTTTCCAATTAATCCTGGCATTTCAATTATAAATTATTAAACTTTAATTTCTACTTCTACACCGCTCGGCAATTCCAACTTCATCAAAGCGTCAACTGTTTTTGCAGTAGAACTGTAAATGTCAATTAACCTTTTATAGGACGACACTTCAAACTGTTCGCGCGATTTTTTGTTTACGAATGTTGCACGGTTTACTGTGAAAATACGTTTATGCGTTGGTAATGGTATAGGACCGCTTACCACAGCGCCGGTTGTTTTCACTGTTTTTACGATTTTTTCTGCTGATTTGTCAACTAAGTTGTAATCGTAGGATTTCAATTTAATTCTAATTTTCTGGCTCATTTGCTTTTAAATTTTAATTATCTCTTATTTTGAACTTCGGAAAAGAGCCATTTCCTCTCCTGAAACTCAATTGTTTTTATTCCTTATTTTATTGAAATAGCATAAAACGGGCTGCAAAGGTATGAATAATTTTTGAATAAATAACAAATCTGCTAAAAGAATTTTGAAGTTTCAGAAATATTTTTGTTAAAACATGGAAAATCAGGGTTATTTCGTTACTGTAATTTATATTTTATCTCCCTACCCTGCAATACTTTATCGGGGTTTTATACTTTATGCAGTTTATTTTTTGCAACGTCAATTTAGTTTTCAGTTATCAGTTTTTAGTTATCAGTTATTATACTATGCACGGCATGTTTTTGTGCAACGTCATTGCGAAGGCGAAGCCTGAAGCAATCCAGCATTGAAAACTGAAAACTGAAAACTGAAAGTTTTTAGTGCAGAGTATATGATGAATTTTATTATTATTTCCGATTGAATTAAAATTTGTACCTTTACAGCCTGAACAAAATTACATAAATGCTTTTACCTTATTTAAATAAAGACTTGATTGAAGCCGGTTGCGACGAAGCCGGACGTGGATGTCTGGCTGGCGACGTATTTGCGGCAGCAGTCATACTTCCCCAGAATTTCTATTGCGAAGAGTTGAACGATTCAAAACAACTGACTGAAAAACAGCGCGATGCTTTACGCCCAATGATTGAACAGGAAGCGCTGGCTTGGGCTGTGGCATCCGTATCGCCCGCAGAAATAGATAAAATAAATATACTCAATGCGTCTATACTTGCCATGCACAGAGCTTTAGATAAATTAAAAATCCAGCCTCAGCATTTATTAATTGACGGCAACCGTTTCAAAAAATATCGTAATATCCCGCATACAGCTATCGTAAAAGGAGATGGAAAATACCTGGCTATTGCGGCTGCTTCTGTTTTAGCTAAAACACACCGCGATGAATATATGCTCCGCCTGCATGAAGAATTTCCACAATATGACTGGAAAAATAATAAAGGTTATCCGACAGAAAAACACCGAGCAGTTATTGCCGAAGCCGGAACAACACATTATCATCGCCTGAGTTTCAAACTTTTAGCAACCGATGCTCAACTGTCGCTCAATTTATTTTGAAAAAAATATTTCTTTTGGTGTTATATTTTTCCTGTTTCGTCGTCATTATATTCAGATATGCGAATAGAACGATTTAAAACAGATATTGTCCCGCTACGGCAAACGCTTTATTACACAGCCCTGAAATGGCTGCAAAATGAAGAGGATGCGGAAGATGCAGTGCAGGAAACGCTGCTTCGACTGTGGAAAATCCGCGAACAGCTGGATACGGTTGATAATCTTGGAGCTTTTGCTTCACGAACAGCTAAAAATATCTGTATCGACCATCTGAGAACAACTAAGGAGCATACGGAAGCAATTGACTTTTATCTGGGCGCAGATAACGAAACGCCTTATATAAAGGCTGAAAGAATGGATTCGGTTGCAATTGTTAAAAAAATTATCGAAAAATTGCCAGAATTACAGAGAGCTGTCATACAGCTTCGAGACGTGGAAGGGTATGAATTACAGGAAATTGCCGACATCACGGGAACGCAGATTGCGGCGGTAACGGTCAATCTTTCGAGAGCGCGAAAAAAGGTCAGGGAAATGTTTATGAGAATTAGTAATTAGAAGTTAGAAGTTATGAAAAATAGTGATATTAAAATATTGATTGATAAATACTTTGAGGGATTGACTTCTTTGAAGGAAGAACAAAAACTCAGGGATTATTTCCGGCGAAAAAATGTTTCTCCTGAACTGGGAATGTATGTGCCGATGTTTCAGTACTTTGCTTCCGAAAGAAAGGCAATGGAGAAACCGGCGATAAAGGTAAAAAAGGTTTTATTGCGCCGTAGTAGCTTTGCTGCCGCCGCCTGCCTGCTACTGCTCATCGGTTTGAGGCTGTTTTTCAACAACAGTGGAAAGTTTTCCGAAATATCGCAGGCATATATCGACGGAAAAAAATATACAGATATTGAACTTATTCAGGCTGAAACGTTAAAAAGTCTGGAAAACCTCTCGGAAGGAAGCGATGACGCTTATTCTTCCCAGATTGAAGCATTAGAAAATTTATTTTAATAAATCATACGGATATGAATACAGTAAGGAAAATATTTTTAGCAGCAGCTTGTTTGCTTGCCTGCCTGTCGGTTAGCGCCCAGAATGATTTGAATATAAACAGGATTTTTCAAGATTTCGGCAAGCAAAAAGGCACGGTGCTAATCGAACTTGCAAAAGATGTATTGGGCAATCATACGCAAATAAATCGCTATAAAAGCCTGATTATTCCGTCTGATACGGGGATTGTGCGAACAACGGCGCTGGCTATTGAACAGGATTTGAAAAATGGAAAAATCCTGATGGAAAACAGGAAAGACGGAAAAACCGTAACAGGATATTATTGTATTAAAAGACAGGATTCCAAGTATTATGAGTATATTTTGTTTACCGACAAATCGCAAAAAATGACCTTGATATATCTCAGGGGAAATTTCCCGCCCGATAAGTTGGAAGACGAATTGAACAAATTGAAAGACTTGTTTATAGAAGTGAATAATAAACGTATAAAATTATAACAGTTATGAAGAAAAATTTATTTTTAATTTGCCTTTTGGCATTCGCGACGTCTGTTTTTGCACAGGATGAAGAAAAAAGTAACATCATTTTCGATGGCGCATCTTACAATTTTATGTTTTCGTGGAAGAAAAAACCGACCAAATCGCACTGGACGGGACCTGGATTTGCGTTCTCAAACCTGGACGGATTGGATAAAGAAAACGTCAATCTTAGTTTAAGTCGCTCTTATTCAGTTAATTTAAACTTGATGGACTATAATGTGCCTTTGCATTATAACTGGCTGTTTTTTACCGGCTTGGGATTTGACTGGAGCCGCTACCATTTCAAAGGAAACATTGGATTACGTGATGATTCAGAGGGAATTACACGTTTTCTTCCAGACCGTGAAGGTATGAGCTATCGCGACAGCAAACTGCTTGTGTATTATGCAACTATACCGTTAATACTGGAATATCAAAAGAAATTCGGAAAAAACAGGACTTTCTTCATTAATGGAGGCGTAGAAGGATTGATCTGTTTGTATTCAAAATCGCAAACAGAAACAAATACGCTCAACGGAATTAAAAAGACGTCGTACAAATATTTAAATATTTTTCCTGTCAATTTCCGTATGGTTTTGCGAACAGGATTTGACGATTTCAGTATTTTTGGATATTATCAACCATGCCAAATGTTCCAAAAAGGCAAAGGACCGGAACTCAGGTCATGGGGAATTGGAATTTCCCTACACTGAGTAATTAGTTATCAGTTATCAGTTATCAGTTATCAGTTTTTAGTTTTACTGGATTGCTTCAGGCTTCGCCTTCGCAATGACGACGCACGGTTCGCGCTTTCGCGCTTTCGTGCCTTCATGCCTTCGCACTACGTGTCTCGTATATTATGGTTTAATTTTGTGCATCGTCATTGCGAGCGTTAGCGAAGCAATCCAGTAAAAAACTAAAAACTGACAACTAAAAACTGACAACTACTTTCTGGATTGCTTCAGGATTCCCTTCGCAATGACGTTGCACAAAACCATGCCGTGCAGAGTATAATTTGGGGTTCAGTGAAAAATCTCTGTCATATTTTGACTTTTACTTTTAGGGAATCCAGCATTTTGCTACATTTGCAGTCATTTTTAAATTATAAAATTATGAAACAGTTTTTTTCTATTATTTTTGCTTGCAGTATTATTCTGTTAAGCGGCTGTTCGGAAAACGAAAGCGTGGAAAATATTTATATTTTTGGAGTTACCAATTTTGAGTTTTCATCACTTACAGAAGAATTGGAACTCGTAACCGGTTATCTTAAAGGGAAAGGTTGCCCTGTGGATGGATTGCGCTTTAAGGGAAAGGATTATGCCGATACCGACAAACAGGCTAAAGCCGCATTTGATGCTGCCGTAGCGAAAATCTCAAAGCAGGAAATTGCAGAGCTGGGACTGCATGAAAGTTCAACTTTCAAATATACGGCGTCGCGAATGGATTCTTCTACGGAAAAACCGGTAACAATAGGCGAATTTGTTTATCCGTAATAATGGCGCGAAAGCGTAAAGGCGCAAAATGTTTTGTGAAATATCATTGCGTGCATTAGCGAAGCAATCCAGAAACACGGATACACAACAAACGATTTGCTGGCGCGAAAGTGCAAAGCCACGCCAGCAAATTCCTAATTTATAATTCCTTCACCCATTTTAGACTTTGCCCGTTATTCGTTTTAACGAAATACACGCCTGTCGCTAAATGACCGACTGGAATGGTTTCCGTTTCGCCCGTAGCCTGTCGGGAAAATAACAATTGTCCGTCGATGTTGTAGAAAGAGAGGCTTTCGTTGCCTTCCAAGCCTGAGACAATGACTGATTCAATTACGGGATTAAAAGAAACCGTAACTTTTGTTTGCAGTAAATCTTTTATACCATACGGAATGCCGTCGTATTCAAAGGCGCCCAAATCTATTTTGCCGTTATGGATGCGCGGATAACCGTCGATGTCACCTCCATTGATAATCCAGTCGGGCAAACCGTCTGTACTGCCAGCGTCGATGTATGACGAACTGGCTTTCAGATAGAAATCTGCGTCCCAAAGTTCATCAAATTGTTGATCGGTAGTTGCTTTGCCTATGAAAGAAGAAGGCTTTTCAAAATGAATATCTGCATCGGTAGCCGTAGTTATACTGTTTTTTTCGCTTCCGCTTCCATTATAGTTTCCGCCCTTGTTCATTACGACAGTTAAGTTGTATGCCTTACTGTCGACGTTTTCAATCTTATAATTATAAATGCCGCCACCGCTGGCATAGGCATCCATATTATTGTCGTTAATTCTTGCAAAGGCGACTACCTGATTGTTGTATATGCAACAGTTACCAACTTCTCCGCCATAATTGTGTATTCCGCCGCCTAACGCTTCGGCATAATGCGAACCATTTGCACCGCTGCCATTGTAACAGTAGGTTGAATTATCGAAAATGTAACAGCGGTCAACTTTTCCCTTGTTGTTGTAAATTCCGCCGCCTAAGGAACTCAATCCTGGAACTGGCAAGGCTACAAAGTCGTTAGGTGTACTGATGCGTGCATGATTACCTATTATGAGACATTCGCTTACTTCCCCCTCATAATTATTTATTCCGCCGCCCCACGCCCTCTTTGCGTAATATTCATAAAAATCATGATAAACATTTTCTTCTATTAAACAACCTTTCACAATTCCTCTTGAATTAAGTATTCCGGAGGCTGCCGCTATGTTGATTCCGATATAGCAACCCGTTATAGTGCCGCCGATATTGTAAATTCCGTTACCATGGTTGAAATCTACTTCGCAATTTCTGACAAGCATTTTTCCACTATTATTATAAATTCCTGCACCTAATGGACCTCCCCTTTTTCCGGAAGCGCGTCTTACGGCGAATCCATCTAAGACCGTTTCATCGACAATTTCCGCAGGGCAAGTAACTACATTATAGCAGTTTCCGTCCAAGCCTGAAAAAATCCACAGCCAGTCGTCGCCAAAAATGGTTTTTTTCCACGAGTCCTGAACCCCATCGATATTACCGCTCAAAAAAGTTTGATTTGTAAACATCCAAGCCCACGAATTTTCTTTTTCCCGTTGAGCGATAGCTGTTTCCGTTCCGGCAAAACTGCCGTAAAGGTGTACTCCATTTTTCATAAGGAATGTTTTTGAACGTACATCGTCTGCATCGGTCTGCATGGTCGGGAAATACGTACCAGCCGCCACCCATACTTCATCTCCGGCTACGGCTCTGTCGATCATATCCTGGATACTGCCCGAAGCATTGTTCCATGAAGATCCGTCGCCAACGCCATCCTCTTTCACATAATAAATAGTTTTTGCGTGTAAACCTGACAATCCGGCAAGTAAGCAAACTACTGTCAATAATACTTTTAATACAATTTTATTTTTCATTTTTTTGTTTTTATGCCTCTTGCGAGGCGATTTATAATAATTTTTCACACGATTTATTTTTGACTTTAAAATGAACGTTTTTGAAGTCTCCAATATCCGGCGCAAAAGTACGGGGAATTTATATATGCGTCAATCACCCAAAAGGGTGAATTTTGGATTTATTTCAACATTTTACCTCAATCTCAAATAAAAGCGTACCTTTCCCCTGTAAATTTCTGGATTGCTTCGCTAACGCTCGCAAAACCCTGTGTCTATGGCTTTCCTGCTTACACGGCTTTATAAGCCGTGCCTTCATGCTTTGCACCACGTGTCTCGTTTAAAAAAATTTTCTCGCGTTACTTCGTAAAACAGATAAGCTGCAAATTCTTTTAAACCGTGCTGAACAAAAACAGCGTAGCTGCAACATCTTTGTAGCCGTGTGCGTAAGCGCACGGTTGGAAAATACAGACCTTTTCCTGAGCAGCGTAGCTGCGACATCTTTTTTAACAGCAAATTAATTCATAAACATGAAATGAATATAAGGTATCGCAGCTACGCTGCTCTGTTTATATTCCGTACATCCTTTACCGTGCGCTTACGCACACGGCTATAAAGATATTAGCGCTACGCGCCTTCTCGCAAAACACAAGGTTTTGCGGGCGATCCACCCTTACGCTATATGCAAATCATGGATTGAAAGCGTTTTTTAGCCCGAATAGGCTTAATTATCAATCACTTATTCTAAGCGCGGGCGCGGGTTTGCAACCTTTACGCTATAATAACGTTTAAAAAACAGGCACGGCTTACAAAGCTATTCCAGAAAAATAATAAAAAAAAATACTGAAAAATTTTATTGTATGACATAAATGTATTATCTTTGCACCGTGTTTTTCATGGTATTAGATTTTAAGGTTAACAATGAAGATTGGTTGTCGTGAGGACAACCTTTTTTTGTGCCTTTTCCTACGTTCCTTGCGTACCCTAAAAACTGAGAACTGAGAACTATAAGCTCACCTGCAAAACCCTGTGTTTTGCGAGAAGGCGCGTAGCGCCAGTATCTTTG
>JAIRPX010000307.1 GCA_031256775.1 Dysgonamonadaceae bacterium
CCGCTATGGGAGGCTTGCTTTTCGGCTACGACTGGGTAGTTGTTGGAGGAGCAAAACCGTTTTACGAAGTTTTTTTCAATATCGAAAACGCTCCGGCAATGCAAGGCTGGGTGATGGGAAGCGCCATTCTGGGATGTCTCATCGGCGTAACTGTGTCGGGAAGCCTGTCCGATCGCTACGGTCGAAAACCGCTGATGATTCTGTCAGCTCTAATTTTTATCATAGCGGCAGCTGGAACAGGGATTGCCAGTTCTATCGGAACATTCATCTTTTTCCGTATTCTTGGCGGAATCGGAATCGGGATAGCGTCCAACCTTTCCCCGATGTATATTGCAGAAGTTTCGCCGCCTGACGTCAGGGGCAAATTTGTGTCTATCAACCAATTAACGATTGTAATCGGAATTTTGTCCGCGCAAATCGTCAACTGGTTAATCGCAGACCCGATTGCTCCGGATGAAAATATCTTAGCCTCATGGAACGGGCAAATGGGCTGGCGCTGGATGTTTTGGGCGGGCGGAGTTCCTGCCGTACTTTTTTTCCTGCTGATATTCTTCATACCCGAAAGTCCCCGCTGGCTCGCCAACCGTTTGCAGCGCGAAAAAGAGAAAATTGATTTTAAACCGCTGTTTCAGGGTAAAATGCCGAAAATATTGCTTATAGGCATAGTCGTTGCAGCTTTTCAGCAATGGTGCGGCATCAACGTTATTTTCAACTATGCGCAGGAAGTTTTTGCTTCGGCAGGTTACAACGTTTCGGATACTCTGTTCAACATTGTGATTACAGGTATTACAAACGTGGTATTTACGCTTGTTGGAATGTACACCGTAGATAAACTTGGACGGCGCTCGCTCATGCTGTTCGGCGCTGTTGGCTTAGCGTGTATTTACGCTATTCTGGGAACATGTTATTATTTCAAGGTTACGGGAATCGCGGTATTGATTCTTACCGTAGCGGCAATAGCCTGTTACGCAATGACTTTAGCTCCCGTAGTATGGGTTGTGATTTCGGAAATATTTCCAAATAAAATCAGGGGAATGGCGATGGCGGTTTCGACTTTTTCGTTATGGACAGCCTGTTTTGTTCTCACCTATACCTTCCCCTTGCTAAACAGCGGATTAGGCTCTTACGGAACTTTCTGGCTATATGGAATTATATGTATCGCAGGTTTTGCATTTGTTAAAATTTATCTGCCTGAAACAAAAGGGAAAACGCTGGAAGAAATAGAAAAAGAACTGACAAAATAAACATAATGGAAAAGATAACTGAATATTTGATTCGATCTACGACGACCGAAAAGGGAGTTGTACGCGCATGGAAAGAAGAAATCATGCTTCCCGCTTACGAAACAGGGGAAGAAGAAAAAAATCCTGTCTTCGCCGAAAAGAGGGTATATCAAGGCAGTTCGGGAACGGTATATCCCTATCCTGTAATAGAAAAGATTTCTGACAAAAAAACTGAAAAACCCTACAATGCGCTTTTTTTGGAAAACGAATACCTGAAAATAATGATATTGCCCGAACTGGGCGGACGGGTGCAAATGGCTTACGACAAAATAAAAAAACGCCATTTTGTCTATTATAATCAGGTAATCAAACCGGCGCTGGTGGGACTGACCGGACCGTGGATTTCAGGCGGAATCGAATTTAACTGGCCTCAGCATCACCGACCAAGCACTTTTCTGCCAACCGATTATTGCATCGAAAAAAACGGCGATGGTAGCGTAACCGTTTGGTGCGGCGAGATAGAGCGGATGTTCCGCACAAAAGGTATGCAGGGTTTTACGCTGTACCCCGACAAGGCTTACCTTGAAATAAAAGTAAAAATCTACAACCGCACGCCTTTCCCGCAAACCTTTTTGTGGTGGGCTAATCCGGCTGTCGTGGTTCATGACGATTATCATTCCGTATTTCCGCCCGACGTACACGCTGTGTTTGATCACGGGAAACGCGATGTTTCCAAATTTCCGATAGCAACAGGAACATACTATAAACAGGACTATTCCGCAGGCGTCGATATTTCGCGCTACAAAAATATACCCGTTCCAACGTCCTACATGGCAATCCGTTCAAAATTCGATTTTGTCGGCGGATACGAAGAAAACATAAAGGGTGGTCTGTTGCACGTGGCAGATCATAATGTATCTCCCGGTAAAAAACAGTGGACGTGGGGTTGCGGCGATTTCGGACAGGCATGGGACAGAAATCTGACCGACGAAGACGGTCCTTACATCGAACTGATGACCGGCGTTTATACAGATAATCAACCGGATTTCAGTTGGTTGCAGGCATACGAAGAAAAATCGTGGGTACAGTATTTCATGCCTTATTCGGAGGCAGGTTATGTGAAAAACGCAAATAAAAATGCGATTGTGAACGTTGAAGCAAGAGATAATCAAATAGAAGTAATTGTTTATACAACAAGCGAAT
Organism: Dysgonamonadaceae bacterium; assembly: GCA_031256775.1. Classification (GTDB taxonomy): domain Bacteria; phylum Bacteroidota; class Bacteroidia; order Bacteroidales; family Azobacteroidaceae; genus Azobacteroides. The sequence goes on from JAIRPX010000307.1 coordinate 2,427, forward strand.
ATAAAAATCTTCACATGATTATCCGCAAAATGGAAAACAGTGAAATAATCGGAGAAAAAACATTTGACGTTTCACCCGAAAAGCCGTATCATTTTGCCCTGCCCGCTTCGCCGATTTCTCCTGTTTCCTTAAAAATTGTTACCGAAACCGGCGATTTATTAATTGATTACCGTCCCGAAAAGCCGGAAATCAAACCTGCGCCCGAACCTGCCCGCGCCGCCCGCGCCCCCAAAGAAATCAACTCAATCGAACAGCTATACCTCACCGGCTTACATCTTGAGCAATATCGCCATGCAACTTACAATCCAACAGATTATTACCTCGAAGCATTAAAGCGTGAACCCAACGATATTCGTTGCAACAACGCAATGGGACTTTGGCTGATGCGCAAAGCTCAATTTGCAAAAGCCGAGCCATATTTCAGAAAAGCTATCGAAACGCTAACGCAATACAACCCAAATCCATACGATGGCGAACCGTATTATAACTTGGGATGGTGTTTAAAAATGCAGGCGTCAACGGTAGAAACACGATTAATCGCATCTCTGCAAGACGCAGCATACGAGGCTTTCTTCAAATCAACATGGAACGCGGCATGGCAGGATTCCGGATATTTCGCTCTGGCTCAAATAGATTGTATCAGGGCAAAAGGCGAAGGACAAAAAGCAAAATGGGCAGACGCTTTGGAAAAGATCGACAGAAGTCTGGCAAGAAATTATAACAATCAGAAAGCAAGACAGTTAAAAGTTTCTATTTTGCGAAAAATGGAAAAAAAAGAAGAAGCCCTGCAATGGATTGAAAACTCTTTGAAAATTGATCCGTTTAACTTCGGCTGTTATTTTGAAAAATATTTATTGACCGGAAATAAGGATATTTTAAAGGAAATGAAGCAGATTTCCCGCTGTTCTGCGCACGATTTTATAGAATATGCTTTGGATTTTGCCGCTGCCGGAATGTATGAAGAAGCGGAAACGCTTTTGAAAGAAACAACGGAAACCGGCTATCCGATAACTCACTATGCTTTAGGATATTTTGCATCCAAATGCGGCGATACGGCAAAAGCCGGAGAATATTACCGTCAGGCGGCGCAAATGCGTCCCGATTACTGTTTTCCCAACAGGATTGAAGAAGTGAATATTTTGCAGGATGCGATGTTCCAAAATCCTTCCGACGCCAAAGCACCATATTATCTGGGGAATTTCTGGTATGCTGTTCGCCAATATCCCGAAGCAATCGCCTGCTGGGAACATTCGGCTAATATCGACGACCGTTTTCCGACGGTTTTCCGCAATCTGGCTTTGGCTTACTATAATAAATTGAATGACAAGGAAAAAGCGAAAGAATTTTTGGAAAAAGCATTTACGTTGGACAACAGCGATGCACGTATATTAATGGAACTGGATCTGTTATACAAAAAATTGGGCAGTCCACACGCAGAACGTTTGGCTTTCCTCGAAAAACACCTTGCCCTGGTAGAGCAGCGCGACGACTTGTGCATCGAACGGATTACGCTCTACAACCAGCTTGGACAATACGAAAAAGCCCGCCAACTGATTGATTCCCGCCGTTTTCATCCATGGGAAGGCGGAGAAGGGAAAGTAACCGGTCAATACACGCTTTGCCGTGTGGAACTTGCAAAAAAAGCAATTGCCGGAAAACATTTCGACGAAGCGTTGCAACTGTTGAACGAAACCAATACTTATCCACATAATCTTGGCGAGGGAAAATTGATCAACGCCGAAGAAAACGACATAAACTATTACAAAGGTCTGGCATACAAGGAAATCGGCGACGAAAAAAAATCTTTGTTCCATTTCAGGAAAGCAACCGCAGGCTCGACGGAACCGCAACAGGCTTTTTTCTACAACGACCAGCAACCCGACAAAATCTATTATCAGGGTCTGGCATGGGAAGCGCTCGGCGAAACGGACAAAGCCAAAAGCTGCTATCATAAATTGATCGATCACGGAGAAAAACATCTTTTCGACAACTGCCGGATAGACTATTTTGCCGTATCCTTGCCCGCTCTCGCCATCTGGGACGACGATCTGAATGTCCGCAACCGGATACACTGTTATTACGTGATGGGCTTGGGGTATCTTGGTTTGAACGACAGGGAAAAAGCGAAAAAATTCTTGGGGAAAGCGCTTGAAATGGACGTCAATCATCAGGGGGCGCAAATTCATTTGGATTTGTCTTGATTTATAGCGTAGTTTGCGCTGTGAAGAACTGCATACGCCGACGATATTGCATATCTCGCCGGTAATTACGAAAACAATTTGTATCTTTGCAAAAATTTTTATATGCAGAAAAATAAAAACATAGCAGTAATAGATCTGTTTTGCGGAATTGGCGGACTTTCGCAGGGGTTTGTTATGGAAAATCTCAATGTAATTTCCGGCTATGACAACGACATTTCTTGCAAATTTACTTACGAAACAAACAACAATGCAATTTTTCATACTGAAGATGTTAGTAAATTAAGCGGCGAAACGCTAAATAAAGAATTTGGCAAAAATATAAAAGTTTTAGTTGGCTGCGCACCCTGTCAGCCATTTTCTTCATACAGTTTCAAGGTAAAAAAGAAAGATGAAAACAAGTTGAATTTATTGTATTCTTTTTCACGGCTGATAGAAGAAACGCAACCGACGATAGTTTCAATGGAAAATGTTCCGCAATTGGTTGATTTTAATAAATTTACGATATTCAAGGATTTCTACGACAAGTTAAAATCATTGGGATATTTTGTTTCATATAAAGTGGTTTTTTGTCCCGATTACGGCATTCCGCAAAGACGGCGAAGGTTGGTCTTGCTCGCATCCAAATTAGGCGAAATTTCTTTAATTCCGGAAACTCATACTCCCGATAAATATGTTACGGTAAAAGATACTATCAGCAATCTAAAACCTGTAAAAGCAGGCGAGTACGATACCAATGACCCTCTACACAGAGCGAGAAAATTATCCGGTTTGAATCACGGCAGATTTGGACACCCCGAACAAGACCGAGCGATTACATTGCGTGAAGCGGCATTATTTCAAACATTTCCAATGAATTACCGTTTTTTTGAATCGTTGGACAAGTATAATCCGTCTATAATTTGCCGACAAATCGGTAATGCAGTTCCCCCAAAACTGGGACAGGTAATAGCAAAAAGCATAAAAAACCATTTAAAGGAATATAATTTATGGTAATAACATTAGAAGACCAAAATAGAGCTGAGCAACAAATAATCGAAGAAAAAGAGCCTGTTGCATTTGATACGCGGGAATATCCGGTAGAAGTTTTGATTGATAAATATCAATCAGGCGAATTCGTTATTCCAAATTATCAGCGGAAATTTGTTTGGGAAGACGATAAGGAAAAAATGTCAAAATTCATTGAATCTATAATTTTGGATTTGCCTATTCCCTATTTATTTTTTGCAGACGACAAAGAAACAGGAAAATTGGAAATTGTAGATGGGTCGCAACGAATCAGAACACTTAATTCTTTCAAAAACAGTGAGTTTGAGTTAGAAGGTTTAGAAAAGTTAGATTTGCTAAACGGTTTTAAATTCTCAGATTTGCCGGAAAGTCGGCAAAGAA
>JAIRPX010000005.1 GCA_031256775.1 Dysgonamonadaceae bacterium
CGCCATTCGGTTATGTATGTGGCAATTGCCTGGTTCGGAATAATTACCGTCCTTCTGATTTTGTCCACATTTCCCAGACGGTCGTAAAAAAAATCCTGAGCGCCAGTAGCGTCTTCCTGCAACCTGCGTGCGCCGTCCAGCCAAATCGTAAACAGAAACGGTTTCGTTGCCGCCATTGTCGATTGCTTTAAGTAGCTGGTTTACAGGATCATATTCAAACGATGTAGTAATTGTGCCGTCGGGTCTATTCATAAAAACTTTCGTTGGCAAAAAGTCCTTTCGTTTGTCCTTCATAATGAGTTTCCATTCCGCTATAACTTCCTTCGGGCTGTGATCCAGGTACTTGACGGTTCCTTTCATAAAAATTATTTACCCTACTTTGCATTTTATTGCAAACCAAAGCCTTGCTTTCTGCCAAACATGCGCCCAAATGCAATGTGTGGCAAATGGAGAAGTGGAGAAAATGAAAAACAGAATCCTTAAACAGGATTTTGTTCATTTTTTAGTATGTTTTCACAAGATCCAAACCCTGTGTACAGGCGAATCTGTCATTAAAATTCATTATCTGAAACTCCTGCAAATTTATAATATATTTATGACAAACAACAAATTTTTCTACAAAAAAATGATTCGTAGGAGATTTTTGAAAACTGGAGGGTTTAAAGCGGGTTTAATATCCGTAGGGACGCCCAATGGGGCGTCTCTACTAAGGGAAAGATCTTTAGCTACGCTGCTTAATCAAATATATTTCTGAATTTTGTCGATAATCTGTTTTATATCTCAAATCAGATAATAATCAAGGATAACCATTGCTGCCATAGCTTTCACAATCGGAACGGCGCGTGGAACTACGCAGGGATCGTGTCGCCCATGAACGTTGATAACTGTATTATTTCCATGTATGTCAATTGTTTGCTGTTCCCGCAACAATGTAGCTGCCGGTTTGAAGGCTACGCGGAAATAAATATCTTCGCCATTGGAAATGCCGCCCTGTATTCCGCCCGAATAGTTGGTTTTTGTTGCTATTTTACCATCTGTCCGGCGGTAAAAAATATCGTTCACTTCCGAACCTCTGTACTGCGCCCCCGCAAATCCCATTCCATATTCAAATCCTTTTGCAGCATTTATGCTTAGCATTGCGCTGCCGAGAGCGGCATGAAGTTTGCCGAAAACCGGTTCACCCAGTCCGGCAGGAACGCCTTTGCAAATGCAGGTGACAACGCCGCCAATTGTATCGCCTTCTTTTTTAACCTGTTGGATTAAGTCCATCATTTTTTTTGCCGCTTCAGTGTCGGGACATCTGACTGGCGTTGTTTCAATTGCTTCCAAATCCAGTTCCGAATAATGTCTATCCAAACTGATATGACCGATTTGCGAAGCGTATGCCACAATACGTATATTTGCCTTTTCAAGAGCGAGTTGTGCAACTGCGCCTCCTGCTATGCGGGAAATAGTTTCCCTCGCTGAAGATCGTCCGCCGCCGCGATGGTCGCGTATCCCGTATTTTGTCTGATAAGTATAATCGGCATGTGACGGACGATAAACGTCTTTCAAATTATCGTAATCCGAAGAATGTTGATCTTCGTTGCGTACAAGAAATCCAATCGGAGTTCCGGTTGTTTTCCCATCATAAACACCGGAAAGAAATTCAATCCTGTCTTCTTCTTTTCTGGAAGTTACAAAGTCGGACTGACCCGGCTTTCTTTTATCCAATTCTTTTTGAATAAATTCTTTATCTAAATAGATACCGGCGGGGCAACCGTCAATCACCCCGCCGATAGCTTCTCCATGCGATTCACCAAAGGACGTCAGCCGGAATATATTGCCAAATGAATTCATTGATTTTCAGTGACAACCTGTGCATCCGTTTTCATCGCTGGAACAGTCGCAATTGCCGCATCCACATTCCGATCCATGCATTACGGCAGCCATTTCTTCAGCCGTAGGTTCGTGAACATCAATCACTTCGCCTTCAAAATGAAGGGTTTCGCCCGCCAGGGGATGGTTGAAATCCATAACAACGGTTTCCGTTTTTACTTCTATAACCGATCCCATCATTCTGTTGCCCTGCGAATCCATCATCGGAAGACTTTCCCCTTCGGAAATTTTTTCGCTGTCGAATTTGCCGTCTATTTCAAAAATCTTTTTAGGCAGTTCCACCACATTTTGTTCTATATATTCTCCGTATGCTTCTTCGGGAGACAGTGAAAAAGAGAACTTGTCGCCTGTTTTCAAACCTTCGATATTTTTTTCAAAGGCTTCCAGCATCATACCCATCCCAAATATGAAAGTCAGAGGATTTTCGGGCGTTGCCCGTTCCATCAATTCTTTGCTGTTTTCTTCATCCACTGTCAGATCATAAGTTAATGATACTATTTTTTCGTCTGAAATTTTCATTTCTTATTTATTAATATATTTATGTTGTTTATTTTCCGCTAAAATTCACTGCATCAAATACAATTGAAGGAATACGCATGGTAGAAATCATTCGCGGATCATTTCCTATTTCCAGGATATTTTTCCAGAGCGTCAGTAAATTGCCGGTTATGTTCATTTCGTTCAGCGGTTTCACTGCTTTTCCATTTTCAATCAGAAAGCCTTCTATTCCAAAAGAAAAGTCGCCAGTAGTGTTGTTGCTGTTTCCTCCGTTGAAGCCTGTTACCCATATTGCCTTGTCCAAATCAGCCATCAGTTGGTCGAAATTTTTATCGCCTAATTGCAGGGAAAGAATAGAAGGCGATTGAATGGTTGGCTCCATATTAAGTTTTCCGCCATAATACGTATCAATATAATACATATTAAGAACGCCTTTTTCAATCACATTATATTTTTTTGTAGCAACACCTTCGCTGTCAAACCAGCGTGCGCCACGCGCATTCTTAATATGGGGATCGTCGATAACCGTTAATTTGTCGGAAACGATTTTTTCTCCAAGTTTATCAATCAAAAAGGAAGATTTTTGCTGTATGGCGCTACCATATAAAGCTGAAAGTAGAGGCGACAGTAAACGCGGACTCGACAGGTTATCTACTATCATTTTATATACGCCGCTTTCAATTTTTTCCTGTCCAAGTTTTCGCAATGTCCTGTCATACGCTGTTTTACCTATCTCTGTTTTTTGCAGGTCTTTCCAGAAAACATTGGAATCGTACCAGCTTCCCTGCGGACGTGCGTCTCCTTCGCCTTTCATTGAAACTCCGGCAAAAAGGCTGAAATAGGTGGTAGCCGTTTCTCCTTCAAATCCGTTGCTGGCAATGATATACGAATTGCTTGTGCCGTCGGAATAGTCGGAGGAAACAGAAATCAGGCGTTCATCGGTTTTGTAAACTTCGTTTACGTTACTTTTAATCAAAGCCAGCTTGTCATCTACCGATATTTTTTCAATAGACTCGTCGTATATGTCCAAACCTTTTCCATTTCCTTTATACAGGCGGGAAGGATCCGGTAATTTTCGAAATTCATCTTTTGCTAAATAGCGGGTGGTTTCGATTCCGTTGGAGATAAATTTTTCCAGTTCTTTTTTTTCCATCCTGTTAGTGCTGAAAGAAGCGAATCGACCGTCGACATACAGTTGAATACTCATACTGCTTTCAGACGACTGTTCTAAGCGATCTAACTGAGTATCGCGATATTCGAATGAGTTATCATATCCGCTGTAAACGGCTATGCGGGCGTCGGAGCAACCTTTATCCAACGCATATTTCAATGCCCACTGGGCTAAATTTTTAAATTCCTGTGTTATCATAATTACATGCCTCCTACTGTTAATTGTTTTACTAATACCGACGGTAATCCCTGTGAAACAGGACATCCCTGTCCGTCTTTGCCGCAAGTCCATGCGCTTTGATCTATTTTCAGATTATTGGCAACCATAGTTATATCGGCTAAAGCCTTAGGTCCATTACCAATAATATTAACGTCCTTGATTGGTTCGGTAAGTTTGCCGTTTTCAATCAGGTAGCCGGTTTTTACGAAGAACGTGAAATCGCCCGCTCCAATCTGTACCTGTCCGTTAGTGAAATTATCAACAAATATTCCGCTCTTAACCGATGCGATAATATCATCCTGCGTGCAATTGCCGTTTTCCATGTATGTGGAACGCATACGCGGAATAGGTATGAAGCGGAACGACTGGCGGCGTCCGTTTCCCGTAGGAGAAGTTTTGTAAAATTTCGCGCTGATACGGTCGTGAAGATAAGAATTTAATACTCCTTCTTTTACGATATATGTTTTTTGTACGCCAATGCCTTCGTCGTCGAAATTGATAGATCCCCTGTCATTTTCTACTGTTCCGTCATCAACGATATTTATGCTTTTGTCGCACACCTGTTTACCTAATTTGTCGGAGAAAATTGACGTATTTTTACGGTTGAAATCGGCTTCAAATGCGTGACCGATAGCTTCATGCAACAGTATGCCTGATCCTCCGGCGCCCATTACGACAGGCATCTCACCGCCTTTGGGTTTAATAGCCTGAAACATGATGGATGTTTTATTAACTGCTTCCTGAGCGATTTCTTCTACAATTTCATCAGTTAGAAACGAAGCGTCTTTTCGTGCAGCCCGCGACGACTGTCCGTTTTCAATATTATCGTTCTGCTGCATAATGCAGTTTGCGTATAAGATAATCATTGGGCGGACGTCGTGGCAAAGCAGTCCTTCCGAATTGTAATACAGGACATAAGACGTTTCGTCGCTGATTCCGGCGTTTACTTTTACAACTCTTGAGTCCAGCTCAAATATTCGCTCGTTAAGTTTTTGCAGGAAAGGCATTTTTTCCTGAACAGATTTATCTTCCCATGATTTTAGGATAGGGTAGTAGTTCCTGAATACTTTTTCCTCAACTTTCACGGGAGGTGTTTTTGCAGAACTGTTTGCAATTCTTGATGCGACGCGAGCGGCTTTAATCATTTCGTTCAGGCTTATGTTTTCCACAAAAGCGTAGCCCTGCTGGTCGCCTGATACGACGCGGATACCCACTCCGTAGGCAATATCGGAAGAAGCGCGGTTAACAGCTCCGTCCTGTAGCGACAGGGAGTTGGAAAAGGTATGCTGAAAATATAAGTCGGCATAATCGCCTCCTTTTTCCAGAGCGACAGTCATTACTTTTCTCAAATCGCTTTCGCTTACGGTAAAATGATTTAACATTCCAGGCAAGTTTTCTTCTTTTCGAGATTGTATTTGGGACTGCAACGTTTCCGGAAACAAAAGCGTTCCGGCTACAGCCGCGCCCGATGCGCGTAAAAAATCTCTTCTCTTCATATAGTTACATTATAAAAATAAAGGAACAAAATTACATGAATTTTATTGGAAATACAAATTAAAATTGGAGTTTATACTCTACGCGGTATGGTTTTGTGCAACATCATTGCGAAAGCAAAACCTTAATTAATCCTCTAATCTGTTTATTAACAACGTCATTGCAGGCGTTAGCGAAGCAATGACGTTGCACAAAATTAAACTGCTTAAAGTTTAAGCTGATTTAGTTTTTTTAGAATTTTTAGTGTGAAAATTATTTTTTCACAAATTTACTGCTTGTTATTAGTAGTTTTTCGTCAAAAACTACTACAAAATAAACGCCTTGTTGTAAGTAGGAAACATTTATTTTTGTGATTTCCTCGCTCACTGCACCTCTGGCAAATATTTGTCCCAAAGTATTGACTATGGCATATTTTGTGCCGTCTAACAATACTTTGTTGCCGATTTGCAAATTTACAATGTCGCTTGCGGGATTTGGGAAAAGCATGATATGAGTATTTGTTGCAACTTCCGAAATGCCTGTTGGAGCAGCAAATACAGCATTTTCCTGCGTCTCGTTACGCGCCAAATCTGAGGCATGAACAGTAACATAAATATCTGTTGCCAGTTGTTCTTCCGTGAGCGGAACAGTAATATTGCCGCCATTACGCTCGTATTCGTATGAAACGCCGTTGATTAGCACTATCGTATTTTTCCAATAAACAGCCATATTGTCGGTAATGCTAATATTTACTTCGCCAGCCAATGAATCTTTGGCAATGCTGATTACCGGCGGTATTTTATCGTCTGAAACGCCCACGCCGAGACAAAATTTTCCCAGTTTATTGGTGTAAATAGTATCATTTGTATTTCCGATAAATTGCCACAAACTGTCGGAAAATGCTTTGTGATATACGCCTACAGGATACGAAGGACTTATTTCCAGAAATGCCAAATCATCTGCGCCAACAGTGGAAAAAACTTTGAAATTGCCGTTGGGTGCAACAGATAATGTATCCCATTTGCAATAAGCGCTCAAAAAAGATATGTCGCTGATAACAATGAAAGTATCTTTTGCAACCGTAGCCCCTAAAACTTCGCCGCCAGGATAATAATGGCTGAAATGAACTTCCGTTCCTTCTGGAAAAACTTCCTGACTGGCGCACGGAATTTCAATAATCATATTTGAAATATCGGTTTGCGGGTTTTCATTCAATGCTTTTATACCTTTTAGATATTTGGAATACTTACGTTTAGATTGTTGCGGTGCAAGTTGCCCTGTCCATTCCCACCATTTATATATCAAACTTCCCAAAATTGATTCTGTTGTATTTTTATAACTTTCGTACCACTCAAAATTATCTTTCAACCATTCGTCTAACAGGAAAGAGGCATGAGTAAACTGCTCGACAAAAGGTTGTGTTGGTGAGGAAATATCTCTGAATCTGTTCAAATCTTCGTATTTTACCAGTTTCAGCGTTTTATTCACCCCAAAATGATAATAACTTTCGCTAATGGGGAATGTGGATTTTGAGAAAATGCCGCCATTCCAACCAATATTAAATTTCCATCCAAAAAAATTAACGGTTTCGCTGTAAGAATAATTTCCCGCAAGTGAATATTCCTTATCTTCTGTCCATTTTACAGCATCATCCAAATTTTTACGGTATTCAGGCGCTAAATCTGCAAAACCGTCGCTAATATGTTCAAGGTGATTGCCGAAAGCTGTTCCAAACACAATGCCTGTGTTTGAAGTTGAATTAGTAAAATATCCCCACAAAGGGTCATTTATCTGCAAATGATTTGCCACGTCGAAAACAGGTTTCTTAAACGAAAGCGTACTCTTATAATCTTTGCTTAGCTTTCCAGAAATAGATCGTATCTGACTAAATGTACTATTGTCTCCATTTGTATGGGAAGTTCCCCATGAAGGCGAAATTTCCAGTTGCCAACCTGTGCCGACTGAAACGCTACCTTTGTTGAACGCCGTCAAATAGCGCGGTTTTTCCGTTGTAATGCCGAGACTGCTCGAAAGCGAGCCAGATACAGTTAAACCAAAATTAGCGCTTTGACTTCCTTCTTTAAAAGAAAAATTAAATGGCGTTAAATCAATACCTATGTCGGCATTTAATTTATACTTGTTAATTAATGTTTCGGAAGAGTTTGCCCCATCATATTTAAGCGCATTGGAAAAAGAAACTCCGGCTGTACTGTTGGCGCTTAACCCCAATTTGTAAGATAATGCATCAAGATTAATTTTACCTTCTGCACCTGCTTCTATTTTGATAAAACCTTCTTTGGTGCTTTCCTGATAGGCTGCGCTTTCATTTCCCAACCCCAATTTCGTACTGATCGCATTTAATAAGAGATGAATATCTTCATCTTCAAAACCGCTGGTATTCCATACGCCTGTAAGCATATTGTACAGTATTTTCAAATAAGAAGTTGATGTATTATAAGGTAAAGTTTCCTTAATTGATTTCTTAAACTTAAAACCTCCGCCCAAAGTAAACGAACCGTCTAAAGACACAAAAGGAAATTCACTAAAACTTGTTTGCGTCGTGTTTTGTGCCGAATATTGCGCTTTCAATTCGGTTGAAACGTCCCAACCTGTCTGTTCATAATACTCATTGAACAGTCTGCCCAAAGTGAGTGTATAACCTGCATTTATTTTATTATTGAAGAGTTTGCTTCCTAAACTTTCGCTTCCACCTAAACTGATTCCATAGTGCATATCGTCCGGAAAAAATGGAATGACATTGATACTTGTTTGCGTAAAATTATTCAATCCAACTTGTAATACGTTATTCAAAGAATCTTTCAAACAAACAAAATTAATTGTTTGAAAGCCCGAATTGACAGGAACGTAATCGTCGGCAATATTATCAATATCCGTACCCCATACCGGAATTTCCAAAACTGCAATTCCATCTTTATCCGTAGGTTGAGAATTTAGAGAATTATTGCCTACCTTATAGTTTATTACTGCTTTATTAATTGGCATGTCAAGATCATCAACCACTTTATAATAAAGATATGCAGTAGCAAATTCCCTTACCGTGAAAGGGCGCAAAAGATTTACATTTGGATCCAGATTCTTGATTTTAGCCTTCGTTATGTCGCCCTGCAACATTTTAAACGTATCCCGCACTGTCTCTGTCCATTGTCCGAAGTTGTCGCGGAAACGGTAGTTGACGGTGTGTTTGCCGCGCGTGACGTCGTCTGGTAAAGCCAGATTTTTGTTGTAGGTATAATGTTGTCTGTGCGGAGATGGAATGTTGTCGGCAATTTTCGTAGCCTCGTTGTCGTCAAACCAGTAAACGTAATCGCTTATATACTGTTCGTCGGCGAAAGCTGGCGCAAAGGGATTTTGCCCTTTCTCGAAATATTCGGTGTAAGTGGAGCCGTTAATGCCATTATCCGATTGCAGGCAGAAGTTGAGCGTATGAACGCCGTTGGTCAAACCTGCGGTGGAAATTTCACCAATAAAAGTGACATTCTCGCCGCTGCTCAATGTAACGGTTTGCGCCGCTGCCGTATTGTTGTCATACCAGTAGCGCAATCGGTTTGCGTTTTGAGCATGGTAGAAAAAGTATTGCGTCGAAACTGCACTTTGCTGTGGTACTCCGCTTCCAATGCCTTTTACGCAATACGAAAGGCGGTGCAGCGAATTTTCCTGAAAGCCTGCATCGTTGACGTTGATATTGAAAACCGAAGGAACCCCTTCGGTAGATGCAAATTGCTGCTGTACGGCATTTTGAATATCGTCGTCGAGCCAATACTCGAAAATATAATTGCCCAGCGCCATTCCGCTGCCGTATTTGAAAAAGTAGCTTGTTGAAACAGGCGAGTAATAGCCATTTGTGTAGCCAACACGGAAATTCAGCTGGTGGAAACCGTTTTCTACTTCGTCCATCGGCAGATTGAGAACGGTTTGTATATCGCTGTTCGTTCCGAGCGAGAGCATGTGCCGTTCTGCAAAATCGTTTTCGTACCAGTATTCAAAACTGTTGCAGGCGTTGTGATCGGTGTTGTGGTTCAGCTTCACAAACCAGTGCGACGTTGCGCCGCTCCAGTAGCCGTCGCTGCTTTTAAAGCCGTGTTGCTGGTTGTGCGTCGTCATTGCGAAGGCGCAGCCTGAAGCAATCCAGTAAAGGACTGAAAACTGAAAACTGAAAACTGTCTCGCGCTTTTTTTATTCTGTGTTTCAATTTATTAGCTTTCAATTTGAATTTAACGGTGATTTTTTTGCTGTCAGGCAAAACAATTTTTGCAGTTTAGCTGTTTTATTTATTAACAATGAATGATTATGCACGAGAGCAATTTTACGAGTTTTAAAAAAATTGCAGGTTCATTACTAACTCCTTTATTAGGAATGATTCCTGTCCTGGTTTTTCTTATATCTGTTTTTTTTGTTGGTTATCAGATAGCGTTAATGGAAGTCACTTTTGCCTATCTTGTTTTTTTCGTTACCAACGCTTATTTTTTCAGATATGTCACGCCATATTCGGTTCGCGTTTCGATATGCGTTTTTTCGTTATTGATAATTTTTTCATTTATAAGTCCTTTTAATCTTTTGTATGATGACAGGATAATTCTTATTTTTGAAATATTTTTAGTATTTGTTTACTATATGTTTATTCTATTTAAGAATTTTTATAGGGAAAAGATACTGATTAAGAACGAAGCTACGCGGTCTGTTCAGTTAATGCGCTTCGATTCAGATGTTTATGTAATGAAAATAATCATGCGTCTCGCACTTGCTCATCTGCTGATTGTTTTGATATATTGTTTATTACCAATAGAATATCATTCAGAGTTGAGAGACAAATTAGTTTATTTCATTCTGTTATATATTTTTATAGCTTTACATCTTATTTACGAGTTTGTTCAGGTGATTCTGATACGGGAAAAATATATTGCTGAAAAATGGTTGCCTGTTGTTGACGAAACAGGAATGGTTCACGGCAAGGTAGCGCAGAGCATCAGCCAGTCTTCAGGAAACAAATATTTGCATCCCGTAATACGTATTGCGCTGATTCGCAAGGGAATGTTGTATCTGAAAGAGCGACCTGTTTTTGCTTCCAACAGCATCAGGGAACTGGATTATCCTTTTGAAACATATTTGAAATACAAAGAGACTTTGGACGAGGGAGTTACGCGCATTTTTGAGGAAAATGGAGGATCAAGCGACTTGCCTTTGCAATACATATTCCGCTATGTATTTAAAAATATTAAAACTAACCGGCTGATTTATCTTTACGTTTGTAACATCCAGGATTCAAATACGTCGAATCTTAAACTTGGCAAAGGTAAATGGTGGACAATGAAACAGATAGAAGAAAATTTGGGCAAAGGTTTCTTTTCCGATTATTTTGAAAAAGAATATGAACTGTTAGGCAATATTATCCTGAAAGCTGATAATATGATGCGTGGAACTGAAAGCGATATTCGTTAATAGCGCTTGTCGACCATCCATAAATCAATAATAACCAGAACAATAAGTATTATAACATACTTGTTCAGCCCTTTTTTATTCCTCTTTATGAAAAAAAAGACGCTGCCCCCAGAGGCAAGGATAAAAGCAACAGAGCGTAAGGCATCCATTTTCAATAGATTAAGTCTATCTGTCACCAAAGCTCCATAATACCATTCAGGGTATTTCAATATAAATCGCGTATCGTTAGGCGACTTGAAATTGTAAATTACATTTGGCAACAAATAGAAAAAAAGACAAATTGCTATTGTTAATCCCAAAGAAATGAACAAGTGTAGTTTCAAACGCCTTTTTTCTATCATATTTCTGTGATGAAACAGTGTTTTTAATCCCCATGCAGCTATAAGCGGAAAAATTGTAGCCAAAATAAGCATCGCCGATGAAGGATTCCGGTAATTTTCATACATTGGAAGATATTTTAGTAAGAAATCGTTGACAATTGTCCAGTTTTTTCCTCCCGAAGCAAGGATAAGAAACAAAACAGCCGCCAGTATCCACCATTTAATTTTATTTTTTATAATAAACATTCCCAGTATAAAAAGAAAACAGACGCAGGCTCCAGCATAAACAGGTCCTGAGCTGAAAGGCAAGTTTCCCCAATAGGTGCAAGTCTGTATTTTGACGCCCGTTCTTTTGTGATTGAGCTTGTGTTCTTTAAATAATCTAGAATCCTGTTTCAGGATGCTTACGGAAGCTCCCCCCCTGATATTTGGAATTATCAGGCAGAGGGCTTCTTCTTTTGCATAACTCCATGTTTTCCTGTTGGATGACGATTGAAAATCTGTTTCGAAGAATCCGTTTTCTTCTCCCATCCGGTTGTTGGAGTAAAAATCAGTAGTACAGGGAAATACAGCCAATGATAAAGCTACGCTGAAAGTCAGTGTAATTAGAAAAAAAGTTTTTATATCCTTTCGCGAAATGAGATTAAAAGCGCAGCCTGCATACATTATTATACAAAATACTGATAAATAATATATTACATTAACCGAACAAATCAATAATTCCAAAAATACGCTCAGTGCAAAAAGAAATCCTCCCAAAACATATTTTTTGCGGGTAATGAGCAAAAAACCTGCTAAAAGCAAAGGCATACAGGCTATTGCCCAAACCTGAGTAAACTGTTCGTTTCCTACAAGGAGAATATTGCCCGAAGAAAAAGCATGGCATACGGCGCCAAAAAATGCTATCCTGATATTTTCTGTCAGTAATGCAAAAAAGCAATAGGCGCAACACAAACCTGCAAACACGGGCAATACATCTGTCAAATTTGCCCATATAGATAAATCAAGACGCCACGCGCCCCTGTTTATCACTGGGGTGAAATAGAAAAAAACGAGACTTATGAAAAGGAAAATAATTCCCAAATGCAAAGCTCCCGTTTCAAAAACAGAGGAACTGTATTTGCTTTTTTGCATATTCTCAAATCGCTGTAATATAGCTGATTATGATGTTTTTCTGTATTTCAGGAGCGAATATACGACAGCTCCGGCAATACATACAAGCAAAATCAGGGATATAATAGACGACGCCATTGTCAGTGAATAATATGTATCCGGTTCAAATCGAAATTCAATTTCATGTTTTCCAGCCGGAATGTTCATTGCTCTAAGCGTCCAGTCAGCCCGATAGTGGTCTGTTTGTTTTCCGTCGATAAAAGCTTTCCATCCGTGAGCGTAATAAATTTCTGAAAATACGGCTATTTGGTTGGATGAAGCATTTGATTCGTATTTTAGTATATTCGGTTTACAAACAAGCAAATAAATAGAATCGCCCTCATTGATTGCTGTTGACGGTTTTCCAACGAGCGCGGCAAATTTTTCATCGATCACGGCTGTTGTTGTCGGATTAATTCTATTTAGAGCTTCAATTTCCTGATCGGCATTTTTTGCAAACTCTACATTATTGATAAACCATGCGTTTTTGTTAGCGTACTTGTTTTGCAATAGTTTCTGTTCTGGACTGTAAATTACATATTTTGTGTTCAGCATGTTCAGTGTTGGCGTTTTCTGAAAAACCTCCTGTAATTCTTCCAGCGAAGTAGCAGTTTGAGAGGCAACCTGTATTGTTTCTATTTCCTTCATGACCCTGTGATCAATTAATTCCTGATATCTTCCTAATTTTGCCGCATGATAGCCTCCAATAGATTTATGGAAAAAAGACGTGCCGTTTTCATTGAAAGTATCTGTACTAATATTCAATACGCGGTAAGAAGGCGAATTATCTTGCAGGATGTATTCGTCTGCTGCTGTTTTATTGAACACTTCGGTTGGCTTTTTTTTGTCGAAACAGGCATCGTTCAAATAGCGTTTGCCAACTCCCCATAAATCAATCGTTACCAATATAAGAATACCTATACCGACAACAGAGGCTGCCGTTTTTTTACTCTTGCTGTAAAGAAAATATAAAATGAGACCGGCAGTCAGTAAAATAAATATTAATGACCGCATTGCATCTGATGAAGCTAAAGATTTCCGGTCGGCTTGCAGAGCATCCAGCAATTGAGCAGGCCAAATATTTTCATATCTTTTATCTGCAATTGAAGTAAAACTTAAAAAAGCATCTGGCATTATCCATATTAATAGGCAAATACCTCCGGCAATAGACAGCGACCATATTAGAGGTTTTTTCAACATGGCGACGTCTGTTTTTCCTTCTAAAAGAATTTTTAATCCCCAAAATCCGATGAAAGGAAATGTTAATCCCGGAATTACCAAAGACATTGTTGGTGCGCGGAATTTATTGTACATTGGCATGTTATTAAATAAAAACTCGTTAAAGGCATAGAAATTTTTTCCCAGTGCAAGGAGTATGAAAAACAAAGTTGCTCCGGCAATCCACCATTTAACAGGATTTTTTATCAGGAACATTCCGAGTATGAAGAGGAAGCAAACTACTGCGCCATAATAAACAGGTCCTGATGTGCCAGAAAGTTGAGCGCCCCAATACAAAGGAGCTTGAATTTTTTTCCCGACTTTAGCGCCTAACGATTTGGCTGTTTTGTAAAATTTTGAATCTCTGTCTAATATTTCTACCGACGCGCTTCCATAAATGCCTGGAATAAGAAGCGTCATCAATTCGCTTTTTCCATAACTCCATCTGAATGCGTATTCTATGTCTAATCCTGATGAGGCTTTTGTTTCGTTTTCAGTATTAACGGGCGTTAATTCGGAAGCTCCCCTCTGACTTTCCTGCCCCATTTCGTAATTGGAATATAAACTGTTAATTGACGGAATTACAGAAATAACGGCGATGGCAATCATAACGAGGCTTGCTTTTACCAACAATCCATATTCTTTTTTAATAATCTGGTTGACAGCTAATCCCACAAAAAATATGGCACAAAAAATAGCTAAGTAATAAGTAATTTGGATATGAGAGTTCAGTAATGAAAAGCAGATACCTAAAAACAGGGTGATTGTTCCCCATAGCCATTTTTTTTGAAATACAAGTATCATTCCGGCTATTGTAAGAGGCATATATCCAATAACATACATCTTGGTGATATGTCCGACTGCAATAATAATAAAATTATATGAAGCAAAGGCATAAGCAATAGCTCCTGCGATTGCCAGCCAGCGTTTTGCTCCGATAACATTCATTAAAATATAAAAACAGATCAGGGCTACAAGGATCATGCTTGCCCCAGTATAGTCGATAGTTTTAATAGGCATTTCCAAGTAAACCAGATAGTTAGGTGGATTGCCAAGAACTTTTAGATGATACGAGGGCATTCCTGAAAATATTCTATTAGTCCAGGCTGACCTTCCATCTTCATTGTTATAGTATTCATCTAAATCATGTCCGGCTACGCTTGCTTGCTGCATATCGGACTGTTGAATAACTTGTCCCTTAAAAATAGAAGGGGTGAAATAAATACTTGTGATTATCAAGAAGATAGCTATTGCTATCAGGTGCGGAAGCGATTTTTTTACGATTGGAGTCATACTTTTTTAATTATGAATTATGAATTATTTCGCAAAGGTATTAATAAATATTTTTCTTAAACAATTTTGCGGTATAAAATCTAACAGCAAACCATAAATGCCTGATTTGCGTTGGGATTTTACCGTAATAAAAACACATGATTTTGTATCGTTCTTTCAGGGAATCTTTTCGATTTTCTGCGCTGATACCTGCTTTCAGGAAACATGACAGGGTGTGGTGCGTGTTGAAGATAATTTTTGCCTTTTTCATACAACGGATACACCACTCGAAGTCAGCAGAATAGCGATATTGCAAATCATACGGTTCTGCTATTTCCCGTTTTACAATAAACGACTGATGGCATACGAGCATTCCCATTCTGAAACTTTTCCATGTCATTTTTTGAGGTGCTTTCAGTCGGCGCATACCAACGCTTTTCCCTTGTGTATCAGATATTTCTGTTTCTCCATAGATAATATCTGGATAACATCCGTCAATTACCGATTGACAATTGTGAATTGACAATTGTGAATTGAAGCTGATAAATCGTCTCTACAGTCTCTGAATCGCGGATTCTATCACCTGCATTCATAAACCAGATGTAATTTCCGGTTGCAAGTTTCAACCCCTTGTTCATAGCGTCATAAAGACCTTTATCCGGTTCGCTAATCCACTTAAAAGCATATTTTTCCATAATTTGTAATTCATAATTCCTAATTATGTCAATTGTACCGTCGGTAGAGCCGCCGTCCACAATAATATACTCTATATCAGGATAAGTCTGATTTATAATGCTTTGAACAGTTCTTTCGAGCCATTTGACTGCATTATATGTTACTGTAATTATTGAGAAAGTCATTATTTCATATCTTTTCCATTATTTTTTGCTGTTATAATTGTATCAAAATAAAGAATCTGCTTTTTCGGAAAAACAGCTACCAGTAAAATACCTATGAGGCATACTGGAAATACAAAAATAGCATTAATAAACAGGTTCAGAATATATTTATTTTTTGTATAAAAAATACTGTGCAGATACATCATGGTCATTTGAACAAGTACTTCAAAAAATGACCCGACTTTCCGGTTCTGAATAATATTAAACCCGTATTCCGTCAACAGCTGTTCTATTCCGTTGGAAGTGAATCGTCTGAAATCGTATGGCATTTCATGTTCCTGCCAAACAAAAGGAACAGTAGCAATCAATTTTCCATTCGGTTTCAAAACCCTGCGCCATTCGGAAAGAGTTTTATCAATATTTGGAACATGTTCCAATACTTCGCTCGCTAAAATGGAATCGAATGTATTATCTTCAAAAGGAATATTGTTGCCGTCATAAAAAACGTCTATGTCTTCGTTTTTATGATCGTGCGATTTGTTTTCAATATCCATACCGATATATTCGTCAACCTGAGTAAACAGAGAGCGATACGGTTTGGAACCACACCCAAAATCAAGCAATTTACCCGACAATTCAGGCGCACTTAACCGGACTTGTTTCAGTAATAACTTTCTACAGAAATAGAAAGGATTAATAACAATGCTCAACAAATCCGGAAAAAAACGTTGCCGCAAATAATATTTATGAAATCGTTTATACATAGCTTACTTATTTACTATCTCCTCGTTTACTTGTTTACTCGTTTACTTGTCTACTCGTCTACTTGTCTCTTCGTTTACTCATCTCCTCTTCACTTTCTCTGCTCCAGCAAATCTTTAAGTGCCACAGGATTATCGGTGGTTAAGAAATCTGCTCCCAGTTCAATAAAATACTTCATATCGGCAACAGCGTTCACAGTCCACACATTTGAAAACATTCCCAGACTGCGAGCCTGCTTTATCCATGCGATATTATTTTTCCATGGATACATATTATAATCCAAGCACATAACCCCTGCGTCGAACGATTCTTGCGGAGTCTTATCGCCGCTCAGATAACCCACAATAGCGTTTGGTGCAAGTTCATGAATACGCAGGCAATTTTCCCAGTCGAAAGCAATATATTCTACCTGGTCTTCCATGCCTGCATTTTTCACCATTTTAACAGCAGCATCAACTGCTCGATTATTATTCTCCCTGCTATTATGCGTTTTTATTTCACAAATCAGTTTAACGTCAGTATTTTTCCTGCCCTGTTCAAGAAAATCTGCAAAAGTTGGAATTTTTTCGCCGTTTTCAAGCACTTTATTTTTAATGGACTTATAATTGCTGTTTTCGATGTTTATGCCATCAATAATACCATCATGATTAAGTACCACAACATTATCGGTTGTAATCCACACGTCAAATTCGGAGCCGTAGATAACGTTGCCGTATTTTTCCTGCAATTCCTGCGCTTTAGCAAGCGAAGCTATAGAATTTTGCGCAGAGCCTGACGTATTCCAGTAGCCCCGATGACAAATAATTCTGGGACGTTGCTGTTTTGCGGAAACCTTAACATACATATATTCCATATTACGTATGCTGTCGTTTTGCGAGAAAGCGCCATTGAGCGTCAGTAAAAAGAACTGAAATAAAAGGAACAGTCTAATTTTCATAATGAACTAATTAATAATATTTAGAGTGCAAAGATAATAAAAATGTCGCGTCAGCAAACAGTTTTTAGTTTTTTAGTTTTTAGTTCTCAGTTTTTTAGTGCCGCATTGCTTCGCTAACGCACGCAAAGACGACAACGCCTTCGCGCTTTCTTGCTTTCGTTTCTCGCATTATTTCATACAGATTAACCTTTAAAACATATTTTTTTGACAAACTTGTACTACTTTTGTGCGTTTTGATTTAACTAATGACATACTCAATGAATCGAACTGTTAAGATAATATTAATAATTGTTATTATTCTGTTTATAGCTGGAATAATTTTATATCCTTCGCTTAAAAAGGATAAAGATGTTGAACCTCAGAAAGTTTCCATGCCAGCTTCAGGTGGGGTAGGGAAGGGTACGCCACTGAATATCAACGTAAAAGTGATTCAACCTGAAGCATTGCTGGATATTATCCGCGTTTCAACGGCAAATATAATTCCCGACGAGGAAGTTGAATTAACTTTTGAAAGTCCGGGAAAAATCACCGATATTTTTTTCCAAGAAGGTTCGCATGTAAACAGGGGACAGCTTCTTGCGAAAGTCAACGACAAACCCCTTCAGGCGGAACTCCAGAAATTGCAAGCCCAAATTCCCCTGTTTGAAGACCGCGTTTTCCGTCAAAAATCTCTGCTGGAAAAAGACGCCGTCAGTAAGGAGGCTTATGAACAGGTTGATACCGAGCTTAATAAATTAAATGCAGACATTGAACTTGTTAAGGCTCGAATTGCACAAACCGAACTGAGGGCGCCATTCGACGGAATTGTCGGCTTGCGCAACGTTAGCGAAGGCGCTTATGCCTCTCCAACAACTGTTATCACAAGTCTTACTAAAATTATCCCTTTGAAAGTTGAATTTTCCGTCAACGAAAAACAGGCTGACTTTATTGGTCCCGGAACAAATATAATTTTTCAGACTCCTCCCGATCTGGCAACTTATAAAGCGACTATATATGCCGTAGAGTCGCGTTTAGACCAGAATACTTATACATTAAAAGTCAGGGCAATTTATCCGAATACGAGCGGAAGGCTGCGTCCCGGTCGCTCGGCAAATGTTGAAATTCAAACCGGCGAGATAAAAAACGCCTTAGTCATTCCCAGTGAAGCTATTATAGCCGAAATGGGGAGAGATATTGCCTATATCTATTCAGGCGGCAAGGCAAAGCAGGTGGAATTGATCAAGGGAATCAGGACAGAATCTAATATTCAGATTCTGGAAGGCTTGAATCAAGGCGATACGCTGATTATCAGCGGAATTATGCAATTAAGAGACGGCTTATCCGTAAGCATAGATAATGTGAATAACTGACAATGAATATTTCTGAACTTAGTATTAAACGACCGGTACTTTCAACCGTTTTTGTACTGATAATCATCCTGTTCGGTATTATCGGCTACACATATCTGGGAATAAGGGAATATCCCAGCGTTGACAATCCGATCATTACGGTAAGCGTGAGCTATCCCGGCGCAAACGCCGATATTATTGAAAACCAGATAACGGAACCTCTGGAACAGAACATCAACGGTATTCCCGGAATCCGCTCGCTGTCAAGCACAAGCAGTCAGGGACAGTCGCGCATCACGGTAGAATTTGAACTGAGCGTTGATATGGAAACGGCGGCTAACGATGTGCGCGATAAAGTTTCCCGCGCTCAACGCTACCTGCCGCGCGATTGCGATCCGCCAACAGTTTCCAAAGCCGACGCCGACGATCAACCCATTCTTCAAATATCCATCCAGAGCGAAAAGCGCAGTCTGCTTGAACTCAGTGAAATAGCAGATTTGACGGTAAAAGAGCGTTTGCAAACAATTCCCAGTGTGAGCGCCGTCAGCATCTGGGGAGAAAAACGCTATTCAATGCGCCTCTGGTTAGATCCGGCAAAGATGGCAGCCTACAGTATCACGCCCATAGATATAAGGAATGCCATCGACATGGAAAATGTTGAACTTCCATCCGGCAGCATCGAAGGCGACAAAATGGAATTAACAATTCGCACTCTTGGTTTGATGCGGACGCCGGAAGAATTTAACAATCTGATTATCCGCGAAAATAATAATAATGTTATTCGTTTCCGCGATATTGGAAACGCCGAACTGGGACCCGAAGAACAGCGAAGCATAATGCGCAAAAACGGCGTTCCAATGGTTAGCGTGGTAATCATCCCGCAACCAGGAGCAAACCATATCGAAATTTCCGACGAAGCGCAAATCCGTATAAAGCAAATACAAAAAGATCTTCCCGAAGATGTTAAATTAAGCGTTGTTTTCGACAACACCAAATTTATCAGGGCTTCAATCCGCGAAGTAGCAGAAACAATCTATATAGCTTTTATCCTGGTAATTGTTATAATTTTTCTTTTTCTTCGCGACTGGCGGGCAACTCTGGTGCCGATAGTAGTTATTCCCGTTTCGCTGGTAGGCTCTTTTTTCATAATGTATGTTGCCGGTTTCACAATAAACGTATTGTCCATGCTTGCGATTGTTCTTGCCGTAGGCTTGGTTGTCGATGACGCTATTGTTATGGCTGAAAATATCTATGTTAGGATAGAAAAAGGTATAAGTCCTATGGAAGCAGGCATTGAAGGAGCAAAAGAAATCTTTTTTGCCATCGTATCAACAACAATCACGCTGGTAGCTGTTTTCTTCCCGATTGTATTCATGCAGGGAATGACCGGACGCCTGTTCAAGGAATTTAGTATTGTTGTGTCGGGCGCTGTTGCCATTTCTGCTTTTGCCGCCCTGTCTTTTACGCCAATGCTTTCAACCAAAATATTGCGTAAAAGAGAAAACAAAAACTGGTTTTATCTTAAAACAGAGCCTTTTTTTGCAGGAATGAATAATCTTTATGAGAAGTCTTTGCATTATTTTCTGGCGCATCGCTGGATTTCCTGGCCTGTTATAGGAATTATATTGCTTACTATAGGAATTTTGTGGTCAAAAATTCCCTCAGAGATGGCTCCTATGGAAGATCGCTCATGGGTCAGAATCAGTATGAAAGCTCCGGAAGGCTCAACCTACGAATTTTACCGCAACTATGGGGATAAAATATCGCATATAGCCGATTCGCTTGTTCCTGAAAGGGAATCCAACATAACATTTCTCCGCACAGGGAATCCGTTCATACAGATGATGTTGCCCGATATGAAAGACAGGAAAAGAAATCAGATGGAAATAGCCGACGAAATTTCAAAAGTAGTCCGCACCCAAACCGAAGCCCGCTCGTTTGTGCAGCAGCAGTCCACTTTCGGAGGACGGCG
This sequence comes from Dysgonamonadaceae bacterium, assembly GCA_031256775.1. Taxonomy (GTDB): domain Bacteria; phylum Bacteroidota; class Bacteroidia; order Bacteroidales; family Azobacteroidaceae; genus Azobacteroides. The sequence goes on from JAIRPX010000005.1 coordinate 20,497, forward strand.
CGGAGGTATGCCCGTACAGTACGTTTTGCAGGCTCCCAATCTGGCTAAATTGCAGGAATTTATTCCTCTGTTTATGAATAAGGTGAACGAAAATCCCAAATTTCAGATGTCGGATGTTGACCTGAAATTTACCAAGCCCGAAACCCGCATACAGATCAATCGTAACAAGGCGGCTTTACTGGGCGTCAGCACCCGCGATATTGGACAAACGTTGCAATACGCCCTGAGCGGTCAGCGAATGGGATATTTCTATATGAACGGAAAACAGTATCAGATATTGGCAGAAATAAATCGCCAGCAGCGTAACAAACCTCTTGACCTGAAATCCATCTACGTCAAAAACAATCATAATCAGATGATTCAGTTAGACAATTTAATCGAATTGTCGGAAAGCGTGGCGCCGCCGCAGCTGTATCGCTACAACCGTTTTAATTCGGCAACCGTTAGTTCCGGACTGGCAAAAGGCGTAACTATTGGAGAAGGGCTGGATGAAATGGACAGGATTGCCAAAGAAGTTTTGGACGACAGTTTCCGTACCGCCCTGGTCGGGGAATCGAAAGAATTTCGCGAAAGTTCTTCCAGCCTGATGTTTGCCTTCAGTCTGGCGTTGATATTGATTTACCTGATTCTTGCTGCGCAGTTTGAAAGTTTTAAAGCCCCGTTTGTTATTATGTTCACGGTGCCGTTAGCTATTGCGGGAGCTTTGATTTTGATGGCGTCGTGCGGTATTACAATGAACATATTCAGCCAGATAGGTATCATTATGCTTATCGGTCTGGTTGCAAAAAACGGCATTTTGATTGTAGAATTTGCCAATCAGCGGCAGGAAGCTGGAATCGACAAAATGGAAGCAATAGAAGGGGCTGCAATACAACGCCTGCGCCCCATCCTGATGACAAGTTTCTGTACGGTTCTTGGGTTGATACCTTTGGCTTTTGCCAGCGCTGAAGGCGCTCACAGTCGGAACTCTATGGGTATATCTGTGATTGGAGGAATGATTCTTTCTACCTTCCTGACGATGTATATCGTTCCGGCAGTTTATTCTTATTTTGCAACAAATATAAAAAAACATAATAATCAATAATATATGAACGTAAGATGCAGAACAAAAAGCGCCGGATGGAAAAATAATAAAGTAAAAAAAACACAGAGAGCCTGTTGTATGTTTTTTACGTTCCTTTTCTTCGTTCTTGCAATACACGCGCAGACGCATGAAATTTATGATCTGAAACGATGCCTGGAAACGGGATTGGAAAGAAACTACGACATACGTATTGTGAGGAATGAACAGCAGGTGAACGATAATAACTTTACTGTCGGGAATGCTGGTTTTTTACCTTCGCTCACCCTTAACGCCGGTTACAGCGGTTCTTTGAATGATAGAAATGATCACTATACGGATGGAACGTCCAATAAAATAAACAGTATATTTAACCAGGCTACAAGTGTTGGGCTTAACTTGGACTGGACGGTTTTCGATGGTTTCAAGATGCAAACCGAATATCAACGTTTGAGAGAATTTAAGCAAAAAGGCGAAATTTCAACCCGTCTGGCAATTGAAAGCCTGATTGCCGAACTGACGGCGGAATATTACAATTATATCCATCAGAATCTGCGCCTGGCAAATCTTAAATATGCCGTAGAACTGTCGAAAGAAAGGCTGAGGATTGTAGAAGCGCATTACAGCATTGGATCCAAATCGCGTTTAGATCTGCAGCAGGCAAGGGTGGATTTCAATGCCGACAGCTCCAAACTGATCAAACAGTATGAAGTAGTCAATACTTCCGCTATCGTTTTGAACCGGTTGATGGCGGTTGACGATGTTTCTCAAAAAATTGCAACGCAGGATTCAATTATTGAACCGAATATTTTATTGGACGAACAATCGCTGCTGGAAAAAACTTTGGCAACCAATTCGCGCCTGCTGATAGCAGCAAAAGATAAAGAGCTGAGTAAGATGGACTTGAAAGCGCTTAAAAGTCGAAATTATCCCTATCTGAAACTGAATCTTGGCTATGGCTACACAGGCAATCTCTATGACGCTGCAGAGATGAACCGTCAAAACACACTTGGATTAAGTTATGGTTTGACGGTTGGATTTTCAATTTTCGACGGAATGAACCGCAGCCGTGAACAGAGGAATGCAAAAATAATGATGCAAAACAACGAACTGCAAAGCGAACAGCTGGAACTGTCGCTGAAAGCTGATTTGGCAGGCATGTGGATGGCTTACCGAAACAATATTGATCTAACCAACTTAGAAAAGGAAAATTTAGTTGTCGCTCACGAAAATTACGAAATAGCTATGGAACGTTATAAGCTGGGCGACTTGTCGGGACTGGAACTGCGCGAAGCTCAAAACAGCCTGCTTGAAGCCGAAGAACGCTTACTGCAAGCCCAATACAACACCAAATTGTGCGAAATATCGCTGTTGCAAATTAGCGGACAAATAACTTCATATATAGGTTAGAATAGCCATCAATGAAAAATATACAAAAAAACAGATAGAAATATAAAAATTATTTCTACTTTTGTATCCTGTATAAAAAACATTAGATAATGAATACTGTTATTGCATGGTTAGAAAATCATCTGTTTGCCTGTCCGGTCAAGCAGTTTATGTATATAGACTGTCCCGGATGCGGTTTGCAGCGCAGTATTATAGCTCTTTTAGAAGGTGATATGGTAAAAAGTTTTCAGCTGTATCCTGCAACAATACCTATGCTTTTCTGTTTCATTTTCACAGCTTTGCACATAATATTCAACTTCAAACATGGCGCCGCCATTATCAAAGTAAGTTTTATTTTGTGCGTACTGACAATTCTGGTTTTTTACTTTTATAAAATATTCACTAATAAATTAATTTAAAATGGAAAATTACGGTGTAAACAGGGTTTCATTACCCAATTCAACAGCGGTTCTTATTTTAGGAATTGCTTCTATTGTAACTTGTTGCTGTTATGGCATCCCCGGTATAATTTGCGGGATTATAGCTATTGTACTGGCAAATAGCGCGGTGAAAATGTATGCAGTCAATCCCGACGCATATACCGAAAGTTCGTACAAGAACTTAAAGGCAGGAAAAGTCTGCGCTATTATCGGATTAATCATCTCCGTACTCTGCACCTTTTTATATATTGCTATGATTGTAAGCATAGGATGGGATGCAATGAACAATCCGGAATTGATGCAGGAACGCCTTCAGGAATTATTAAATCAGTAATAAGTGATTTTCCTGTAGAATTACCCTCCGGTCGCTTTGCCGGAGGGTATTTGTTGCATGTTGGTCATTGTACGAAAGTAGGAATTTTTAAAATAAATCCGTACTTTTGTATCCTGACAGTTTGTCGGAAGTTTCATTTCATAAAAAAATAGTATGAAAGAATTTAACATTGCAGGACCCTGCATTAAGCGGTTGCACTATATGATAGATGCTGCAAAACGTCTTCAGGGCGTTGATACGCTGGTTGACGGTGGCAAATATTTTGTTCTTCACGCAGCGCGCCAAAGCGGTAAAACCACGTTTATTCAGGATTTAACCATTCGGATAAATGCCGAAAATCGGTATTATGCAGTTTACTGTTCGCTCGAAAGTTTACAGGGCATAACAGATGCAAGAGAGAGCATACCCGGAATTATAACAAGAATAGGTATCGCGCTTGATATTTATAAAATTCCAAACGCAGAAAAGTTTGCTGAAAAAGCAAATTTAACAGAATATTCCACCGTTCTTTATAATGAACTGAGAAAGTTTTGCTCAAAACTCGACCGTCCGATTGTGATTTTTTTTGATGAAGCCGACTGTTTGAGCGAAAATACGCTTATTGCGTTTCTGCGTCAGTTACGCGATGGACATAACAGCCGGAATTTTTCGCTTTTTGTACATTCAGTTGCACTTGTTGGAATGCGCAACATCCGCGATTTTAAGGCAAAAGTGCGCCCTGATCACGAAACGCTCGGCTCGGCAAGCCCGTTCAATATCGTAACAAAAGCTATTACCTTGACAAATTTCACCAAAGATGAAATTGCGGATCTTTACGCCCAGCACACTGCCGAAACAGGGCAAAAATTTGATGATGATGCTATTGACTTTATTTACGAACAGACTTGCGGACAGCCATGGCTTGTGAATGCTGTTGCACGGGAAGTAATTGTGGAAAAACTTGAAAACGATTTTTCAAAACCTGTTACCAAAGAACTTGCTACACAGGCAATTCAAACAATCATTCTGCGCCGTGACACGCATATTGATTCCTTACTTGAACGGCTGAAAGAAGAGCGTGTGCGCCGCGTAATTGAACCGATGATTCTGGGCGAATATGTAGATGTTGTAACTGATGATTTTCAATATGTTAAGGATTTGGGACTTATAAAACAGACCCCACAAATTTTACCTGCTAATCCGATTTACGCCGAAGTTATTTTCCGCACACTGAATTATAATGTGCAGGAGACGCTCAAACGCGAAGACAATAATCAGTATCAAGCGTTGCGCTATCTTAAAAACGGACGAATTGATATGGAATTTTTAATGTCTGATTTTCAGCAGTTCTGGCGCGAAAACAGCGAAATCTGGGAAGAACGCTTTCAGTACAAGGAAGCCGCCCCACACCTTGTGTTAATGGCTTTCCTGCAACGTGTTATCAATGGCGGCGGGCAAATTATCCGTGAGGCAGCCGTTGGAAAAAAACGTCTCGATCTCTGTATTGTGTATGAAAATCAAAAATATCCGATAGAGCTAAAAATAGATCGCTATAAAAATACGTTGGCGGACGGCTTGAAACAGACTGCGGAATATGCCGAAAAATTCGGTTGCGCGGAAGGTTGTCTCTGCATTTTCGACCGCTCGCCGGAAAAATCGTGGGACGAAAAAATCTACATGCGATACGAAACGGTTAACGGTAAAAAAATTACAGTAGTAGGTTTGTAAAATGCCGAAACGTTTCACAAAATCATACTGTGCAGAGTATAACAAGTTTTTCCGATGTTTTATAGACGCCCAAAATTGTTACAGCAGTTTTCCGCTAAGAAACAGTGTAGCCACGCTGAAATAAATAACCAAACCGGTTACGTCCACAAGTGTTGCAACAAACGGAGCAGAAGCCGTTGCAGGGTCAAGTCCCAGTTTTTTCAAAAGCAGAGGAATCATAGAGCCGGAAATAGTTCCCCACAGTACAACAAAAATCAGCGCCACCGCCACGCTGAAGGATATCCACAGCCAATATTCCCCATAATCGTAAAGTCCTGTATTCTGCCATATAAATATGCGTAGAAAACCTATCACAGCCAGTATTGTTCCCAGCATCAGACCGGCAAAAATTTCTTTTCTCATAACATACCACCAGTTTCTCAGTCGCAGTTCATTCAGGGCAAGCGAGCGTATGATAAGACTTGCCGCCTGAGAACCAGAGTTGCCCCCGCTTGAAATGATTAGCGGCACAAACAGAGCAAGAACAATTGCTTTCGATATTTCCGAATCGAAATGTCCCATTGCCGAAGCTGTTAACATTTCTCCAACAAAAAGAATTATAAGCCAGCCAGCCCGTTTCTTAACCAGTTCAAACAGAGGAGTTTTTGTATAAGATAGATCCAGACCTTCTGTTCCCCCGAATTTCTGGAAGTCTTCCGTATTTTCTTCTTCCACAACGTCCATCACGTCGTCAACAGTAACTATCCCCAAAAGCGTACCGTCGGTATCCGTCACCGGTAGCGCCACCCTGTCGTAATCCTGAAATACTTTTACTGCTATTTCCTGGTCGTCGTAAGCATTTAAGGCTACAAAACGGTTGTCGCTAAGTTCAGATATTGTTTGCGTGGGGGAGGCAAGGATAATTTCCTTAATCCGTATGTCGTCTATAAGTTTCCAGTGAGTATCCACTATGTAAATGACATTCAGGGTTTCCGAATCACGACCGAATACTCTGATATGATCCAAAGCCTGCTGAACAGTATAATGCGGTTTGACGGCAACATACTCAGGCGTCATCAAACGTCCGATGCTGTCTTCTGGATAGCCCAGCAAACGAACGGCAATTTCTTTTTCTTTCTGCGACAGCATTTGCATTAAGCGCTGACTTACTTCGCCTGGCAATTCCTCAAAAAATGCTGTACGGTCGTCAGGATCAAGGTCGTTTAAAAGACTTGTCAGCTTGTCGGTATTCGCCGCCAAACCGTTGATAATATTCTCCTGTTCAACAAGAGGAAGGATTTGAAATGTTTCTTTTGCTAATGCTCTTGGTAAAAGACGGAACAGGAAAAGCAAGTCAACCTTCGACAAATCTTCCATTATTCTTGCTATCTGATAAGCCTCAAAAAGGTTCAATTCCTGTTTAAGCGTTTTCCAGTCTCTACATTCTATAAGCTCCTGTATGCGAATTTTTATTTCATTCATATTTATATCTCCTTACAAATTATTTCTGCAAGGAGACGCAACCGCCTTTTCCCTTACAGATAAGTGAATATATTTTTTTTACTGCAACTATGTATCGGCACGTCGTCCATAAATATCCGAAATATTATTAAGTGAGTATGAAAGATTACAATTATAATTTTGCAAAGATAATATTTATTTTTGATAATAAAAAATTTTCAAAAAAGAAATTATATCTTTGTAACCATTAATAGCTTTCAATAATAATGGCTGATAGCTTAAGTTATTTTATTTTCTTCCAAAATCGGCTGGAATTTCTCCCCATTCCTTTGTGTTCCATTTAAGAATAGCAGTAGTGTAAGTATTATTTTTCAACCAGTTTTCCGCTCTTTCTATCAGTGTGAAGATGATTTTGTTTGCCTCGCATTTTTCCAGCAGGGTATTGCATTTTTTCTTTTTCACCCAAGTTATAGCATTAGCGCTGTCGGAATATACCGGAACATTCGACTGTTGCTTTTTCAGCAAAGCCAGAGCATGAACGATAGCCAAAAATTCGCCTATATTATTTGTTCCCATTTCTAAAGGACCTATATGGAAGATTTCCTCGCCGGTCTCGGTATGGACGCCCCTGTATTCCATTGCGCCGGGATTTCCAGAACAGGCAGCATCAACCGACATGCTCTGCTGGATAATTTTGCTGTCTAAAAGCTTCGGCTTTGCTTTCCTGTATTTTCCAAAGCAGGACTGCGCTCCTGCATGATAAGCTATTTTGGCTTCTTCGGAAGATTCAAACGATTTATACAAAGCATTTTCGAATCCGTCAACCTGTTTTTTACACTCAGCCCACGTATCGAAAATGCCTTGTTCTCGTCCTTTCCAAACAACATACCACTTTTTTTGCGCCATGATTTGTTTAGTAGAATTTTTTAATTTATAAAAGCAAGAATTTCTCCTTTTTCCACATTACGTCCCTGTCGTATGTAAGTACCTACAATCGTACCGCCATAACCGGCTATTACAGGTTCAATTCCATAATAATTCTGAATATAGCAAAGATTGTCTCCCTTTTCGATTGTTGCGCCTTCAAATGGAGCCGTAGAAGCGTCCATTAAGTCGTATTGCCAGATAACCTGACCTTTGCATGGCGCGTGAATTGGCTTGGCATGAGGATATTCGGCGCTGATTTCATCGAAATTGAACATCGGAATTTCTACCACAGGACGTTTAATAACGATAGGAGCGCCAGCTTTTTCTTTTGCCTGTTCCAGTTCGATATTGAAACGGTTTTTTGCTGCGCCTGATTTCATATCGCGATATTGGCGTTCGTGCATGGCAAATTCAAACAGTTCTTCTTCGTCTTTACCTTCGTCCCAGCCATTTGTTTTCATTTCTTCACGGAAACGGTCTAATTCGTCGGGAAAAGCATCTTGTGGATTGGCTTCATAAAATTCCAGATTGTTGGCTTTTGCCAGCTCTATAATTTCAGGCGCCAGTGTACCAGGCAGTTTACCCATCTTTCCAAGAATCATATTCCAGGAATCTTTGTCAATCATTGAAAATTTAGGCTCGTCTTTTGCTGCTGCGAAAATATTCATAAGAGCCGTATTTTTAACATATTGACTGAAAGGTGTTACCAAAGGTGGATATCCTAATTTTGGCCAGATAGTTTCTACTTCGTTAAATAATTGTATAACTAAATTATTCAGCGAGACTTCTTTCTTCCCTTTTTGTTTGAGAGCCAGGTTAATAGCATTGTGCATTCCTTTTAAGTCAGCCATCATTGATCCCATCATACCTCCCGGCAAACCGCAACCTACCAATAGCGAAGTCATAATCTTGTTCGACGGGTCTATGAAATAGCCAAGGAAATCATCAATGAAAACCTGTGTCAGGCGTCGGGCTTCCATATAAGCTTCCATGTTGATTTCAGGGACTGAAAATCCTGCATCTTTCAACATTGCCTGAATTGTTATCACATCTGGATGTACCATTCCCCACGCCAGCGGTTCCATTGCTACGTCGATATAGTCAACGCCATTGTTTGCAGCTTCCAGCATTGAAGCAACGGAAAAACCCGGACCTGAATGTCCGTGATACTGAACCTGAATTTTCGGATGGCGTTTTTTTATACCCTTGATGATTTGTCCGACGCTGTATGGACGACCTATTCCCGCCATATCTTTCAGACAGATTTCTTCTGCGCCTGCATCAATGAGCCGTTCTGCAAGGTTAACATAATAATCTACCGTGTGAATGGGCGAATGAGTAATACATAAAGACGCTTGAGGAATCATTCCGCCTTCTTTGGCATATCCTATAGATGGAATAATATTCCTCACATCGTTTAATCCGCAGAAAATACGGGTAATATCCACACCCTGTGCATGTTTTACCCTATACATCAACTTTCGTATATCAGCAGGAACAGGATTCATGCGCAATCCATTCAACCCACGGTCGAGCATGTGGGTTTGTATTCCGGCTTTATTAAAAGGAGCGGTAAATTCCCGAACGGCTAAATTAGGATTTTCGCCATACAACAGGTTAACCTGTTCAAAGGCGCCGCCATTCGTTTCTACTCGTGCAAAGCATCCCATATCAACAATTACGGGAGCAATTTGTTTCAACTGATCAACTCGCGGCTGGTATTTACCAGACGATTGCCACATGTCGCGATAAAGCAAACTAAATTTAATTTCTCTGGACATAGAATTAACTCAATAAAATAGCATTATGATTAAATTTTTCTGCAAATTTACAAAATTTTTCTGACTTAACACCAAATAATACGTGTTTTTTTTGAGTAAATGCTGTAAAATTTCCAGAGTTTTAAAAAACTACAAAATAAA
>JAIRPX010000004.1 GCA_031256775.1 Dysgonamonadaceae bacterium
CCAAAATCAGAGCCGTCGATGGACGCATGGTCTTTCTGGAATTATACGGAAGGGCAAATCATCCGCGTTGTTTGTTATGCAAATACGGAAAAAACGCAATTGTTTTTGAACGAAAAACAGGTTGACGATAAAAAAAATTATGACCAAAATACGGGTATCACTTACTGGGATATTCCGTATATGCCTGGCAAATTAGAAGTTATCGGGTTTAACGGCGACAGGGAAGCCGCTCGCTATGCCATTCAGACTTCCGGACGACCTTATGCTATAACGGCTACAGTAGAGAAACAGTCGTTGAAAAAGGATAAAGACTTGGCGCATATCGTATTGCAGGTTGTGGATGAAAAAGGCGTTCCGGTAATGATGTCGGATGATGAAATCACCTGTAAAATAGAAGGACATGCCAAATTACTGGGACTGGAGGCTGGCAATAATTCCGATATGGGCGATTATACTGATAACAGGCAGCGAGCATTTCTCGGACGTTTATTGGCTTATATACAGACAACTGGACAAACAGGGGAAATAAAAGTTACATTCTCAGCTACATGGCTGAAACCGGCAGAAATAAAATTAAACAGTGAAAAATAACGTATACTTTATGCGGTTTAATTTTGTGCAACGTCATTGCGAGCGTTAGCGAAGCAATCCAGAAAGTAGTTATCAGTTTTTTACTGGATTGCTTCAGGCTCCGCCTTTGCAATGACGTTACACAAAACAATACCTTGCAGAGTGTATAATTAAATATACAAAAAAAATAATGAAAAAAGTAATGAAAAAAATCTTTTTATTATCCCTTATTCTGGGAATAGGCAGCGGTGTGTCAGGACAAGAACGAGTATCGGTTAAACTTCATCCTGAACAGGCACAATATACTATCAGTAAACATATTTACGGGCAGTTTGCCGAACATCTCGGTGCCTGTATCTATGGAGGTATCTGGGTGGGCGAAAATTCGCCCATTCCTAACACCAGCGGTTATCGAAACGATGTACTGGAAGCATTGAAAAAATTACAGATTCCGGTTTTGCGCTGGCCCGGCGGATGTTTTGCCGATGAATATCATTGGATAGACGGAATAGGTTCACGCGATAAACGTCCCAAAATGGTGAACAATAACTGGGGAGGCGTAGTGGAAGATAACAGCTTTGGAACGCATGAATTTCTTAATCTCTGCGAAATGCTTGGTTGCGAGCCGTATATCAGCGGAAACGCAGGTAGCGGAACGGTTGAAGAATTAGCCAAATGGGTAGAATACATGACTTCCGAAGGCGACAGCCCAATGGCTAATTTGCGAAGACAGAATGGACGTGAACAAGCCTGGAAAGTAAAATATCTTGGCGTTGGAAACGAAAGCTGGGGTTGCGGCGGCGACATGTTGCCCGATTATTACGCTGACGTATTTCGACGTTATGCCGTTTATTGCCGCAATTTCGATACTAACCGGCTTTTCAAAATTGCCAGCGGAGCCAGCGATTACGACTATAACTGGACGGAAGTCCTGATGAAAAAAGCCAAAGACAAAATGAACGGACTGTCACTCCATTACTATACAATAAAAGAATGGGGCGAAGGAAAAAAAGGAGCGGCAACACAGTTTACGGAAGAAGAATATTACTGGACGCTCGGCAAAGCTCTGGAAATAGAAGAAGTTCTTCAAAAACATATTGCCATAATGGACAAGTACGATCCGGACAAAAAAGTCGGGTTGATGGTTGACGAATGGGGTACATGGTTCAATGTGGAAGAAGGAACAAATCCTGGTTTTCTTTATCAGCAGAATACGATGCGGGACGCTATGGTAGCAGCTTTGACGCTGAATACATTCAATAAATATGCCGACCGTATTCACATGGCGAATATTGCCCAGATTGTAAACGTGCTGCAGTCCATGATACTGACAAAAGAGGATAAGATGCTACTCACGCCTACTTATCATGTTTTTGAAATGTACAGAGTACATCAGGATGCAAAACATATTCCACTGGAAACGGTTTCGGATACTAAAGTCATTAGAGAACGCAACATTCAGACAGTTAATGTTTCAGCCTCTCAAAAGGACAACGTCATTAATATTTCCCTGACTAATATAGATTTAAAATCGGATAAAAAAGTAAGGATTGATCTTTCAGGAATGAATATCAGGCAAGTTACAGGAAGAATACTGAAAGCGGGGCAAATGAATGCGCACAATACATTTGAACATCCTGATGCAGTAAAACCTGATAAATTTACTGATTTTATACTGACCGACGGACTGTTGGACATTGAGCTACCGACAAAATCAATAGTTGTCATGGAATTACGATGAACGATTTGAATTAGGAATGACTTTGTTGCAACGGTCTTGTAAGCTGTGCAACACGGAGACATGTAGCGCAAAGCGCGAATTTGCCCGATAGGGTAGGGTGTTCAGTAAATTGTATCAAAAATTACGCACTTCCCCTGACTTTATCACCTTAATTATTGTTGAATGTCACGTTTTTACTTCTACTTCTGCTTACTTGTCTTGTCGCTCTGTATGAAGCAGGTGTTGGTTGCAAAACCGTCAATATTTTTTAATATGCCGTTATTTAGCGCCTGTCCTGCACCAAGCATTATTATCAACATAAAAACACCCCAGAAGACTCCGAAACACGTCAGGAAGCTTCTTGTCCTGTTTCGATTTATGGTTATCAGGATTTCCTGAAATCTGTCCAGATCAAAGAATCTCATGACGTGTTTTTAAGTTGTCCAAAATCAATCAAACCACACAGTGTATTTTGCAGGGTTTTAAGGAAAATCATTCATAAGTAAAATCGGTTGGAATTAATGTGAAATTTGAAGATTCACATTTTTCTGCATCTTTGGTATTTTTAAATGGGTCTTCTATTTTTTTGAATTTTGCTTTTGAATCTCCTCCCCTTTCTG
>JAIRPX010000047.1 GCA_031256775.1 Dysgonamonadaceae bacterium
AAAATCTTCAACAATTTCTGTTTTTGACTGTTATTTCGGAAAAATAAAAAATATTTTGCAAACAAAAGACAAAAATATTATCTGGCAGTTGGACAAAGACGATTTGGACATGTCAAGCCTCTGTTGATACCCTTCGCAGACAGAGGCGATTACCGGCAATAAAATGTTTTTTTATTGCAAAGAAGGGAAAATGAATGAATTTAAAAAGAAAAAAATTAGTTATATTTAAACAGAAGACACAATGAAAAGAAAAATTTTAAAATTTGCAGCCATTGCGCTGATAATGGCAGGAACAGTTGCCCGCGGAGAGCAAGAAGAAAATAAATCACAAGGCAATGTGCCGTATAAATCTTGTGATTGTAAAAAAGAACAAACAGGATATATTAAAACAGATGCTGTTTTGTTTAAGAATTTAACAGAAGAGCAGGTAAACGAGAAAATATACCAATCCGGTTTTTCTGGAGTTATGATGGTTTATAACAGCATATATGGAAGTATTGCAACGGTTACTTATTCAAGTATTATATTGACAACTTTAAATTTAAAATAAAATGAAAAAAATAATTTATTTATTCGTATTCGCTTTGATGACAGTTTGCCTGCACGGACAGGAAAAGAAATTAATTTGGGATTATCCGGTGAAGCCGGGCATGAAAGAATGGGCTGATTTTACAACAAGACGACAAATGGTGGATGCCTGCCAGATTCCTCAAAATATACTCAATACTTTAAGTAATAATGCTGATGCCGATTTATTAACCGAGTTTTCAAAAATTATTTCAGGGTTATGAATACAAAAAATTTATTAATCATATTGACATTTTTTTTCTTCACTTCGTGCGGTAACAAAAATGAAACAGGTTTGGAAGACAATACCTTATATGAAAGATTAATTCGGAATAAACAGAAAATCATGAATATGGAACGTCCGAAGGATTCTTATAATTATCCGGTCTATCCGTGTATGGAAGAATGGAAGAATTTATCGACGGAGCAAAAAAACGAAATTTGCCAAGTCCCGTCTGACAAATTAGAAAAAATGTCAACTCAGGCAGTTATTCAGGCTGTCTGGGAACATCCGCTACTGTTTGAAGTATTTCACAGATACCAGTATCAAATGGATTTCGAGACAATGTTCTTAAATAACAATGCCTACAATGAGTTATGCAAAAGATCCGACGCCGGAGCCTCGTTGCTTGAACGTTTGAAAAAGGTTAATCCTCTGTATCCTGTATCTGAAACAGGATTTGAATTTGAAATACTGGAACTGTTGATGGCTCAAAACATTTTTATTTCACAGCTTGACAACAACGAAAAAAAGACAGCTATCGAATATGCCAGTAATAAAGATGATTTGCGTAAACAGGATTCTTATTATACCGACAAACCGGAACGGCTGATCGCATGGTTGCTTGCAGGGAGAATAATGTTTAATGCCGGTTATGCTCCATTTATTTCGGAAATCAACCAGAACGACGAACTGAAATCGTTTATTACGTTGCGTACATACGTATATTTATTACACGAAAAAAATGAAAATATACAGCAGATTATTATTCAACATGCAGATTATTTTAAACAAATTTCAAATTAAAAAATTATGAAACGGATATTTTTTGTTTTTATATTATATGGATTGACCTTTGCTGTCAATGCTCAAACAGTCTATTTATATACGCCCAAAGGCAGTCAGGTTTATGCATTTCAAAGGGCGGAAATGAGTGCTTCCGATATATCTTATTATACTTTGCAATATCGAAACGCATACCCACAGGCAACAGTTTTGGCTAATGCTACAAATACTTACAACTGCCACAGTTATGCATGGAACATTAAAGAAGGCGGCGTTACATGCTGGCTGAATCAAAGTCCCGACCTGCATAAATATTGGGACGATGGAAGTTATATTGAAACAACGGAAAATCAGGCAGAGAAAATTTTCTATTACAATGGTGATCATTCCGCTGTAAAATCATCTGTGTCAGGAAAATATGAATCAAAATGGGGAGCTATGCCTTTAATGCGTCATTCACCGGAATATGGTCCAAGTGGTTATAATATGCCGTATCGACGCTATTACAGACGTAATCCTCCGGTCATTTCCGGTGCCTCCTCCGTCTGTTTCAACAATAACGCCACATTTACCGTACACAATCCTCCGGCTGGTTATATATGGATAAGCAGCAGCAATTTGACAAAAGTTTCAACTTCCGGCAATACGGCGACATTCAAAGCAAAAGGCAGTAGCAGTCAGGGCTGGGTAGCCATAAAGGCAGGAGGTACGGAAATTGCAAAATTCAATACCGCACTGAATGTATGTCAACCTCCTGAACACAGTGATTTTATTGCAGTTGCAGGCACATTCTCGAATGAATACTGGGCTGAAGCAACCTGTCTGAGCAACGCTATAGACTGCTACGAATGGATAACAGTCGGCAGTGGGTGGAGCATAACACAGCATCCAATGTCAATGTCAGATATGCCGTACATGTATAAAATACGCATTACTCAATCCCCGCCTTCTTATGATGCAATACTGAAAGTTCGCGCACATAACAGCGCAGGCTGGAGTGAAGAGTGGACTCCTGCCGCCTATATAAGTTACAACGGTTCTTTAATCGGTACATCTTACCGTTCATTGTCAGCTTCTCCCAATCCCGTTTCTGACATTCTGAACATCGAATTTGCCGCTGTGGAAACTGTATCGCAAACTCATGAAGCAGCATTGGCAGAACCCGTAGAAATACAGTCTGACCAGTCCGCAGTTCCGTTAAAAACACGTGTTTTACAGACAGAAACATCTGCGACAAAAGCAGAAGTACTTCAAAAACGCGAAGCAAAATTGTATAATCAGAGCGGAAGTCAGGTTCGCAGCATGACATTTACTGGCGACAAAACGCAGTTGAACGTTTCAGACCTGCCTGCTGGAATTTATTATCTGCATATTTACGACGGCGTGAACGACAAACCGGAAATACGGCAGATTATTGTACAACATTAATTAATTGACAATTGACAATTGATTTACTTAGA
>JAIRPX010000110.1 GCA_031256775.1 Dysgonamonadaceae bacterium
GGTTTAGATTACTTTGATTCGGTATTGCTGACCGGGGATTACCAAGCCCAGGATATTCGTACCTTGGAACATCTGCGGGAATTACCGGAAAAGCAACTCGTAACCGTGGGTTGTACCTATCTTGATGTATTTGCGGAAAAACTGAAACAGATTCCTCAAGAAACGTCCCATCCCTTTACCGTATTAGTTTCTCCGTCCTGGGGAGCCTCCGGTTTGCTGTCCCGTTTCGGCGCAAAACTGCTGGATCCATTGGTAAAAACCGGCTGGCGCATCATCGTAAGACCCCACCCACAGTCAAAGAAATCTGAGGCAGCGATGCTGGAAAATCTCACCAAGCAGTATAGCAATACTCCTAATCTCTGTTGGGATTATGAACGGGATAATATTTTTTCTTTGTCAAAATCGGATATTATGATTTCCGATTTTTCCGGTATCATCTTCGATTATGTGTTTCTCTGCGATAAGCCGGTTATGTACGTGAAACAGGGAATCGATCTGCGACCCTATGATGCGGATGATCTGGATCACGAATTGTGGCAGTTTATGGTTTTACAGGAAATAGGTTTGGAACTCAAAGAAGAAGATTTTTCTATAATCGGTGAGGTCATTACTCGGGTTTTTGACAACGCGACCTACAAAAACGCCTGTCAGAAAGCAAAGGAAACCGCCTGGCAGTATCCGGGAGAAGCGGGAAACCGGATAGCCAACTTTATGCTTGAAGTCCGCAGGGCGGTTGAGAAGACAAGCGCCTGACTATCGCTGTTGACTGCTGGTTTCTTAATGTAAGCAGCAGCATTTAATAACATGATAATATAGGAGATGAATATGCTTACTTTTCTATATACCCTTATCATTTATCCTATAGTGCAAATTATAGAATTTGTATTCGTATTGGCCCAAAAGCTGTTCAAGGAAACCGGCGTTTCAATTATGTGCGTAAGCGGCGCTATCAGTGTCTTGTGTCTGCCCCTCTACATGGTAGCTGAAAACTGGCAGGAAGTTGAACGCAAGATACAAAAACGGCTTGCTCCCAAAATCACAAAAATAAAGGCGGTTTTTAAAGGCGACGAACAGTATATGATATTATCGACGTATTACCGGCAGAATCATTATCACCCGGTATATGCTATGCGGAGTACCTTTGGCTTGCTCATTCAGATTCCTTTCTTCATTGCGGCGTATTCGTATCTTGCCCATTTGGATGCGCTTCAGGGATCGCGGTTTCTGTTTATTCGTGATTTGGGTAAGCCTGACGCTCTCCTTCTAATCGGGAGGGGGGTAGTATCTCTTAATATTCTACCTATATTGATGACTCTGATAAACTGTACGTCTGGCGCGGTCTACACTCGTGGTTTAGCGATCAAAGATAAAGTACAAGTGTATGGTATGTCTCTTATTTTCCTGGTATTGTTGTATAACTCATCGGCAGGATTGGTATTGTACTGGACGCTGAATAATGTATTTTCACTGGTGAAAAATCTTTATATCAAGATTCCATATTCTGGCAAAGATAAGATTGTTCGCATGGGTGTTTCACTAGTATGCGGATTAATGATTTTTTATGTCCTTGCAGTATATCGCGGTCGAATGGATGTTCGATTGCTTTTTTCTATTTTTTCGGTACTCATAGTTCTTGCGGTATGGACATTTCCCTTATTGAAAAAAAGTATTTTACGGTTATCCGGCATACCCTACATACCAAAACAAACTTTTTTGCTTTTTATTATGTCTTTCTCTATAATATGGATACTGTTGGGACTTACCATTCCAACGACGCTCATTGTATCGTCACCGCAAGAGTTTTCGTTTATTGATAATTATACTTCACCGCTCTTCTTTATTGGAAATACTTTTCTACAGGTTTCCGGCTTTTTTCTATTCTGGCCTTTTTGTTTGTATTGTCTTTTTTCTCCGGTAATCAAAAAATCTTTTGCGTTCTTAGGTATGCTGCTGTGTATTGTTATGGTATGTAATGTATTTCTATTTCCCGGTAATTATGGTCTTATATCGATAAATTTAGTGTTTTCAGGCAGTGTGAGCCATTCTGCAAAAGAAATTAGTTTTAACCTGCTTATTTTATGTGCCATAGTCTTTATGGCCACTTTACTTTATGTATCAAAACGTCGAGGTATAATTACAAGTATCTTTGGTCTGTGTATTTTTGCTCTTGCGGGTATTTCATGCGTAAATATGTATAAAATACAAAGAGAATATACTCACACCGCATCTTATCTTAAAAATCAGGATACCAGACTTCAAGTATCAGTGGAACCTATCTTTAGGTTATCAAAGACCGGAAAAAATGTGGTTGTTATTATGCTTGACCGGGCGATCAGCGTTTTTGTCCCATATATTCTTGAAGAAAGCCCTGAATTACGGAAAGAATATTCTGGTTTTGTATACTATCCAAATACGGTTTCATTTAACGGTTATACCGCAATCGGTTCACCGCCCATATTCGGAGGTTATGAGTATACGCCTAAAGAGATCAATAAGCGTGATACTGTTCCGTTAATTGATAAACACAATCAGGCGCTCTTAATGCTGCCGCGTATTTTCTCAGAAGATGGCTTTACAGTTACCGTAACTGATCCGCCTTACGCTAATTATAACAACAAAAGCGATATTAGTATTTATGACCCATATCCTGAGGTAAAAGCATATATAACCGATTCGGTGTATACCGATTTGTGGCTTAAAGAACATGATATGTATCTTCCATCTATAAGTGATGTATTAAAACGAAATATATTCTACTATTGTCTTTTTAGGGGACTTCCACTGGCGTTCAGGCAGGCAATCTATACTTTTGGTGATTGGTGCGCTCCTCTTAAAGGACACAGTCTTAGATTAACCCTTAATGGCTATGCGGTTCTTGAGTATTTACCCCAATTAACTATGATAGATGAAGAAGAAAAAGGTGCGCTGCTTTTACTTACCAATAATACTACCCATGAAGGATCGTTTTTGCAGGCTTCCGAATTCAGACCGAAATTATATATTACTGATTATGGAACAAGTAAATTTAAAAATGAAGTAGAATACCATATTAATATCGCTTCTCTAAAACGTCTTGCCGATTGGTTTGCGTTTCTAAAGAACGAAGGCATATATGATAATACAAAAATTATTTTAGTATCGGATCATGGACCTGAATCTAATTTTGTTACGAAAATAGGATTGCCTTTTAATGTTGATCAGTTTAATCCGCTTTTGATGATAAAGGAGTTTAACGCTTCGGGAGATATTGAAACCGACATGACCTTTATGTCAAATGCCGATGTTCCTACTATTGCATTAAAAAACGTAATAGACAATGCGATAAATCCATTTACTGGAAATGCGATTACGATGGAATCCAAGAAATCGCCCCTCTATATTGCCATATCAGGTTCAATCCATTTAGAGGGGAGACGTACAACGCAATTCACCCTTAATCCTAAACGGGATTACTATGTCCATGACAATATTTTTAAACCGGAAAGCTGGAGCGCCACTTCTAAATAAATATAAAGAGAACATTATTATGCTTATGTTTTTATATACCCTTGTTATTTTCCCAATAGTTCAGTTCATTGAACTCTGTTATCTATTTGTATACCGGATTTTTGACAATCCTGGTATTTCTGTACTAGGAGTGAGTATTACGGTCAGTATATGTACCCTACCCCTCTATTTTGTTTCAGAGAAACATCAACACAAAGAACGGGATTTACAAAACCGGCTCAAATCCAAGATAGATAAGATAAAAGCGGTCTTCAAAGGCGACGAACAATACATGATTTTATCCACCTATTACAGACAAAATCACTATCATCCGGTATACGCTCTTCGAAACACTTTCGGTATTCTCATTCAGATTCCGTTCTTCATAGCGGCATATTCATATATTTCACATTTGGAAGCCCTTCAAGGTGCACAATTTTTGTATATCCATGACTTGAGTAAACCCGATGCGCTCCTATCAATCGGTGGATCAGCCGTTAATATTTTACCTATCCTGATGACCTGTATCAATATCATTTCCGGCACGATATATACGAAAGAATTAGCCATAAAAGACAGAATTCAGGTCTACGGCATGGCTGTTGTATTTTTGATACTTCTCTATAATTCCCCGGCGGGGCTTGTTCTTTACTGGACGACGAACAATATTTCTTCACTGGTAAAAAATATATTGCAAAAGACAAAACACGCAAAAAAGATTATCTATATTGTACTTTGTGTTTTTGTGTTTTTTCTTGATATATTTGTACTGTTTTTTCATACTGGATACTGGTTAAAGAGAATATTATTGGCGACTGGATGTTCCATAATTTTTTTCTTGCCGCTTTTGGGTAAGTTAATCGAAAAAATAAAACAGAAATACGGTGATGCTCCGGTATGGAAGGATACCGTATTTTGGCAGGATCGGATGTTTATATGCGCTTCGTTGTCGTTATTCCTGCTTGCCGGATTGGTGATACCTTCGTCGCTTATTGCTTCATCGGTAGCCGAGTTTTCATTTATCGAACAATATACTTCGCCGTTGCCTTTTATATTTCATACAGCCCTTCAAGCAGCCGGAGTATTTCTTTTCTGGAATTTATGTATATATTTTCTTTTTTCAAAAAAAGTAAAGATTGGTTTAACAATCTTTACCATGATGATAACGTTCATCGCGTTAATAGATACGTTTTTAATCCCTGAAAATTTTGGTTTTCTTACAAATACGATGCTTTTTTCCGATCCGAAACCTACTTTCAGTCAATATGATAGTATCATATTAAATATGCTTGTAATTATATTCATATTGGGTATTTTTATTTTTATCCTTTTATCTAAAAGGAAAAGAATTCTATTTTATTTCAATATTATTACAACGATTTCTCTCATCGGTTTTGGTATTCTCAATATAGGTAAGATTGCCGGCGAATTTATCCGTTTGCAAGAACAAAGAAATCTTGAAGAAAATAGATCCGCCGAATTTACTCCGGTTTATACCTTTTCTCAAAACGGAAAAAATGTGTTGTTTATCATGCTTGACCGAGGTGTTTCCGGCTATGTTCCTGCTATTTTTGAAGAGAAACCTGAACTGGTTCCAGTTTTTTCAGGTTTTACCTGGTATCCGAATTGTGCTTCTTTCGCTGGACATACATTGGTTGGCGCTCCACCTTTGTATGGCGGCTATGAATACAGTCCTAAGGCGATCAATGCCCGTGATTCTGTTACACTGCTTGAAAAACATAAAGAAGCGTACCTGCTACTGCCGAAGTTTTTTATGGATGCCGGTTATTCCGTAACCGTAACGGATCCTCCCTTTGATAATTACGAGATGACCAATTTAAGTATCTTTAATGATTATCCGAGTATTCATGCTGAAAATATTAATCGAAAATATTCAAAAGAATGGCTTTATCAGCACCCCGGCATAAGCGGAATGCTAATTTCAAAATTATTACATGATACGCTTTTACGTTTTTCTCTTTTTAAGATGGTTCCACTATCGTTCAGGTTATTTATTTATGATGGCGGTGAATGGCTTATGACGGCAAATGCGAACTCTGAAGCCAAAAAGCACGGGGGGTTGACCATCGATACTATTGATGATTATGCGCTACTTGATTTTTTACCTGAACTTACCAGGATAGAACAGGAACCAGAAAATCAATGCATGATATTTTATGTACATCTTACCCATAGTCCAGCTTTTTTACAGGTTCCCGATTATGTTCCAGCTCAGATTGTTACGAATAAAGGAAATGGTCCTTTTGCGGAGGAAGACCATTATCATGTAAATATGGCGGCGTTTTTGTTGTTAGGCAAATGGTTTTCTTTTTTGAAAGAAAACGGTGTATATGATAATACAAGAATTATAATTGTTGCGGATCACGGTTCAGGAGGCATATTGCGAAACGAACCGCAAAACATAACGTTACCCAATGGCGATCCGGTAAGCGCCTATAACCCTCTTTTAATGGTAAAGGATTTTAACTCTGACGGGACTTTGACTATTGACGATTCTTTTATGACCAATGCGGATGCGCCGTTGTTTTCTTTACAGGGTATTGTCCCTAATCCGGTAAATCCTTTTACCGGTATCCCTTTACAAAGCGATAAAGCGCAAGGTATAGATATTGTAACTATAGGGGTATTGCACAGTCGTAATCATACCAAATATCAATACCGCGTCGGAAAGAACCAATGGCTTCATGTAAAAGAGAATATTTTCAAACCGGAAAATTGGAGCGCCGCTTCAAAGCAATGAGCGTTTAGGAGTATAATAACATGGTTAGTAGGTTGATAGCAGATGCCAAGTCATACTCACGTATGAAGGCTATCTTTCTTGGGACTAAAATAAGAATTATGTACCGATCCATTAGGATTGCAATACGCACACTATGAATATCACCATATAAAGCAGTGGTTATCTCGTAATAAATGAATATCACTATTGACTGCCGGTTTCTTAATACAAGCGGCATCGGAGTTTATCTTAGGGAATGTCTTCCCTATTTCCTTGATTCCCCTCATAGTTTTGTGCTGCTGGGGGAGACAGAAAGGCTGCGCCCCCTTGTTAAGGATCATCGAAATAGTGAACTCATAGCCTGTACCGTCAAACCTTTTTCAATTGCTGAATTACTTGTCTTTCCTCGGCATATCAAAAAGATAATCA
>JAIRPX010000227.1 GCA_031256775.1 Dysgonamonadaceae bacterium
TTTATGGATAAAGAGACCATTACATTTTCTAAGCCGTCATTGTAAACGGCATAAAGTTTCACCTGCGCCGCGTTTTCACCTGTACGGCCTATGATTCTCGGATTGTACGACGTATTCAGATCTTTCCTGTAATTCAGTACGACCTTATATTCCGATCCGTTCATAAGATTACCCTGTGGTATGCTGTTGGGTGTGTAGTAAGGATTTGACGAATCCAAGCACCCTTCCGGGTCAATGACGCTAAAGTGTAGGTTGCTTACATTTGATCCGATTACCGTAAAAGTATAGGTTTTTTCGGATATGGGCATCGTCATGAAGTCGGCCTTCGTTCTGATGCGAATATCCCGTAAGCCGCAATCGGAAGTAAAGTTCGATTCAACAATATCAAAACAAGTTTTGCCTGCTAATTTTCCGTCACCTGGGCGAAGGTTTTGCGGACTCTCCGAAACATTCACTGTAAAAGTAGGAGATGTAGCCGTTTTCCTATTGCTTCCCGTACATTTGTTTGTAACTATACAGTAATATTGCGTCGTTTCGGTTTGCGTTCCCCCGGATTTAGTCGCAATAAAGTTGTAATCGGAAGAACTGGAATTACCGATCGGTCTTGGCTGTCCATTCTCAATTTTCATCCATGCATAGGAAGGCGACGATAGATTGGCAGCTATAACGCGCAATGTGACGATTTCGCCCTCAAATACATTTATTGTTTGCGAACCGGAAGGAGACACAATTTGCGGCGTTAGACAATCCGACTTCAACCGGATTATATTCGCAGCCATCAGGTCATTATTCAAAGCTTCACCGCAATTGTTTTCTCCGCTAACGGCTATATTAACGTCGCCGCCATTGTCCGGGAAAGTAACCACAGCTACTTCGGTGCCCTGACCGTTTTTTAGCGCCGTTGAAGTGATATCATTTCCATCTTGTGTGATTGTCCATTTGTAGGATACGGGGCCATTGGTCGCAGATACTCTATATACTTTCGTCTCGCCATAGTTGGCGCTATCCGGATTTTGTACCCAGCTCAACATTGTAAAATCACTCAAAACGACTTCTACGGTTTTAGACTTGGAGCTTAAGCAGAGACCGTCCATTACCGCAACATTATACAGTCCCGGTTCGTCAACAATAATGGTTTTTATAGCTCCACCCTGTGCAACTGATGCCAGAGGAACTCCGTCTTTGTACCAGTAAAACTTGGGTGAGGCTACCGGCGGTGATGTTACTGCCGTAAGCTCTGTTCTGCCGCCGCATATAACGTTGTCCCCTTTTATTTCAGGAGCTTGCGGCGCTCGACCGGGACCAATCTGCTGCATGATACTCGTTTCCGCTGCACATTTACCCGGACTTGTTGCCAGCAAGCGGAGATAAACCCAGCCCGGCGACGACGGCACCGAATAGAATACACCGCTGCCTGTCCCGATAACAACATTATCGGCATACCATGTATAAGTATTTTGCGGGTCATAATTAGCTACTTCCAAATAGGCCAAACCGCCCATGCAAAAACTCCACATTAAACTATCTGTTTCCTCATTGATTTTTATGACCGGCGGATCCAGAGCGCCCAGTGAAGAGCGCGTTACTACCGCAGCTTCCGAAAATACGGAAGAACAGCTGCCTTCTACTACAACTGCCTGCCATACGCCTTCCCCGACGTTAATTTCCGGTTGGTCTATAAAAATCGATTGTCTAATTCCATCTTTGTACCAGTAAAGCTTTGCTCCGACCGGAGGATTGGTAACGGTTATTTTCACCGTATTGTTTCCGCACACTTCGCCGTTGTTTTCAATGCTTTTTATTCGCACAGGTGACGGAGCTGTTGTCCCGCTCCAAAGTACCTGAAACGGATCGGAGTGAGACGGACAACCTACTTTATCGCCATATACCACGTATACGCCCGGTTTGGTTGCCGTATACCGTATGCCGCGGCCAACTTCTTCGCCGTTCAGCGTCCAGACATAAACGCCTGTAGCCGAAGGGTTTTCCAGGTACAGATAAACGGCGCCGCCGGTGCACAGTTCATTGGTATATTCCGATTTTATTTTCGGTATATTCGTTGTCATGCCGCAGCCCGCAGTATCGCCCTCCTGAGTGAAAACATGTGTAATGCTCTTTCCATCAGGGCCTGTTACCAGTAAAACTGCATAACGGGGAGAAGCCTGGTCATTTTTTTTAAATTTCACGAAAAACTGCCCGTTTCCGGCATCGATTACATTGAAGTGCTCAAGGTAGTGTTCTCCGGAAATCCATGTAAAGGTATAGTCGCCCGGCATTTTTGACGGATCGACTACCGTATAGAAATTTTCCGTAGTACCGTCGGACTTAAAAGGCTCTGTATTGTTCTTATCGCCAACAATGGTCATTGAGCCTCCCGACGAAATCCGTCGCCAATTTTCGCCGTCCCATACATAAATACCCGTTCCGGTTTTCACGTTTGTATTGTAAACAACCGTACCTGTGAGCTCGTGATTAGTATCCTGCTCCTGATCGATACCAACAAAAGTCTTCCCTCCCGGTATCTTGCCCAAATCGGGAATTGAAATGTTCGGCAACAGCAAGCCTCCCTTAACCGCACTGTTCAAATCGAGGATAGCGCCCGGTTTAGGATTATCCAATCCTCCTATAATTACTTGTGACCAAAGAGAATGAAAAGGCAGCGAGATTGTCGTTAACATTAGCAATAGCCAAATTTTTAATAGTTTCATGTTTTGTTAGTTATATTATGTATAATGATTATTTTTTATATTTTGGTTTTACTCATTGGCGCGACTTGTAATACCGCGCCAATGAGAGATATTATTACTATTTATTTGCTATACAACGGATATTAAGACCGAGAGAAAAGGGACCTGATGTATTAGTTTCATATATCTTGAATTCTAATTGATTTTGATTCTTCTGGTCATCAATCTGGGTAGCAAAATTATAAGTATCACCTATCCAATAATCAGTGGAGGCTCCTGTCCAGTACTTATAGCCGTCGTGGTAGATACCACCTGCCGGAAAAAACAACGACGAACCTACATAAAAACCTGCTTCGGTGTCAAGGTTTTTTAGTTGGCTGCCAGCGATGGAATACCAATTGCCTGTAGCTTTGAGCGCATTTTCATTGTTGGCTTTTATACCCTCCCATTCAGCTTTTGTCGGGATGTGCCATCCATTGGGACAGGGATCTTTACTCCACAATGAAGAAGATGCCTGAACTCTATTCCAATTCGAAGCGGTAACCGGAGTTGTATTTCCAAACTTGTAAAAATTACCTATAAGTTCCTTTGTCGGAGTAAACGGATCTAAATATGTATTTTGGGGGACGTTGACGCCCAGGTTGTAGCACATAAAGGCTCTCCATTCTGTTGGGCTTATCTTGGCCCTGCAGCAGGTACAGTCCTGTATTTTTATAGTTAGGGGAACCGCTACCTCTCCAGAGTTGTCATTGTAAATGGCATAAACCGTTATCTCCGCAGCATTTTCGCCCTTACGGCCTATAATGGAAGAATTGCTGTTCAAGTCTGATCTGAAGTACAGTTTTATCGTTTGTCCGCTGACTTCGTAAGGCTGCGGCTTTGAAGAGTCCAGGTATTCCACCGCACCGGTAACGACAAAGTGCAGGTTTTTTACGGTTCCGCTTGATGTGAATGTATAAGTTTGCTCCCTGGTCGACTGTTTGGTAAAATCGGCCTTTATTCTCTCGCGTTCCTGTCGCTCACCACATTCCGAATCGAAGTTCGAGGAGACAATATCAAAACAAGTTCTGCCTGTTAAATTTCCGTTACCTTTAGGAAGGTTTTGTGGATTCTGCTTAATATTCACTGTAAAAACAGGAGATGTATCTTCTTTATTGCCGTTGTCACACTTATTCCTGACCACGCAGTAATACTGCGTTGTTCCAATATTACTTGCCTGGAAGCGGTAAAAGGGATCTGCGCCTTTTTGAACAGTCCTTTGTCCTCCCTCGACCCATTCGTATTCATGCGAAGCAGCAATATCAACAGCATCAACGCGCAACTCAACATATTCGCCAATCTCCTTGTCTATCTTTTGCGAAGAGGAAGGAGAGATTATCTTAGGCATGGGACAACTATTTCCTAAGTTGACATTTACAGTCATCCGGCTGTTGTTTAAGGCATCGCCGCAATTATTAGTCCCACTTACCGATATGTTGACATTGCTTCCACTGACAGGAAAATTAACCACAATACAGTCGGTGCCCTGTCCGGAAGATATTACCTGCGAGGTAATATCCCCTATTCCGGATTGCACAACAGTCCAATTATATGATACGGGAGTATTTGTAGCCGATACTTTATACACTTTAATATCACCGTGCTTGGCGCTCTCCGGTTTTAGTACCCAGCTTAATTCTGCGAAATCAGACCAGACAACTTCTTTGGTAGCCGATGGCAGACTCATGCATGAGGAAGATCCGTCCTTTACCGCAACATTGTATCGTCCCGCCCGATCAACGGTAATGGTATTGCCTTTTCCAATTTCCACACCATCTCTGTACCATGTAAACTCCGGTGAAGCTACCGGCGATGACGTTATTGCGGTAAGCACTGTTCTACCACCGCACAAAGCGCTGTTTCCCAATATAACCGGAGTTGTCGGCGCATAGCTGTTTCCGATTGATAGCGAATAGCTCGTTTCGGAAGCACATCCGTTACCTGATACCCGCAAACGGATAAGAACACTGTTTTGTGACGGTACCGAAAAGAAAATATCGCTACCCGTTCCTATGAGTGCATCATCGGCATACCATGTGTAAGTATAGTACGGGTCGGGGTTATCAACTTCCAAATGAGCCGAACTGCCGCGACAAAGTTTCCAATTGGAGTTATTCTTGTCACCATTGATTATCATGTTGGGTTTCGGCAGAGGTGAAGCCGGATTTTTCGTTATTACCGCAGCGTCCGAAAACACGGATGTACAGGCGCCGTCTACTACAACAGCCTGCCATACTCCTTCTTCCCTGACTTGAATGGTTTGACCTGTAAAAGCCGGTTGTCGAACCCCATCCTTGTGCCAGTAAATATTTGCGCCTGCCGGAGCCCCGGATACAGTTATACCAACCGTATTGTTTCCACATATTTCACCGTTATTTTCAATGTTTTTTATCCGCACCGGAGACGGCGCTGTCGATCCGCTCCAATACACATGTACGAATTTGGACGGGGTAGAGGTGCATCCGATTTTATCGGCATACACTGTGTACACGCCCGGCTTGGTAGCTGCATATTGAGTGCCCCTTCCAACTTCTTCACCATTCAGCGTCCAGATAAAAACGCCGGTAGCCGGACGGTTTTCCAGATACAGATAAACGGCTCCTCCAGCACATAGAGTATTGAAATACTCCGCTTTTATATCCGGAATATTTGAAGTAACGCCGCAGCCTGCAGTATCGCCCTCCTGGGTGAAAACAAATGTTGCAGTTTTCCCGTCGGGAGCGGTTACCAGCAAAATGGCATGACGGGGAGAGGCCTGGTCGTTTTTTGAAAATTTCACAGAAAAGCGTCCGTTTCCGGGATCAATTATATAGAATCGTTCGATATACCGTTCTCCGGAAATCCATGTAAATGTATAATTGCCGCTCTGTTTGTTCAAGGGGTTAGATATTATATAACCATTTTCCGAAGAACCGTCGGCAGGAAAAGGTTCTCTGTTACCTGCATTTCCTTTGATGGTTATAGATCCTTCCAATGCAATTCTGTTCCAGTTTTCGCCGTCCCACAGATATATGCCGGTTCCTGTGTACTCATTTGTATTGTACACAATCATACCTGCCAAATCATAGTCTGTATCTTTTGCCTGACTGATACCTGCGAAAGTATTTGCCGGTATTTTGCTCAAATCGGGAATAGAAATGTTCGACAACAGCAATCCGCCTTTTATCATGCTGTTTAAATCAAGGATAGTTCCCTTTTTAGGATCTGCCGGACCTCCAATAGTTACCTGTGCAAAAAGACAATGACCCAATAATAAACTCATGGTCATCGCTAAGAATAGCCTCGCTTTCAATAGTCTCATGTTTTTAGTTATATTTATGTATATATGTTAATTTCAATAGTGAATATAGTTATTTCTTAAAAATTCGGAGCTATTTTCTTCAAAAAGGGCATAAAGGTAGAAATATTTTTTTTACAAAAAAACTTTTTTTTATGTTTTTAATTAGTTTTTACTGATATTTTATTTTGAATAATGCCTAAGAACCGAAAAGTTATAAAATTGCGTATAATTTAAGTATTTATCCTGTGAATCAAGATTTTATCTTCGTAAAAATCAATAATTGATTTTTAACGACTACCTTATCTCCGCTTTCCAAGCCCGAACGGATGTAGCTTTTTTGATCACGATTTCCGCTTAATTCTACGGGACAGATTTTGAAATGCTCCGGTGATTCTTCCACTATTACAAAATATTTATCGTCGTCGAATATCAAAGATTGAGACGGTATGGCAATCTGCTGTTGTCCTGATATTTTATTTTCCAGCCGGATGACTACCGCCATTTCGGGCTTGAATTTCAGTTGTGCATTGGACATGACGATTCGCGCTTTTAATACTTTTTCTTCAGGATCGAAAACTTGCGACAGGGCGTCAATTTTACCGGTAAATACTTCGTCGGGATACGATAATGCAGTTATTTTTACAGGTGTATTTTCTCTAACCATTTGTAAATCACCAGAGTATACATTAGCTGTAATCCAAACTTTATTCAGATCGGCGATAACGAAAAGCGGATTGCCTTCCGAAGATACGGGGCTGCCGGACGCTACTTGCTTGTCCACAATATAACCGCTCATTGGAGCAAGAATGGAAAAAACACCGTTATCTTTGTACTGGTATAGCGACAAATCGTTTTTGACACGTTCGAAAGCTGCCTGATCTTGACGAAATTTCACCTTGGCTTCCAGTAATTCTTTTTCCGATAGCATTTTATCGTCATACATGCTTTGGGTGTTTTGCAGGTTGCGCTTACTAACTTCCAGCTCCGATTCCAGTGTAACAAATTCGGAGAGCAAAGCGCTCAGTTCGCTGCTCCTTATATCCAACAAGGGTTGTCCTTTCCGTACTTTGTCACCCAACGAAAAATTTGTATGTTCCACAATACCGTGAACAAGCGGAATATAGCGAACTATATTTTCCGGATCACATTCTACTTTTCCGGTAAGAGTAAGTGTTTCTTCCGGATTGCACGGTATGGCTTCCACCGTTTCGATATGCGATAAAAATTCTTTATTTATTTCATTTGTTTCTGTCGCGGAGGTGTTTTCCTTTTTTGCCGAACAGGCTGCAAGAATAATCACGGAAGTTCCTAATAATATATTTCTAATGTTCATAATTACGGTTTATTTAATTTCTTGTCCAACAGAATATTGAAGTTCGGCAAACGAAATTTGCATGTTTTTTACGGCAAGCAGAACCGTTTGCTTATTGTTTTTATATGCTTCCATAAAATCAAGATATTCCAGCATATTGATATTTTTATTTAACATATTTTTGGAATACACATCCAGCATGTTATCTAATTCAGACAACAATTCATTATTGCTTATCTTTTCATAAAACCAGTATGCCTGATTATAGTTGTCGAAAGACGCCACAACTTCGTAATGGATTGTTTTTAATTGTTGCTGAGACAGTTGCTTGCTTTTTTCAATATTTAAGCGCGAAGCTTGAATATTTCCTTTATTCCGGTTGAAAACCGGCAATTCCATGCTGATTCCCAGACCTATAAAATCGTTCCATACTCCACCCAAACGATCGTATCCGGCGCTGAGAGTGATGTCGGGAACTCGCAACGCTTTTTCATAGATCAATGATTTTTCATGATATTTCACTTCCAACTGTCTGTATTTTATGTCGGAACGTTCTTCGGCTGCTATTTCCAGGAGATTGGCGAGCGTAAGCTTATCGGGAGAAACGGCTTCGGGGAGTTCTTGTGCTATTTCTATGCTAATCAGAGGATCTATATTAAGGAGTGATTTGAGCGCTTTCTGTTGCTCATTTAATCCGGTTTGTACTTCGTTGATTTCATTTTCCAACTCCAGCAACGACGATTGGAGGCGTAACAGTTCGTTTTTACTTGTATTACCTTGTGCCGTTTGTTTCCGGTAAGCATTAATTAATTGTTCCAGCGACTGATGAGGCTTGTCTAACGTTTTCCTGTACATTTGCAGGTACTTCAGTTCATAAATGGATTTTCTCAGTTCTACTTTCAGGTTGCGTAAAGTTTCTTCCAATTCGCGAATGGCCATTTCTTTCGACACTTTTTCCATACTGACTAATTTCTGCCGTTTATTAGCTGTCCTGATAAGTTGACTCAATTCGATACTGAACTGTTTTTCTTCGCCTTTTTTCCATAAATTCACATCGCCGATTGTCAATTCCGGATTATCCCAAAGTTTGGCCTGTACGATAGCAGCATCTGCTATGTCGACATTCAATTGTTCGGCTATCAGTGACAGATTTTGTTTTAAAAACAAGTCTTCCGTTTGTTTCAACGATAATTTAAGCGTTTGTTCCTGCGCGAAAAGCGGAAATATACTGTACAAAAAAATCCACGAAATCAGATATTTATTCATTTTTCTTTCATTTTTCCGATTGCAAAGGTAGTCAAAAAAAGTTAGAAATGGTTTGGAGGGAGATTAAAAAAGGATTAAAAATTTGTTTGTTCAACCGGTTCGCGATTTTTTAGACGGTTTGCTCTAACTGGCCGTTTGTTGTAATTTTCTCAATACATTCCTCTAATTTTCCGGTGTCGATACTTATCCACCAATCATTGTGGCGGTAAAAAAGAGTTTTAGATAAATGAAATTTAACTTTTATCAAATAAACCGCAAACAATATTAGTAGTATTTTTTTTGTATTGTTAAATAAATATAGATAATTCGTTATAAAGTTTCATCATTAGTAAATTTAATGATATTGCCATCATATAATCTGCTTTACTGTAACACTTTTTCTTTCTTTTAAACCTCGCTGAATAATGCCTTATTCTACTGTTGTAACCCTCTACTGTATATGTTTCTAATTTGGTTTGACAATGTTGAATTTGCAGGCATTTCCTACCTGTCGTCAATATGTTTGCTTTCGCGCTGCAATGCCCTGATTGCAGGAAATTGCGGAGGTAGTGCGGCGGCTTTATATATTAATAACTTCAAATATGAATATTGGCATTTGTTCAATTTGGGGTTGTATAAGGATACGAAATAAGTCAAATTTTTACTACTTTTGCTTTTTGTAAGCGATATAATGCCTGCCCTTTGCGCAGGTGCATTATCCGTTTGAAACAGAGGATGATTAAAATTATACCTCCCGCCCGCAAAAAGGCAAAAAACAGAAAATATGACAAAAGGAAACAGAAATTTTTGGGACTTCGTTGCACCAATTTATGATTTTGCACAAAAAAGCGGTTTCGCCGAATTGCTCGAAATTATTAAAAAGCAAATACCCGAAAACGCAACCGTTTTGGAATGTGCGGCGGGTACAGGCGAGATTAGCATTGCCGTTGCCGACAGAGCGGCAAAAGTGGTTTGTACCGACACTTCCGCCAAAATGCTTGTGGTGGCAAGGAAAAAAATTGCCAAACGGAGCATTAAAAACATTGAAATTTCGCTTTGCGACATTTATCAGACAGGGTTTGCCGACAACACTTTTGACATCGTAATTGCCTCGCAGGTGCTGCATTTGCTCGCCGAGCCGCAAAAAGCCGCCGCCGAACT
>JAIRPX010000273.1 GCA_031256775.1 Dysgonamonadaceae bacterium
TAAAATAAAATAATTTTTTTTTTTTAAATTTTTTTATATTTATTTTTTTGATTTTCTCTATTTTTTTAGTAACACACACACACACACACACACACACACACACACACACACACACACACACACACACACACACACACACACACTTATATAGCCTCGCGCGTAATTTAAGAAAAATATTTCATACCTCCAAGTCTTCCTTGCTTCTATTTCTTAAAAAAGAAGTTTGGCAGATTTCATTTGCTATCTATAAACATTATAATAAGTTGTTTTTAACATTCCTAACAAATAAATGTATGGAAAAACGGAAAAAAATCAAATTAATCTTTTTGAGCATTTGCTTCACATTAATTGCAAATGCAGGGCTGGTAAAATCTTTCCCTGTCGACGGCAATTCTCTATCAAATGCAGAGAATAGCGTTCAGCAGCAAAGCATTACCGTAAGCGGCGCCGTGAAAGACGCCAATGGAGAACCGCTCATTGGAGTTTCTGTTATTATTGCAGGAACCAAAACGGGAACAGTAACTAATCTCAATGGAGAATACTCTGTTGATGTTCCCGGAAAAAACAGCGAGCTGTTATTTACTTACATGGGATTTAAGCCTCAAAGCGTGAAAGTTAACGGACAGAAGAAAATAAACGTCACGCTTACAGAGCAGATAAATGAACTGGAAGACGTAGTAATTATTGCCTACGGCGTACAGAAAAAAGAATCTGTAGTTGGCTCATTATCAACAATTTCAACCAAAGATTTGTTACAGTCGCCGCAAGCTAATATCAGCAACGCCCTGGCTGGACGTTTACCAGGTTTAATTGCCGTACAAAGGAGCGGTCAACCAGGCAAAGACGCTTCCACCCTGCGAATCAGAGGTATTGGAACTTTTGCAGAGAAAAACAAAGATCGCCCGTGGGATCCCGATCCGCAAGATCCGCTGGTAATGATTGACGGTATTGAAAGCTCCAATTTCAATGACATCGATCCTTCCGAAATCGAATCTCTCACCATACTCAAAGACGCTTCGGCAACAGCCGTTTATGGAGTTAGAGGCGCAAACGGCGTAATCCTGATTACTACCCGGCGCGGAAGCGAAGGAAAACCCCGCATCAGTTTTTCCACTAATGTGGCTGTTACCAACTTCCCGTTCCTGAGAAAAAACCAGACGTCGTATGATTATGTGCGAACAGCAAATGAAGCTCTAAAATACGATTCCTACGTAACAGGAAGTTACGCGCCGCGATTCTCCGATTATGAAATAGAACAGTTCAGACTGGGAACCGACCCTGTTAATTATCCCAGCACCGACTGGTATGATTATCTGCTGAGGGATTTCGGCTATCAAACGCAGTCAAACTTCAATGTTTCGGGCGGAACCGACGCTGTTAAGTATTTTGTATCATTAGGTTATTTCACACAGTATGGCATGTTCAACACTTCTGTGTATGATCCTGGTTACGACTATCAGGCAAAATATAAACGATACAATCTAAGAACCAATTTTGACGTAAACATAATCAAAAATCTAAAAATCAGTTTCGATATTTCCACGCAAATCGGCGACATACGCGATCCGAACTGGAGCATGGGCGGACTGTTTGAAGGACTAAGTTCAGGGGTATCGTTTTCATCGCCTAAAATAATGGATAACCATATAGTTACTAACAAATGGGGGATGTTGCCGCCGATGACTCCTTTCGACAAAGGCTGGAACCGCACGTATGACAACACCCTTAACGGTTCTTTCCGCGCAAACTACAAAATGGATTATCTGCTGAAAGGATTATCGTTGAG
This sequence comes from Dysgonamonadaceae bacterium, assembly GCA_031256775.1. Classification (GTDB taxonomy): domain Bacteria; phylum Bacteroidota; class Bacteroidia; order Bacteroidales; family Azobacteroidaceae; genus Azobacteroides. The sequence goes on from JAIRPX010000273.1 coordinate 1,787, forward strand.
AAGCGCTTTCTCCTATAAAAACTACAATCAGGATAAAAAGACTTTCAACATGCAGGGTATGAATTATTCGGCGGTGAAAATGGACGACGGCAATTATATTTTCCTGGAAAACGGCGAACCGGCAGCCCTGCAAACAGGATGGGGCATAGAAAAAAATACGCGAATTTATCTCGAAGCAGGCGTGGACTATATGAAACAGTTCGGCTATCATACGCTAACCGGACTGCTGCTGTATAACCAGACTAAATACTACGACCCGCATCTTCAATATCATATCCCGAATGGCTATCAGGGAATTGTGAGCCGTGTGACATATAATTTCAGAAACCGCTACATGGCTGAAGTTAACATCGGCTACAATGGAACCGAAAATTTTGCCAAAGGAAAACGTTTTGGACTTTTCCCCGCATATTCTCTGGGATGGTCGCCTACTGAAGAATCTTTTTTCCCTGAAAACAACATAGTCAGTTATATTAAATTCAGGGGATCGTATGGTGTTGTAGGAAACGACAAGATTGGAGGCGACCGTTTCCTGTATCTTCCAACCACTTTCATTCGTCCTAATGAACAGTATCATGCAGACGGCAATACTTCAGCCTATTACTGGGGCGAGCATGGATCTTCTCAAAAAGGATATTACGGATATATAGAAGGTAAAATAGGAAATCCCAATCTTACGTGGGAAAAAGCAGGTAAAATGAATATCGGAACGGATATGAAATTCTGGAAAGACAGAATCAGTCTTACTGTGGATTATTTCGAGGAAAAAAGAGACAATATTCTTTGGAACATGGGAACAATTCCAGCCATTATTGGCGCTACAATGCCTGCCTACAATCTGGGAAAAACAGAAAATAAAGGCTGGGATGGCGAAATCTCTTTCAACAACCGCATTGGAACGCTCGCCTATTTTGTGAAGGCAAATTATACCTACGCTCACAACAAAGTAATTTATAAGGACGAAGTGGCGCGAAGCTATGATTACCTGTATGAAACGGGACACAGGGTGGGACAGTTTTTCGGCTTCGTCGCCAATGGAATCTATAATACGTGGGAGGAAGTTAACGACGTCAACCGTCCTGTTTATCAGTGGTCTAATAATAAGATACAACCTGGCGACATACGCTATGTGGACGTCAACGGCGACGGATATATCGACAACAACGACCGCGTTCCTATTGGTTATTCCAATATTCCGGAAGTTATATTCGGAATTTCTTTGGGCGGCGAATGGAAAGGCTTCGACTTCTCCATGCTTTTCCAGGGCGCAGACAAGGTTTCAAATATGCCTTCGCGACGGACAATACAGGGATATTACAACAATACCGGAGCAAACAGCGATTTATTGAAGAGCTGGACGCAGGAGCGTTATGAACAGGGGATGCCAATCGTTTATCCACGTTACGCCGCCGACTATGGATCGCACAACTACCAATGGTCAACATACTGGTTGGAAGACGCATCGTATGTCCGCCTGAAAAATGCGGAAATAGGCTACACTTTCCGTTCGGGAGCACTTAAAAAAGTCGGAATCGGTTCTGTCCGCCTGTATGCCAACGGCAGCAACCTTATTACATGGTGCGACATGTTTCCAGGCGAAGATCCGGAATTTCCTATCGGTGAAAACAATAGCGAACCTTATCCTCTGACAAGAATTTTCAATCTTGGCTTGAATGTTAGTTTTTAATGCACAAATATACACAGATATGAAAAATAGAATAAATATAGCAATTTTCGTTTCCTGCCTGATATTGCTTGCAGGAACAAGTTCGTGCGAAGATATAATGGGCGATTTTCTGGAAAAAGAACCTTCGTCGGATATAACTATCGACACTATTTTTTCGTCAGCCCGTAATACGGAAGCTTTGCTGGCTTCAATCTATCAGTTTGGTATTCATGCCAATCTGGGCTATGGCAGCGCAGAAGTGAATGGATATAAAGACGCTTTCGCCGATCCGTCGCCCAATCTGTTTTCCGGAGCTACCGACGAATCGGAAGTATGCGCCGCATGGTATGAAACCAACTGGTGGAACGCAGGAGATATTTATGCCGAAAGAGGCGGCAACGTCACGGAAATGGACGGAAGATTTGAATACCGTTTCAAAGCTATTCGATTGATAAATATTTTATTGAACAACATCGACAGGCTTCCGGACACAGAAATGGACAATGCAACGAAAAACATGTTGAAAGCTGAATCCAAAACTATCAGGGCGCTAAATTATCTTGAAATGCTGAAACGTTATGGAGGAATGCCAATTGTAGAAACGCAGCTTACCCCCGACGGCAACCTTAAAATTCCAAGAAGCACGCTGGAAGAAACAGTCGATTTTATCGTAAAAGACTGCGACGAAGCAATAAAGGATTTACCTGTGCATCAGCTGGGAACCAATCGTGGAAGAGTGCATGAAGGCGTTGCCCGTGCAGTAAAAGCTAAAACGCTTCTATATGCGGCAAGTCCGCTGTTTAATACAGACAAGCCTTATATGAGTTTCCCGAATCCAGAGGATAACAGGCTGATTTGCTATGGAAACGAAGACAAAGCTCGTTGGCAAAAAGCCGCTATTGCCGCAAAGGAAGTACTGGCGTGGGCTGTAAGAAGCAACTACTGCAAATTGATTACCGATAAAGGCAACGAAAGGAATTACGCCGAAACATGGGACGTTTATGACAATCCTGAAATTATCCTTGCCCAAAAGCAGGCAGAAGGCGGAACATGGGTATGGCCTTGGGGCAACTTTTCCAAATATACCCCTCCAAACAAAGGAGAAGCCGGTGTAACGCCATTAATGAATTTCATAAAAAAATATGAAAAACAGAATGGAACAAAACAAACTTGGGCTAATATAGGCGTGGGTGATCCGCTTATCCAGGAAAAGATGCTTGAACTTGATTTGCGTTTCCGTCAAACCGTACAATACAACATGAGCTACTGGGATGCCAACTGGCCTGTTTGCCCGCTCTATCTGGAAGCTGCAAGAGATGTGGAAGAAACCGGACCTAAACTGCGCGGAGCCATTAGCGAATGTTATGGCGGCTTTTGGCTACATAAAGGGCGTCCTTATATTGTTGGCGGGGATGATCACTGGTGGTATTCCCCAAATTCAACGCTTTTTCAGCTAAACGAATTTTATATATCATACGCAGAAGCGGCTTACGAATATGCAGGAAACGCCGACGTGTCGGTTGCAATACCTGTCGGCGATTTTTCGCTAACTGCCCGCGAAGCCGTCAATACTATTCGCGCAAGAGTGGGACAACCTCCAATCAACGAAGCCATTTATAAAAAAACGGGCGATACCGACAACGGATTCCGCAATGCCGTGAGAAATGAACGTGATATTGAACTGGCTTTCGACAATCACCGTTTCTGGGATATACGCCGATGGCTGCAAGCCGAAGAAGAAGGCGTTATGAAAGGCGACATGATCGGCTTGAAAATAAATATCACCACTCCGGTGGAAGATTATACAAAAGCTCCAATTGATCATGGATACACCGGAAAGCTGTATAAATATGAAACACGCACTTTCCTGAAACGAATGTATCTCCATCCATTCCATATTAATGAGGTACACAAGGGCTATCTAAAACAGAATCCGGGCTATTAACAAAAAAGATACAAATAAAATAAGAATATGAAATACATAGTGAAAAATATCTTGTGGATTATGATTGTTGTCGGATTTTTAACGCCAGCGACAGCACAAACTGTTGCAGTTGACAGTCTCGACAGCGAAATGCTTTTAGCGCCTGTTGCATACGGCAAACAGTCGGCATGGAAAATAACAGGCGCTCAGTCGTCTATAAAGGGCGATTTATTATCGACAGGCTTTACTTCCAACATTGCCAATACTCTCTATGGACGTTTGCCTGGTTTAACCGTGCAACAAAAGAGCGGCGAACCCGGTTTAGATTCCCCAACACTCAACATACGGGGAGTCAGTACTTTCAGTAGCGGAAAAGGAATATTTATTGTAATCGACGGTATTCCGTCAACAGAAACATTCTTTGAACAGCTTACTCCTCAGGAAATTGAAGACATAGTAATCCTGAAAGACGCTTCTGCAACAGTACTGTACGGACAAAGAGCTGCAAATGGAGTATTGTTAGTAACAACCAAAAGGGGAATGGAATCGCCGATGAAAGTATCTGTAAGCGCCCAGTATGGATACCAGCAACTGACGCGCCTGCCTGATTTCCTCGATTCGTATAATTATGCTACGCTTTACAACGAAGCTCTTAAAAATGAAGGACAACCGGCTTTGTTCAATCCGGAAGCTTACAGGGGCGCTCCATCAATTATCAATCCAAATGTTGACTGGTATAAGGAAGTGTTGCGCGATTTTGCGCCATATTCCAACTATAACCTGTCGGCAAAGGGCGGAAACAAAACTGTTAAATATTTTGTCCTCTTCAATGCAACCGATAATCGCGGACAGTATAAAAGAACGGCTGGAATGTCGGATTTTACAAAAAATCAGGGATATACACGATTCAATTTCAGAACAAATCTTGATATTCAGCTGTCTAAACGCCTTTCAATGAACGCAACCGTTGGAGGAACTGTGGAAGACAAAATGAATCCGGGAGAAGATAACAACACCGACGAAGTATTCAAGCGGATGGCGCTAATCGCCCCAAATGCTTTTCCCGTGTATGCAAGCGCTAACCGACCGGGAGGAAACGGCTTATATTCAAATCCGCTTGCCGATATTTCCGAAAGGGGATTCAGTTCCTACAATGGACGTTTAGGACAGGCAATAGTTAAACTTAACGGCGATTTGGGAATGATAACTCCCGGACTAAGCATATCTGGTGCAATCGGTTTGAATACATATTTCAAATCGTTTACCAAAAAAACGAGAAACTATGCGCGCTATTTGCCTTTCCTCCAAAGGCAAGACGACGGCTCTTCATCGGAAGCGTTCCAGGTGTATGGCGAAAATACAGCTTTGAATCCTAACGACGGCAAGGGCTATCAGTGGCGAAATTATGTGATTCAGGGATTTTTGAACTACGACAGGACTTTCGGCTCTCACGGCATAAGCCTGATGCTGCTGTCTGTTTTCGACGACAGCACAGAAGGAAACAACTATAACGACCAGGCTACCAACAGCCCTTTCCCCTATCGGAACATGACATTCGGGGGCAGGTTAACATACGATTTCGCAAAAAGATATATTCTTGAAGCGAGCCTGAGTTATGCAGGAAACGATCGTTTTGCACCTGGCAAAAAATTCGGATACTTTCCAGCCGGTTCGCTGGGATGGATCGTTTCTAACGAAGAGTTCCTGAAAAGCAACAGCATACTGACTTTCCTGAAATTGAGAGGATCATACGGATTATCGGGCAACTACAACATTGGAGGCAGCCGCTGGACATGGAACCAGTATTATTATGGAAACGGATACAATCTGGGAACAGATAATTCAGGGACGGGAGGATTAACGCCGGGCGCGCTGGCTACTCCCGATGCTACGTGGGAAAAACAGAAGCAGGCAAATGTGGCAATTGAAGCAGGTTTGTTCAACCGTTTGAACATATCTTTTGATTATTTCAAACAAAACCGCTACGATATTCTCGCACAGCCGCTCAGTACTACGCCCGATTTTCTGGGAAAAAGTCTTCCATTCATGAATATAGGCAAAGTGGAAAACAAAGGTTTTGAAGCTGTAATTGAATACGCCAGCGATGCAAAAAAGAATTTCGTATGGTTTGCTCAGGCAAGCGCATGGTTTGCGCGAAACAAAATTCTGTTTAATGCCGAAGAACCTCAAATGTATGACTACCTGTATCAAAGCGGCAGGCAAATTGATCAGCCGTTCCTGCTTGAATACGTCGGTTTTTTCAACAGTTCGGAAGAAGCAGGCATATCCAACGATGCAAACAATAACGCCATTCCCCGCCAGATTTTTGAAGACGTTATGGCGGGCGATCTGAGATTCAAAGATCAGAACGGCGACCATATCATCGACCAGAACGACAGGAAAACATTCGGATATACTTCAATGCCTGAATATACTTTGGGACTGAGGGCTGGTTTCAGTTACAGGGGATTTGACCTTGAAGCGCAATTCCAAGCTGCTCTGAACCGCTCGGTTTACTGGAAAGGTTCGTATTACGAAGCATTTAACAACAACGGAAAAATTTCTTCAATAGCATTGGGCAGGTGGACGGAAGAAAACAAAAGTAATGCCACTTATCCGCGTCTTTCTACCGGAAACAGTCAGAACAACTATCAGTCTTCCACTTTCTGGCAAAAAAATGGCAACTTCCTGAAAATGCGCAATATAGAACTGGGATATACTCTGCCAAATCATATTGCTGGTAAATTGAAAATGGAAAAACTCCGGTTTTTCCTGCATGGAGTAAACCTGTTTTCTCTGGATTATATGGAAGGGCGGCAAGATCCTGAAGCCTATCTTGATGGAATCGGTTATTCGCTGCCAAGATCATTCAGCATAGGATTGAATATTCAATTATAAAAAACAAATTATGTTACGTATGAAAAAAATAATATATCATTTAGCAATTGTTTCTCTGCTTTGTGCAGCTCCGCTTTTATATTCCTGCGACGATATGCTCTCGCCCGAAATACTGGCGGATATGACGGAAGACGACATCATTACCCGTTATGGAAACACAGAACAGACATTGAACGGACTCTACACCTATCTCCCTGACGGATTTGCATATATCGGGGATGAATGGAGCTATAATGCAGCCATGCTTGCAGGCGCTTCCGACGAAGCTGAATACACGATAGAAACTAACGAAATTCAAAAATTCAATACCGGTTCGTGGAATGCCATAGACAATCCCGATCCTGCATGGAAAAGAAATTTTGAAGGCGTCAACGCCGTTAACCTGTTATTGGTCAATATCAACAGCGTTAACATGGACAACCTGCTATACAATCCTTCCTCCGCAAAACAGGAAGACTACCGTAAAAACCTGATTCGCATGGAGAGATGGAAATACGAAGCGCGTTTTTTAAGAGCTTATTTCTATTTTGAATTGGTGAAACGCTACGGAGGCGTTCCAATAATTGAAAAGCCTGTAAGTCTCGACGACGATTACTCCGGCATACAAAGGGAATCTCTTGGAAAATGTATTGATTTCATCGTTTCGGAGTGTAATATCTGCGCCGACAGTTTGCCTGGCGAATATATGCCCGGCGAATTGGGAAGAGCAACCAAAGGAGCGGCTCTATCGTTAAAAAGCAGAGTATTGCTCTATGCTGCAAGCGAGCTGCCAAACGAACCAGAACGATGGGCGCCAGGTTATGCACATCCCGAACTTATTTCTCTTACCGATGGCAAAACGCGACAGGAACGGTGGCAGGAAGCGGCTGAAGCTGCCGCTGCGGTTATGACTATGCAAACCGAAGCCGTAACGGACTGGTATCCAGCACATGCGCCATATTCGCTCTACACAAAAGCGGAAGGAGGACTGACAGCTTATGAGCGAATTTTCCGTTTCCCCTACGCACAGGATAACACGGAAGTGATCCTTGCAAAAAGAATGGGAGCAAAAAACTCTTTTGAACGCAACAATTCTCCTGTCGGCTATAATCTGGGCAACAGCGGAATAACGCCTTCGAGAAACATGGTTGACGCTTATTATTTCAAGGAAGGAAGGGTTACAAGCTCATTCGATTGGGAAAATGAAAATCATGTAGCAGAACCTTTCAGTAGCAGTACCCGCGATTTGCGCCTGTTTGCTACTATCTTGCTGAACAACGACTATTTCAATTCGCGCAAGGTGCAGGCTTTCACCGGCGGATTAGACGGGAAAGGCGTGATGAAAGCTACAAAAACAGGTTTTTACTTGAAAAAATACATGGATTCTAATTTAGACTTGCTACGGGGCGAATCAAGCGGTCACGCATGGATATTAATCCGCCTGGCAGAAATTTATCTTAACTACGCCGAAGCAGTTAATGAAATATCAGGTCCGCAGGGAAAGGCAGGAAGCGTAAGCATGACGGCAAGAGACGCTGTCAACGCTATCAGGAGCAGGGGTGGCGCAGCAGTTTTGCCTCCGGTTGCAAATAATGTCAATCAGTCCGATCTAAGGGACATAATTAAATATGAACGACGAATAGAACTGGCTTTTGAAGATCACCGCTTATGGGATCTTCGCCGCCGCCTCGAAGCGGAAGATGCATTAAATAAGGATTTGCTGGGATTAGAAATCACCGAAACTTCTGCCACGCCGGTCATGACCGAAGCAAGGGACGAAAACGGAGAAATAATTTTGGATGAACAGGGAAATCCTGTTATGACGCAGGCACGCGAACCTTTCGGTAACTTGCAATTCGACCGAACATTTACCTATCGTCCGGTGCGTGTGGAAGCGCGGATATTCCGTCCACACATGTACTTGTATCCTGTTCCGCAAAAAGAAATAAACCTTACAGGATGGCAGCAAAATCCAGGATGGTAAGTTTAGATGTTAGAGTTTAGATGTTAGAGTTTAGATATTAGATATTAGATATTAGAGTTTAGTTTTTAGTTTTTAGTTTTTAGTTTGAAATAAGTATGAAAAGAAATATAATAAAAGGAATTATACTCCTCTGTGGATGTTTAGCGCTGGCTTCGTGCCGGTATGAAGAAATTGTGCCTTTCGATTATCCCGAAGGACAGGTATATTTGCCGGTTGCATATTCCGGGACAGTTTATGCTATCGACGATATAAGTTTGCCAACCTACGATACGCCTACTTCAGGCGCTCCTTATCGCTATCTGTTGAGCGACGACAAGACGCGGTTCAATGTTCCTTTGTCGGTTTACCGTTCTGGACTTAATCCCGGAAATGCAGTTACAGTCAGTATTGCCGATAACAGGCAATTGGTAACAGATTCCAAAGGAGAAGGTAAAGCCTTGTCCGAAAGTGTAGAGCTTCTCCCCGAAAGCGTTTATTCCTGCAACGCTTCCGTAAAATTCGACGAGGGTCAGATAGTTGCGCCTTTCAGCCTGCAAGTGGATTTCAGTTTCCTGAAACAAAACATCGGGAAACAGTTTGCCGCAGGAATAAGTATTTCGAGCAAAGAGCAGACCTGCAATCCCAAACTGAGTTCCGTCATCGTTTTGATCGATACGCGCTTTTTGCAGGCGGAACCTTCGTTTGTTTTTGCCATCGACGCTGCCGATTCGCTCAAAGCGGTATTCAACAACAGCTCCAGGTTTGCCGACCCCGCTTCTTATAGCTGGGACTTTGGCGATGGATCGGTTAAATCGTCGGAAACGAATCCTGCGCATGTTTTTCCTGCCGCAGGAAGCTATACGGTGAGCCTCACGGCAATAAATCCGCTGACTAACGAAAAAAAGACCGCTTCGGAAGAAGTAGTCATTAAATAGCATTAAAAATGAATATGACCTATTGTATTTGTTTTTATTTATTAACTAATTTAATTTACAATTTTAATTTTTTTTATTTATTATGAAACATTTATTTGTTTTTTGTGTAGTAGTTTTTATGTCGCTGTCTTTTAATCTTCCGGCTTTTTCGCAGGATGTGATACTTAACGGCGAAGACGAGGTGGCTGCTTATGTAGCCGAAAATTCGAGAAACCGGAAACCAGTTGACAAACTGGTAGTTTCCGGACAGGTGAACAGGAATACTCTCGACAAACTTGGCGAGTGTATCAGCGCTGTGAAACAGGAGTTTCGTTTTGAAAATCTGTGGGCGTATCAATTGAACGATGCCGGTTCTATTATTCCGGCAGACTGGTATCGCCTCAATTCACTGCTTGAAAACATCAAACTGGAAGGTAGCATCATCTTCCGCAATGTTGAAAACACAATGATTGAGGGAAACGACGGATTTAGTTACAACAATGGATGGATACCGAATGGAGATCCGTTGAACAGACCGTTTCCTCAAGTAGTTAACGGCGACTTTATCTGGGAAGATAATGGCGGTATTGCTCCTGATTGCGACGGTTGGAACCGTTGGGTAAGCTGGGGTTGCATTAAGGAAACGAAAGGCGATTTCAGAATAAAGTTGAACAAAGCAAAAGCAGGACGGGCGTTTTTCACTGGCGATTCTTTTAAATACTTGGAAAGAGTAGGAGGAACTTTCAAAGTTGACTTTAATGACAATTCATGGACATGGGGAGTACATTCCGACAATTTGAATTATATCGGCGGCGACCTGATACTTTTAGGTGCAGGAGCATACGGAGGAGAGGATAGCGATGGTAATCCGATAATAATTGACGATCCTAATACGCTCGGAGGAAGTATGTGGAGTCTTGATTTGCTGAGTAAAATTGATAGTATAGGCGGAAATGTAAAAATCGTAAATTTTCCAAAAATCACATGGGGACCAAGTGGAGATGATGGAGAACATGGTTATTGCTGGATTCGATATTTGATTGAAGAAGGCAGGATTGACTATGCCTGCCACGATGTAATTCTTGGATGGGATTTGGGTATTCCGGGATATACTCCATACAATTTAGATGAAAATGGCGGCTGCTACAATGGAAAAGATTATGACAGGGGCAACAATATCCTGCCTTTGCCTGCAAAGAAAACCCCTGAAGAATGTGGACAGACTTCATTCAATCCTGCGGCGCTTGCAGTTCTTCCTTCCGCCTTTATTTCAGACAATGAACTGTATATACAGAGCGACAACCTGAAAGTAGTGGAACTTTACGACCTGACAGGTAAAAAAGTGTTGAACGTGCAAAAGAACTCCGTTTCTGTTGCCGGTTTGCCTAAAGGCGTTTATATTGTGAAGATACAAACTGCAACAGGCATTCAAAATGTTAAAGTGATTAAATAACAACCTGATGAAGCAGTTATTTTACAGATTGGGCGCGGCGGTTCTGGCGTTGTTATGCGGAAATCAGCTTTTTGCCGACGACCTCACAACAGTACAGGCTGTTCCTGCCAACGATTTCCTTAATTCCATCGGCGTCAACACTTCCATAAATACGCGCGGCGAATCATATATCCGTACTAAGGAATGTGCTGAATATCTGGGATTCCGGTGGATAAGGGCTGGAGCGCCTTCTTATTTCTGGCAATTCAAGGAGCTGTATGACGAGTTTCATATACGGTTCAGCTGTTCGCTTGGCACAGTTAACGATATTGATGCTACTGTTAGAGGCGGACGCGAAATCGTGGAGATAGCTCCCGACGCACTGATTGCCTTTGAAGGCTGCAACGAACCCAACAACTGGGGAATTATCTACAATGGCGAAAAAGCGGGAGGTTTTCCCGAAGGCTCATACCCCTATCTGCCTTTGGCAAAATACATGCGCGATTTCTGCAAGGCGGTGAAAGCCGACCCTGTCGTAAAAGATTATCCGGTATGGAGCGTCACCGATGCTGGTGGCGCTCAATACCCCAATGTGGGATTGCAGTTCCTGACCGTGCCTGAAGGCGTGGAACGTAATGGCGATAAAGGATTGGATCCGGAAATAAAGGAAGGAGACGTCCTTGCCGATGTTGCCTGCGTTCATAACTATTTCAGCGGATTGTCGCCCAACACCAACAATCAGACATGGAGAGCCTCAAACCGCATGGACGCTAATTCTCTGAAATCCAACTTCGGACTGACATGGAACAAAGGCTACAAGGGTTATAGCGACGAAGAACTGATGCAACTGCGGTGCGTGACTACGGAAACAGGTACGACCATCAGCGAAAGGGTTACGGAAGAATATCAGGGGCTGACATACCTGTCGTGTTATCTGGCGCAATTTGCACAGGGCTTTGAATATACGGCTATGTACATCATGCGCGACCGCACCGACGAAGGCGGAAACCAGACTTTCGGATTCTATGCCGGAAATTATAAGCCTCGTCTGGCAGCTCACTACCTGCATAACCTGACTGGCGTCCTTGCCGACTACCCTTCAATCGAAAATCCGGGTGAACTGGCTTATAGCTATTCTTCCAAACCGGTAACGGTACACGATCTGCTGCTGCAAAAAAACGACGGGACTTTTTTCCTTGTCGTATGGGGCGAAAAATATCTGCCGCAGGCAGTAGCGGAAGACGTGACCATCACATTTGAAGAATCGGTAGAGAAGATCAACGTCTATATGCCCGCGCAATACGACGACAACGATCCTGGCAAAGGCGTAATGCCTGTCCGCTCCGAAACGGGAAATGTAATCACGCTTTCGATGCTGAATCGTCCCTACATACTGGAAATCAATCCGAAAGGAACGGGAATAGACGTGGTGAAAACCGGCTTAAACAGCTCGTCGGCAGTATATGTTTATGATAACCGCCTGCATGTTTCGGGCGCTCCGGAACTGACAAAAGTGGATATCTATGATTTGACCGGTAAAAACGTGTTTCAACAGACCAACCGGACGGAAATAAGCGATTTTGATATTGCACGCCTGCCAAAGGGAAGTTATGTGGTCAGACTTACACAGACCGGAAACCGCGTGGAAAACCACAGGATAGTTAGGTATTAGAGTTTAG
>JAIRPX010000277.1 GCA_031256775.1 Dysgonamonadaceae bacterium
CTGTTTCTATATTTTCCACTTATAATTCGCATAATGATAGACATGTTATTTCAAAGGGAATCGCCCTGACGTCAATTCGTTCAAAATGCGCTTCCGGAATGATATTTGCAGGAATAATATTCTGAATATAAATCTTCAGATTATCTATTAAAGGCTTTTTTGATTCGAAACCTCCGGCAATGTATAAAAAATCATTTAATTGATTGAATTTCATTTGTTTCCAAATAAAAAGAATATGATAAACAATATCCATCAGATTGTTGCAAACATAATGGTTTCCCAGTAGAAACGTTTCTTGAGAAAAGCAAAGAACATCCATTTCTGTTTGTTGCAGGTTGATTATCAGCCTATTGCGATTGACTATTTGCTGTTTTGACCGGAAATATGCGATTAATGGAGCTGTATGATGGATAATTCTAACGTCGGGAAAGGAGCGCATAAAAAAATCATATACCTCTTCTTCCATTTTATGAATAACGATAATTTCCTGATTTTTAATTTTATGATAAAGCGTTTTACCAGCCTTTTCCATAAAAAGAAAGTTGATGTAAGTTTCTTTATCCGAATCTTCAAAAATCAAAGACGGAACATACGTAAATGTATGCGTGTAATTAATAACATATACTTGCCTGTAAGTCAGGGTGAAAAAATCATTATCAAAAAAAGCGTCCTGAAAAGAAGAAAAAGCTGAAGTTTGCTTTCCAAATTCGACAATATGATAGAAATATGAAGCATTAACTAACGGATTGTAGACAGAAAATGAATAGCCGTTTTTATGTATCCGAATTGTTAAAATACATTGTTCAGCATCATTAAAATTTATATATTCAGGTATTTGTATTTTCATTTACTCATTTATTCAATTATTATTTATTCCTCTCTGAATACTCAAATAGAGCATGTATAAGAATACAGCTACAATTATGAATAAAATAATTCGGATAATACGTTTCATGAAGAACATTTTTTATTTATTATGCAAATGTAGAAAATAAATCTTTAACTTTACGCTTTTATTCAAAAAGAATAGCAATGATAAACAATTTTTTTCAGGAGCAGATTAAAAAAAACTTTCCGCATACTCCTACAACAGAGCAGGATATAGCTATGCAACAGCTTGGAGATTTCCTTTTCGACAGGAACAGCTCTTCATTGTTTTTATTAAAAGGATATGCCGGCACGGGAAAATCTTCGTTAGTTGGAGCTATCGTCAAAACAATGAACGATTTGAAACAAAAATCCGTATTACTGGCTCCAACAGGCAGGGCAGCTAAAGTTTTTACTGCATATTCAGGACAGGCTGCATACACAATTCATAAAAAAATATACCGGCAGAAAATTTTTTCCAACGAACCGTCTGGTTTTGTATTGTCAGATAATCTTTACAAGCATACCTTATTTATTGTGGATGAGGCTTCTATGATTTCAAACGATGGCTTGGATTCTTTCAATTTTGGAACAGGACGCTTGCTCGACGATCTGATTCGCTATGTTTACAGCGGTGAAGGCTGCCGGCTGATTTTGCTTGGCGATTCGGCACAGCTCCCGCCTGTATCACAGTTGGAAAGCCCTGCCTTAGACGTAAATATATTGCAGGGTTATAATCTTGATGTAAGGAGTTTTACATTAACGCAGGTGGTACGTCAAACGGAAATGTCCGGTATATTGAAGAATGCAACGCTTTTGCGGAAAGCAATAGAATCGGGCAAAACAGCAGTTTATCCACAAATCCGTATTGCTTCATGTCCTGACGTTAAAATTGTACGTGGAAATGAAATAATTGATGAAATTGAACAAAGTTATCAAAAATATGGCTTGGAAGAGACAATAATTATTTCCCGCTCAAATAAACGTTCAAATATTTTCAACGACGGTATCCGTAACCGTATTCTTTGGCGTGAAGAAGAACTTTCAACCGGCGACTTGCTGATGGTTGCAAAAAATAATTATTACTGGGCGAAAGATACTCCTGAAATGGATTTTATTGCTAACGGCGATTTGATGGAAGTGAAACGTATAAGGAAAATGCAGGAATTGTATGGATTCCATTTCTGCGATATAACCGTTCATTTTCCTGATTATAAGGTTGATATGGATGTTAAAGTTCTCTTGGAAACGCTTCATGCCGATGCGCCTGCTTTACCAAAAGAGATGAACGAAAAACTGTTTCGCTCTATTTTGGAGGACTATGCCGATATTACAGTAAAACGTGAGCAGATGAAAAAAATTAAGGAAGACCAATATTACAATGTTGTACAGGTGAAATATGCTTATGCAGTTACTTGTCACAAAGCGCAGGGCGGGCAATGGAAAAATGTTTTCCTTGATTTGGCATACGTCCCGAAAGAATATTTAGGCACAGATTTCTACCGGTGGTTATATACGGCTTTCACCCGCGCCACAGAACGTATTTATCTTATTAACCCTGAAAATGAATTACTGGAAAAGAAGTCTCGTAGAAGTTAATAAATATTTTCAAAATAAAAAGATATAAACATTAATTATGATTCGACGTTTAAGAAAATAATGAGTTGTTAAAATCGGTGATGCACGCTTCACATTCATTTCTTATTTGCATTTTAAAAAACAAATGGCTAAATTTGCATACTAATTTTTTAAATAACAGTCAATATGAAAAAAACAGTTTTATTTATGATGATGGCATGTTCAATTATGCTTGTGCTGCCAAATTGTGTTCACGTAGTGAATAGTTCTGCCAACGGTCTTACGGGAAACGGAACAGCCAAAAGTGATGATCGCGGCAAGATGAATTTTAGCGCTATTAAGACAAGCGGAGCGGTTGGTATTGTGATCAGTGAAGCCTCAGATGCATCTGTCATTGTTTCTGGTGATGAAAACTTAATTGATAATGTCGAAACTTATGTGAACGACGATATACTGTATGTCCGTTTTAATAAAAACGGTGGCTACAATAGCAAACTTGGACTGAAAGTAATTGTACCGAATAATGGGCGCATCAACAATATCTCAGCTTCCGGCTCAGCTGATGTGCTGGTTGAAAGTCTTTTAGTTGCCGACAAGTTGCGCGTATCGTGTTCAGGGAGTTCCGATTTCAAAGGTAATATTAAAGCGTCGGTCTGTGAACTGACGTTTAGCGGGAGTTCCGATTTCAACGGAAGCGTAGAAGCTGCTAAAGTTAGCATATCTTGCTCTGGCAGTTCCGATTGCACAATTAGCGGAATAGCAGATATTTGCAAAATTTCTGCAATCGGGAGTTGCGATTTCAACGGTTACAATTTTATTGTAAATAAGTGCAACGCTATGGCTTCAGGCTCTTCCGATATTCAGATTACGTGCGACGGAGAACTGACAGCGAATGCCAGCGGCTCTTCCAGTATCTATTACAAAGGCGCTGCAAAGGTAGTTAATAAGGTATCGACAGGATCATCAGATATTGAACATAAATAAAAGGTATGTCCCTGCGTTACTTTCTATACTTTACGTGTTTTAATTTTGTGCAACGTCATTGCTTCAAGCTTTGCTTTAGCAATGACGTTGCACAAAAACATGCAGTGAAGAATATAAATTCACATTTTTAAAATTTTAAATGAAACTCTTACATACTTCCGACTGGCATTTGGGCAGAATGTTGTATTCTAAAAAAGAAAGGCGCGAGGAACACTCAGCATTTTTGAACTGGTTGCAAGCAACAATTAAGGAGAATTTGGTTGATTTGCTGATTGTTGCTGGTGATATTTTTGATACAGCTTCGCCGAGTAGCAGTTCGCAAAAAATGTATTACGATTTTTTGCTTAATGTGCGTAATTCCGGTTGCCTCAATGTAGTTATTGTAGGTGGAAATCACGATTCGCCAAGTTTTCTCAACGCTCCTAAAGATATTTTGGCGGCTCTAAATGTACATGTTATTGGCAACGCAAGTGAAAATATTGATGATGAAATCGTTGTAATCCGTGATAATGAAGATTGTCCGGTTGCAGTTGTTTGCGCCGTGCCATTTTTAAGGGAAAGGGATATTAGCCGTTTCACCGAAGGCGAAACTTATCAAAACCGTTCAATGCGTATTGCAGAAAGTATAAAAAATCATTATGAAAAAATAGCTGAAATGGCTGAAAATAAACGTAATGAACTGGGGAAAAACATACCGCTAATTGCAACAGGACATTTGTCGGTGGCTGGTGGAAAAAAAAACGAAGACGATGGCGTACGCGATATATATATTGGCAATATAGAATGTGTTGGAAGTGAAATTTTCTCACAATCGTTTGATTATATTGCACTTGGGCATTATCATGTTCCGTCTGTAATTAGCGAAAAGGTGCGATATTGCGGCTCGCCAATTCCAATGGGTTTTGGTGAAGCTGGGCAGCAAAAATGTGTTTATATCGTTGATTTTAAGGAGAAAAAAACACTGATTGAAACAGTTGAAATTCCAGTTTTTCAAAAATTAGAATCTATTCGTGGCGATAAATCGTTTATAGAAAATCGTTTAACGGAACTGAAAGACTCAGATATTTCTGTTTGGGTTGAAATTATTTATGACGGTAACGAAGTTTTTCCTGATTTTACGGCGTGGACTGCCGAAAAAACAGTCGATACGAAAATAGAAATCCTTAAACTACAAAACCGGCAGTATTTAGCTAACGTACTTACGCAAAATGATAGTATTCAACCGCTTGAGGAACTCAATGAATTTGACGTGTTTGACAAACTTCTCGAAAAAAACGGCATTTCTACAGAGCAAAAAGAAGAATTGAAAAATTTGTACAGGAATGTTGTTGTGGAATTAAATATTGAAAATTAATGAAAATTCTAAGTCTTGGATTTAAAAATATAAACTCATTATCAGGCGAATGGAATATTGATTTTACTGAGCCGCGATTTATATACAATGGACTTTTTGCAATTACCGGCAAAACCGGCGCAGGCAAAAGCTCAATACTTGATGCTATTTCGCTGGCGCTGTATGGCAAAACGCCGCGTGTGGAAATAACAGGTCAAAATAATGACGTAATGACGCGAGGCACAAGCGATTGTTTTTCTGAAATCATTTTTGAAGTTGGCGGTAAAAAATGGAAATCCTCATGGAAACAGGAACGAACCCGAACAGGAAACCTTAAACCTGTCAATCGCCAAATTGCCGACAGCTCAGATAAAATCTTTGCCGATCAAACACGTGCTTGCGATGCTAAAATAGTTGAAATTCTGGGACTTACATTCGAACAGTTTACAAAAGTAATAATGCTGGCGCAGGGTAGCTTTGCGGCTTTTCTACAGGCTGATAAAAATGGCAAGGGCGAACTCTTGGAACAAATTACAGGAACGGAAATCTATGGTGAAATCTCAAAAAAAGTTTTTGAACGCAGTAAAACGGAAAAAGAAAAATTAGATAAAATCGTTGTCGAAATTGAAGCTATAAAACTTCTTCCGGCAGAAGAAGTTGAAAATTTAGAAAATGAAATAAAATATCTAAAAACACAAAAAGAACAGACAGACAATGAATTACAGGCAATTGAAACTGCTAAAAAATGGCTTGCCGATTTGGAAAACCTGCAAAAACAAATTTACGAAGCAAAACAAAATTTACCTGAATTAGAGCAAAAAAATGATACCTTGAAAACGGCTTTTGAACAATCGGAAATGGTTTTGAAAACAGCAAAAACAGAGCATGAAAAAGTTGCGCCGGTTTTGGTAAAAGTCAGAGAATTGAGTGTTAAAATTACCGAAAATGATAAGTCTTTGAATCTTGCTTTACAGGCAATAGTAAATTTAGAGAAAAACAGAAAAGAATTATCTCAAACGCTTGAAAATAAGAAAAATAATTTAGCAGAATTACAAATAGCACTTAAAGAAAAAGAAAACTGGATTAATGTGAATGCAAAATATGGGTCTTTGCCGGAACAGTTTGCCGCTATTGAAAATCAGAATTTGCAAGTGGAACAGTTGTTGAATGATTCTAACACAAAAAAAACAGAACTTGTTAGCGCAGAAAAAGATTTAAATAATAAAATATCAGTTTTTAACAAATCATTGACTTCTTTTAGCGAAAAAGATAAAGCGTTAAATGATAAAAAAAGTGAATTGGAAGCGAAGAAAACGGAACTGTCACTAATTCTTTCGGGAAAAGAAATGGCGTATTATCTTTCAGAAAAAGAAAATATAACAGGTATTGGAATAAAAATTAAAAATTTGATTGAACTTGAAAAGGCAATTGTTGAAAACAAAAATAACGTAGAAAACTACAAAAAAAATATTATTTCTTCCGAATGTCTGGAAAAAGAACTTTTGCAGAAATGTTTGGAGAACAAAAAAGAGGCGAAAAGTCTTGAAAATCAAATTAATCTGCTTGATGAGAACATAAAACTCGTTAAAACAATTCAGAGTTTGGATGAACACAGGAAATTATTGGAAGATGGCGAAGCTTGTCCTTTGTGCGGCGCATTGGAACATCCGTTTGCTCAAGGAAATGAACCTAAAATAGACGGTAAAGAGGCTGAATTGAAAAAGCTTAAAAAACAGTCTAACGAAATTACAAAAACAATTCAGGATAATGAAAAAGTATTGGTTAAGACTGTTTCTGACAAAGAAAATGCGTTGAAAAACAAAGAAAAAGAAGAAAATTCACTGTTGGAAAACGAAAGAAAACGAAACATAGTTTTGCTTGAAATAAAACAAATTACTCCGGATTTTTTAATTTCCGACAGTGAAAATAACGTAAAATTACTTGAGGAGATTCATAAACAAAAACAGAATGATTATAAGCAAATTACAGATATTATCTCAAAAGCGACAGAAAATGAGAAATTAATTAAAAATCTTCAAAATGAAGAAATTCCACTATTGCAACATGCAAAACAAACTGCGGAAAAAGAAAATATCGAAGCTGAAACTGCTAAAAAATTAGCCGAACAGCAGGTCGAAAACAGAAAATATGTACTCAATGAAGCGGAAGCTAAATATAAGGAAAAAAATGCAGAGCTTCTAAACAGTTTTGCTGAATATGGCGTTGAAAATATTACGACATTGAAAAAATGCTTAACAGATTGGAACACAAATAAAAATGCAATAGAAAATTTGAAGGAAAAACTTACAGAATTGGAAAATTCTATTAATTTGACAAATTCTGAAATAACGAACTTCCAAAACCTTATTAAAGCAAAAACGGATGAAAAAGCAATATTTGAAACAGATAAGCAAAAATTTACTGCTGAACGCTTTGAATTGTTTGGTAACAAGCAAGTTGACGATGAAGAAAATCGCTTGAAATATTTGCTCGCAAAAGCTGAAACTGAAAAAACGAAAGCTGAAAGAGAAAAAAACGAAATTAATACCGAACTTGCTAAAAATAAGGCAATTATTGCTGATAAAGAAAAAGAGTTAAAGGAGAAATTGAAACAAAATATTACGGACAAATCCAGCGAAGAACTGCAAAGCGAATGTGCCGAAAAGAAACTTATGAGTGAACAGTTTTCTCAAAAAACAGGGGCAAACCGGCAAGCATTGGATATTAATGACAAAAATTTGAAAACCGGCTATAATAAATTGAAACACAAAGAACTTCAACAGCAAATTTACAACAAATGGGCAAGTTTGAATGAACTTATTGGTTCTGCTGATGGCAAAAAATATCGCAATTTTGCTCAGACATTAACTTTTGAACATTTAGTTGATATGGCAAACCGTCAGTTGCAAAAAATGTCTGAACGATATATTTTGAAGCGTGTAGGCGACGCTGCAAATCCTTTTGAACTGTCGGTAATAGATAAATTTCAAAATTATGATGAACGTGTCGCTCAAAACCTTTCTGGCGGGGAAAAATTTATCGTATCGCTTGCTTTGGCTTTAGGACTGGCAAATATGACAAGTAAAAATATGAAAATTGATACAATGTTCATCGACGAAGGCTTCGGCACGCTTGATTCCGATTATCTTGATTTGGCGCTTTCTGCACTCTCCAGCCTGCAAAATGAAGGAAAACTTATTGGCGTAATTTCGCATCTGTCAGAACTTAAAGAAAGGATTGCCACGCACATTGAAGTGATTCCAGGCGGCAATGGACTTTCAAGGATTGAAATACGCAATTAACGCTTTAATCAATATATATTCTGCTTGGTATGGTTTTGTGCAATGTCATTGCGAAGGCGAAGCCTGAAGCAATCCAGAAAAAAACTGAAAACTGAAAACTGGATTTCTGGATTGCTTCGCTAAAGCTCGCAATAACGTTGCACAAAAATTAAACCGTGTAAAGTATAAATAAAAAGAAATTCCTGCAAACGGGATGATTGACTGTGAATTTTTTATTACCTTTGCTGTTGTCATTTTTAGAAATTTATTTGCGTATTTAAGGGAATAAAATAAGTTTAACATATAAATAACAGTATGAAATATAAAAATTTCTTCGACGAATTGGCTGAAACAGAAAAGATGGTTGCCGGTTATATTGATAACCAATTAAAAAGTACAAAAAAGATCCAACCTCAGATTTTGGAAGATTGCGTTTTAAGTTACGTTAAGCGTGGCGGAAAAAAATTGCGTCCTGCCGTGCTAATGCTTTCTTGCCTTGCTGTTGGAGGCGACAAACAAAAGGCATTAGCAGCTTCTGCGGCGGTAGAGCTGTTTCATACATGGACGTTAGTTCACGATGATGTGATTGATAATGACAATCTTAGGCGAGGTGTGGAAACCGTCCATAAAACTGCTGAACGTTATGCTGCCAATAATTTTAAATTAGAAAAAGATACGGCGGCAAAATATGGTATTGATTTGGCAATTTTAACAGGCGACGTTCAGCATGGATGGGCTATTTCTATGCTATCTAATAATTTAGTACAGAATGGCGTTAAACCGGAAATAGCTTTGCATCTTATATCGCTGTTGCAAATCGGCGTGCTGAGAGATCTCGTTGAAGGAGAAATATTAGACGTTGATTTTGGTTTGCATTATAATATTCAAGATTTAAGCGATGAACAAATCTTAAATATGCTTTGGTTAAAAACAGGAGCTTTGTATGAATTTTGTGGCATAGCAGGCAGTCTGATAGGGAAAAACGTACTTTCATACGATGAAGAAGTTGTTGCCCTAAAAGAATTTTGTTCTTTGGCAGGCGTTGCGTTTCAAGTTCGTGATGATATTTTAGGACTTATTGGAAAAGAAAAAGAACTCGGAAAACCTGTCGGATCTGATATAAGGGAAGGGAAAAAAACATTGCTCGTGAAAGAAGCGTTAAACAATGCTAACGACGCTCAGAAAGGAATGATACTTAATGTATTGGGAAACAGCAAGGCTTCTGAATCAGACATTAAGCATGTAACTGATTTGATTGTTGATTTGGGCGGAGTTGAAAAAGCGCACAAAATAGCACATGATTACATCGCTAAAGCGCTTCCTCGTTTGGAAATATTGAAACCGTCAAAGAGTCGCGATTTATTGTTCGATTGGGCTAATTTCTTGATAGATAGAGATTATTAATAATCTATTTTTAAAAAGAGGCGTCAATATGTTTACTACCTTTGCAGTAGCAAAATAAATGAAATTATGATTCAATATAAAATTTTGCCAGCAGGTTTTTTCCATGCCGATGGAGGAGCAATGTTCGGAGCTGTGCCTAAAAGGGCATGGAACAGAAAATTCCCGTCCGACGAACAGAATTGTTGTATTTTGGCAATGAACTGTGTTTTAGTATGGAACGAAAACAGAATAGCAGTTCTGGACACAGGAGTCGGTACAAAAGGTTTGGGAAAAAGGGCTTATTATCGCTTTTTCGACTTGAATGATATTGTTGATTTAATTCGTCTTCAAGGGTTTGAGCCTGAACAGGTAACAGATGTTGTGCTTTCGCATCTTCATTTCGACCATTGCGGAGGCTGTACTTACATCGACAAATCGGGAAATTTACAGATAACATTCCCTGAAGCAAAACATTATGTTGGAAAAAGTCAGTGGGAAAATTATCTTAATCCCAATGCTTTGGAGAAAGATTCTTATCGAAAGGAAGATATGGAACTGATTGAAAAACAGGGCTTACTGCAAAAAATAGATACAGATTCTGAATTGTTTCGGGATTTCCAATTAACGCTCTGCGATGGACACACAAAAGGACAGCTGGTTTCTTCGTTTATGTCTGAAAATGAGCTGACTGTATTCCCTGGCGATGTTATTCCTACGCAAGCGCATCTTTCCAATGAATGGATTTCAGCTTATGACACTCATCCGTTGGATTCATTAGAGGCTAAATTGAAAATTAAGAAAATGATTGAAAATCAATCTGCTAAAATGATTTTTTATCACGATGCAAAAAAAACAGTTTCATTTATCTAACTTTGCAGTTTTTGCTATAAAATAGTTATCTATGAACAAACTTTACTTTTTATTATTTATATTTATCTGTATTTCATGTACTTCTAAAATTAGCGAAGGAAAAAAAATTTTTGTTACGATAGAGCCTCAACGTTATTTCGCAGAACAGTTGGCGGATACTCTTTTTTCGATAGAAGCAATGGTGACTCATGGAACAAATCCCGAAACTTACGATCCTGTTCCTGCACAATTTGCCCGTCTTTCAGATGCTGATGCTTATTTTTGCATTGGACGTATTGGATTTGAAGAAGTATGGATAGATAAATTGAAAAAAAATTATTCAAATCTTCCTTTTTTTGACAACAGCAAGGGAATCCAAATGATTTTTTCGGAAAACGACAGACATGCTCATTCCGATATTCCCGATCCTCATATATGGACATCTCCAAAGGAAGCGCTGATAATTGCGGAAAATATGTATGAAGCATTAATTGAAATTGACCCCGATAACAGCGCTGTGTATCAATCCAATATGGAAATATTGCTGAAAGAAATAAACGAAACCGATCTTGCAGTTAAGTCTTTATTAAACAGTTCTTCTCAAAAAGGATTTATTATCTATCATCCTACTCTAACTTATTTTGCCCGCGACTATGGATTAACTCAATATCCTATTGAAATAGACGGAAAAGAGCCTGCACCGGAGCAAATAAAAAAAATAGTAGATCTGGCAAAAGAAAAAAATATTAAAACAATTTTTATCCAGCGGGAATTTGACAGGAAAAACGCAGAAATAATATCTAATGAAACAGGTTGCCGCTTAGTTGTTATCGACCCGCTGTCATATTACTGGAGCCGGGAAATAATTAATATTGCAAAAGTTTTGTCTGATGAATAAACCACTTGTCGAACTGAATAATATATATGCCGGATACAATGGAATTTCGGTTATAAAAGATATTAACCTGTGTATATGCGAACAGGATTTTACAGGAATAATAGGACCGAATGGAGGAGGAAAAACAACTTTACTTAAAGTGATGTTACAGCTTTTGAAACCTTATTCAGGCTCAATTCGCATGGCAGTTCCCGATTTGAAAAGGAAGACTGGCTATGTGCCTCAAATTAACCGGATTGATCAGAAATTTCCGATTCTTGTTTCAGAAATAATCAATTCAGGTTTGATAGCCGAAAAAAACATGTCAAAAACACAGAAAAATGAAAAAGTTGACCAAATGATCATCGAACTCGGCTTGCAGGATATTTGCCACAAAGCGGTCGGGGAATTGTCGGGCGGACAGTTACAGCGCGTTTTATTGGCAAGGGCAATTATAAATGAGCCGCTGTTGCTGATTTTGGACGAGCCGGATTCTTATGTGGACAAACACTTTGAAACATTTTTCTACGATATGTTGCAAAAAATAAATGCTCAAACTGCTATAGTTTTGGTTTCTCATGATATAAAAACGGTTATGTCGAATGTGAAATCGGTTGTATATATTAATAAAGAACTTAGAACTTAGAGTTTAGAGATTAGAGATTAGAGTGAAATATTGGGATGGGAAACATTTTTTTGTAATTTTCCCCAGTAATACGAGATACGATGGACGTGCAGGCGTGAAGGTTGCGCCAGCTAATTCCTAATTTATAATTTATAATTTATAATTATTTGTTTGTGTGTAATTTGAAAATTTCATGTACCTTTGCGCCCGTTATTTAACAATATAATATAAAGATGAATTTTTTTAATTCGATTTTAAAAACAAATACGGTTTTCAAACCTAAACTGTTCGATATTTTCGGTCATTATTCAAAGGAAAAATTTATTACCGACTTAATGGCTGGAATAATAGTTGGAATAGTTGCTTTACCTTTGGCTATTGCCTTTGGTATCGCTTCGGGAGTAAGTCCTGAGCAGGGTTTAATCACTGCCATTATAGGCGGATTTATAGTATCTTTTTTTGGCGGATGTTCTGTACAGATTGGCGGACCTACAGGAGCTTTTATCATTATTGTAGCTGGAATTATCCAGCAATTTGGATTGCAGGGTTTGGGAGTAGCTACGGTTTTGGCGGGATTAATGCTAATCGGGATGGGCGTTTTACGTCTGGGAAGCGTGATAAAATTTATGCCTTATCCTATTATTGTAGGATTCACCAGCGGTATTGCCGTAGTCATTTTCACAACGCAGATGAAAGATTTTTTCGGATTAACAATAAAGGATATTCCTGCCGATTTCATCTCGAAATGGATGGTTTACGTCAAAGCCGCATCAACAGTTAATATTTGGTCGTTGCTTATTGGCATATTCAGCATCCTTATCATCATTTATTCTCCCAAAATAATAAAAAAGATTCCAGGCTCTCTCGTCGCAATAGTTGTAATGACTGTTATCGCTTATATTTTAAGGAATTGCATTGGTATTTCAGGCATTGAGATTATCGGCGACCGCTTTAATATTGACCCCTCCGTGCCTGCACCAACAACGATTCCTGTTAATTTATCTACATTTAACATGTTGTTGCCTGCTGCGTTTACCATAGCAATGCTTGGCGCAATTGAATCACTGCTTTCGGCAACAGTCGCAGACGGTATTACCGGCGACAGGCAAAATTCCAATACAGAGCTGATTGCACAGGGAGCTGCCAATTTGGTAACGCCATGGTTTGGCGGAATACCTGTTACTGGAGCTATTGCGCGGACAATGACCAACATCAACAATGGCGGCAGAAGTCCAATTGCGGGAATTGTTCATGCTGTGGTTTTATTGCTGATTTTACTTTTTCTTGGATCTTTAACGAAACATATCCCAATGTCCTGTCTGGCAGGCGTTTTAATTATCGTAGCCTACAATATGAGCGAATGGCGCACATTCCGGTCGCTATTGAAAAATCCAAAGTCGGACATTATAGTGTTACTTGTAACATTCTTTTTAACAGTTATTTTCGACCTGACAATCGCTATTGAAATAGGAATATTGCTGGCAATGGTGCTGCTCGTAAAACGGATGTCGGAAACGGCAAGCATTTCTGTTGTTCAGGACGAATTGAATATGAAATCCGACGCCGAAAAAACAGCTGACAACGATAAACTGATTCTGCCTGAAGGAGTTGAAGTTTACGAAATAGACGGACCTTTCTTTTTTGGAATAGCCAATAAATTTGAAGCAAGTATGCGCTGGGCAGGTACGGACAATCGACGTCCTAAAATCCGCATTATTCGTATGAGGAAAGTACCGTTCATGGATTCTACGGGCTTGCACAACCTGGAAAGTCTCTATCGCCTGTCGGATAAAGAAGGAATCAGACTTGTATTGTCGGGCGTGAATGAGGAAATCAGGTCGATGCTCTTGAAATCCGGCTTTGCGGATAAAATAGGCAAAGAGTATATATGCAGCGATATTAATGAAGCCCTGAAAACTGCCGACAAACTTTTGCGGGAATTAACGGAAAGTGAAAAGTAGATGAAAAAAACGAATTGCATTTGAGGAAAAAACCGTATCTTTGCAATATTATTTATCAAAAATATAAAAGAAATTAATTGTATGAAATTTGTTACAGTAAAGGATTTACAGGCATCATCTGCGAATATTTGGCAATCATTATTAACGCCTTTAAGTGACAAAAACACTTGAAAAAGTACAATTCTGCCAATAAGACAGGCTAAAACAATTAATGCGTTAAAATTAACATAGCAGGAATCTGTAAAAAGAGGGCTGGCTCAAACAACAATAGAAGAAATAAATGAAGAAATAAAACGGATACGGAAACAGTCAGGACAATGAAAATTGTAATTGGATACAAACATTATAGTCTCGGTATTTTTGAATCCAAAGGGTATTCCGGACGAGATTATATCGTCAGTGTCAATAAGTTCCAAAGAATATAAAGATTTAGAAAAAAATATATGAAAGATTGTAATTATTTTGATCAGGCAGTAGAAAATATAAAAAAATCCCCCCCTTACAGGATAATGTTTTTTTATTCTTTTGCCAAAAAACAGCCAACGAAAATAATAATAATGGTATGGAGGTAATTATGTAGCAAAAAATTATAATGGAAAATACGAAAATAAGATTCGCCGTCGTCGGTTGTGGGCATATTGGAAAAAGACATATTGAAATGATTGAACGGAATCATGAAGCAGAATTAGTTGCTATATGCGACATTTTGCCCCCCGAATCCCTTAATATTGACCTTTCGCCTCATTTTTCCTCATTAGCCGATTTGTTAAAATCAGATATTGCTTTCGACGTGCTGAACATTTGTACGCCTAACGGCTTACATGCACAAATGGCTGTCGAAGGACTGAAAGCTGGACGCCACGTAGTCATCGAAAAACCTATGGCGCTGAATGTAAAAGAAGCCGGAACTATCTTGTCCACAGCTGAAAAAAACGACAGGAAAGTTTTTTGCGTAATGCAAAACCGCTATTCGCCGCCTTCGGTCTGGATAAAGGATATGGTAGATTCAGGCAAAATTGGGAAAATATTTTTAGTGCAGATTAATTGCTACTGGAACCGCGATGAACGCTATTACAACAGCAGTTCATGGCATGGCGACAAAACTTTGGACGGCGGAACACTTTTTACGCAATTTTCGCACTTCATTGACTTAATGTATTGGTTATTCGGCGACATACGCGGAATACGTTCTCAATTTGCCGATTTCAATCACCTCAATTTGACCGATTTTGAAGATTCCGGAATCGTTACTTTTGAATTTATCAATGGCGGAATGGGCGTTTTCAATTTTTCAACTTCCGTTTACAACAAAAATTTTGAAAGCTCAATAACAATTATCGCCGAAAATGGAACCATCAAAATTGGTGGTCAATACATGAACGAAGTAGAATATTGCCATGTGAAAAACTACGAGATGCCAACATTGCCGCCAACCAATCCAGGCAACGATTATGGAGCTTACAAAGGCTCGGCGCAAAATCATCACTACGTAATAGAAAACGTCGTTAACGTGTTGAAAAATACGGGAGCAAAAATTACAACTAACGCTCGCGATGGATATAAAGTGGTAGATATTATTGAGAGAATGTACAAATCTGCCACATAATGAACCACCGGCAATCTTTACTCCCTGATTTGACAAAGATAAACTACTGCTTACCGTTATTTATTAATCGCAGCAGGGCTTCGATATAATAATAATCGGCATAAGTTAAAGGTACGTCAACTTCTATGTTTCCTGTAAAATGTCCTACCGAATGTTTCAAAATGAAATTTCCGTTAGTTCCTTTTTTTGCAAGATATTCCGGCGAAGACAGGGTGCGCAGTTGTGTTTTAGCCACATTAAGATACTTTTTAGCCAAAGATTTATCAACATAGCCGCTGAGTTCAATCAAAGCGGAAGCAATGACAGCTCCTGCCGAAGCATCACGTTTGGCGTTGGGAATATCGGGTGCATTAAAATCCCAATACGGAATTTTATCAGCAGGCAAGTTGGGATGATTAAGTATAAAATCAGCAATTCGCTTAGCTTGTTCAAGATACTTTGAATCTTTTGTTTCGCGGTATGCCATTGTGAAACCGTAAAGTCCCCATGCTTGACCACGCGACCAGGCAGATTCGTCGGCATAGCCCTGATGAGTGACTTTCATTTCCGGTATTCCGGTCACTGTATCATACGAAACAACGTGGTAGGTACTGTAATCCGGACGGAAATGATTTGCCATTGTCCTGTCTGCGTGAGAGATAGCTATTTCACGATATTTTGGATTGCCGGAAATCTTTGAAGCCCAAAACAGCAGTTCAAGATTCATCATATTGTCAATAATAACAGGATATTGCCACTGTTTATCATTACTCCAGTCCCATGAACGAAGTAGACCAATTACAGGATTGTAACGGCTGGCAAGCGATTCTGCGCCTGTTAGAAGTACTTCCCTGTAGGTTGTGTCGCCGGTTATGCGATAGCCATTTCCAAAGCTGCAATAAAGCATAAATCCCAGATCGTGAGTTCGTTTGTTGTTTTTTTCCTTCTCAACGCGGGCTGTATAATTCCGCGCATAGTTTAACAGTACTGTATCCCGTTTATATTCATACAGATACCACAAAACGCCAGGAAAAAATCCGCTAACCCAATCGGCAGAGGATGTTGTGTTTAATTTTCCTTCTGCGTCTGTTGTTTTCGGGAGACGCGTGGGTTTATCAATCAATGATTGCGCCATTAATAAAGCTTGCTCCGCAGAGCTGTCAAGTGAAATTGTGTTGTCATTTAGCGGCTTAGCTTTTCTTTGCGCTTGAGAATTAGTAATTATGCTGCCAACACAAAGCATTAGAAAGACGATTTGTAAGCGTAAAATCGTGTTACTCAAGGATGATTTTTGCATTTTTCTTGTCATATTATTGTTTTTTTTAAAATTAATTGTTTTTTCGTCTGAATAAAAATTCCATACTCTCCTTAAATATTACTGACCGGCTAACTTTCATTACAATAACATACAAAGTTGCAGTTATAACGACTTTGGCGATTAGAAGCAAATAAAGGTTTTCAATCGTTATTGTAGCCATATAAGCAATAAGTAAACATGCAAGGGTGATAGATAGATATGGTACAATATCTTTCATCAGCTCGCGGAAACGCAGTCCTGTTAATTTTTTAATGTGATATTGTCCTAACCACAAGCTGATGAAATTTATTAATAAATAGCCGATTACTATCAGTAAGACGCCCATCTTGGCGAGCTTCGCAATAATAAATTGAAAGAGACTATCCCCATCGTTATGAATGTTGATGAATTTGTATATAAATAATACTATGATGAGCTGTAATATGCCTGTAATAATAGTAATATACATGTATATATTCGATTTCCCATGTGCGAAAAACGTGTTGTAAAACAAATTCCACAAGTATGCAAAAGCGCCCCAAATGCAAAAAAGTTGCAGGTAAGGAACGCTCGGCAACCATCTCTCGCCAATCGTTATCAAAATAAATTCTTTTCCTACGAATCCAAATCCAAACATTAACGGAAATGAAAGGAATGCGCCAAAACGTATCATTTTACGAAGAACGCTTAATTGCCGCTTCTTTTCGTCATTTATCTGAACAAAAACCGGTTGCGCTATGCTGTTGATCATGCCGCCTACAGATGAAGATCCCATAGTACCCCATTTTTGTCCCTGACTGTAATCGCCAAGCATTGTAGCATTATACATTTTTCCTAATAATACGGACAATATATTTGTATTGATGCAGTAAAAAACACTTGTAATTAACAGCTTGGCGCTGAATGGAAGTAATTCCCGCAACGGGGAAAAATTGATATGAAAAGTAGGACGCCAGGGTGATACAATAAAGGCAATTAGTGACGTAGAAGATACATACAGTACGTTCTGTATCACAAGCGCCCAGTAATTGTAGCCAAGCAGGGCAAGTGTAACGCCGCTAATGCTTGAAATACATAATGCAACAATATTGATAATTGCCATTTCTTTTACCATCATTCGTTTGAACAGAACGGTAGATGAAACAATTCCAATACCGCTTATCATGAAACCAAGAAATAAAACTTTGGAAATAGATATTAATTCCGGACGCTTGTAAAATGATGCAATCAGCGGAGCGCAGAAATATAATACAACGAAAAGTATGATTCCAACGAAAACAGTAAACCAGAAAACGGCGTCGTAGTCTTTCTGCGTAGCATCTTTCTTGTTTGTCAGCGCAGTAGAGAATCCGCTGTTGACAATCGTCATGGATAATGCGGTGAAAATTGCTAACATTCCTACAAGCCCATAGTCTTCCTGAACTAATGCGCGTGCAAGGAGAATGCCGAAAACAAGGCTTATAATTTGTGTAATTAAATTATTTACCCCACCCCATAAAAGCCCGTTAGCCGTTTTTTGTTTTAAAGAGGAATCAGACATTTACAATTGTTGATTATATTTCCCATGCCAGAGCGCTTGCCCCCAGAATTGCCGCTTCAGCGTCATTTAACTGAGATACAAGTATTTCAGTCTTGCCTGCATATACATACAAAACATGTTCGTCGATTACTTTTTTCAATGGCTCTGTTAAAAACTTGCCTGAATTAGCTAAACCGCCAAAAAGGATAATTGCTTTAGGACTGGAAAATGCAATAAAATCACAAAGAGCTTCACCCAATATACGGCTTGTATAGTTAAAAACGTCTAAAGCCAGCCTGTCGCCTTTAACTGCTGCATCATAAACATCTTTGGAAGTGACCGGACGATGAACAATTTCACGCAGCAGAGAAGTGGTTTGCGGATTCAGTTCCATAAATTCGCGAGCTGTACGGGCAACTCCCGTAGCGGAAGCATAAGTTTCCAGGCAGCCTGTTCGTCCGCAACCGCAGGCGCGCCCATTATTACGCACGGCTGTTATGTGTCCCAATTCTCCAGCAAAACCATCATGACCGATAACTAACTGTCCGTTAGCAACAATCCCGCTACCTACGCCGGTACCC
This sequence comes from Dysgonamonadaceae bacterium, assembly GCA_031256775.1. Taxonomy (GTDB): domain Bacteria; phylum Bacteroidota; class Bacteroidia; order Bacteroidales; family Azobacteroidaceae; genus Azobacteroides. Next base: position 18,721 of record JAIRPX010000277.1, read on the forward strand.
AAAGTGATGACAATAAAATCTTTCATTCCCTTTGCAACCCCGTAAATCATTTCGCCCAGGGCAGCAGCGTTGGCGTCGTTAGTCAGTTTGCAGGGTAAGCCTGTTTTTTTTGTAAGCATCGAAGTCAGAGGAACAGCGCCTGATTTAGTCCATGAAATATTGGCAGCTTTTTCAATCGTGCCTTCGTGCATGTTTCCATTTGGAACGCCCATGCCGATTCCTTTTATCTGACCGGCAAGATTATTGGCGTTAATCACTTCGTTGATCGCATCGCTCAGCGCATCAACATAACTCTCTCCAGTTGCGTAATCATCTGTGTTGATTGAAGAGCGAAACAAAATATCGCCCCTCCTGTCCACAACCCCTAAGGCGGTATTTGTGCCGCCCATATCTATTCCAATCACATAAGGTGTATCCATAAAAAAAATGTCGTTTTAAAAATTATGCGCACAAAATTAAAAAAACTTTGTGATTATCCAAATTTTTTTCTTAGATTTGTGCTACTTTTTTGAATCATTATTATGAGATTAATTATTCAGCCCGATTACAGGGCATTGTCACAGTGGGCGGCTTATTATGTCGCATCGAGAATTAACAGGGCAAATCCTTCGGAGGAAAAGCCTTTTGTTTTGGGACTTCCTACCGGTTCGTCTCCATTAGGAATGTATAAATCACTGATCGATTTATACAAAAAAGGGATTGTTTCATTTAAAAATGTTGTTACATTTAATATGGATGAATATGTGGGACTGCCGGAAACGCATCCCGAAAGTTATCATTCGTTTATGTGGAATAATTTTTTCAGTCATGTTGATATAAAACCCGAAAATGTCAATATCCTGAACGGAAATGCTCCCGATTTGGAAGCGGAATGTGAAAACTACGAACTGAAAATACGTCATGCAGGAGGAATCGACCTGTTTATTGGAGGAATAGGTCCTGATGGACATATCGCGTTCAATGAGCCGGGATCTTCGCTACATTCCGCAACAAGAATTAAAACGCTGACTACCGACACAATTATTGCTAATTCGCGCTTTTTCGACAACGATTTGGAAAAGGTTCCAAAAACTGCTTTAACCGTTGGAGTAGGAACAGTTATGTTTGCTAATGAAGTTCTTATCCTTGCTAACGGTCACAATAAAGCTCGCGCTTTGGCGCAGGGCGTGGAAGGCGCTATATCGCAAATGTGGACGATTACGGCTTTACAGTTGCATCCTAAAGGAATTATCGTTTGCGACGAAGCCGCAACAGACGAGCTGAAAGTCGGAACTTACAAATATTTTAAAGATATTGAAAAAGATAATCTGGACTGCAAAAGTCTTTTGAAATAAAGTAAATAAATAATTTGTACTCAAAAAATAAAATAAACATGGAAAATGATTTATTCATTCTGAAAAATGAAGCAGGAATGAGAGTGTCGGCTATTAATTTTGGCGGCAAAATAGTATCAATTTGCGTCCCCGACAGGAACGGTAAACTTACGGATGTCGTTCTCGGTAAAAGCTCTATTGAAGAATACATGAATGAGCAGGAGCCTTATTTCGGAGCTATCTGCGGACGAACAGCAGGACGGATTGCCAAAGGGCGGTTTGAACTGGAAGGAAAAGAATACAGATTGGCGATAAATAACGGTCCAAACAATCTGCATGGCGGTATAAAAGGTTTTAATTCAGTGTTATGGGATATAGATGAAGTGGATTCTAAAAAGATAAATCTATATTATACTTCACCCGACGGAGAAGAAGGATATCCAGGTAAACTGTTTGTGAAAGTAACATACGAACTTACCGACGACTATACCCTCGAAATAAGCTACAGGGTGGAAACCGATAAAACGACTATTCACAATCTCACCAATCACAGCTATTTTAACTTGTCGGGCGAGGGCGACCCAAATATCGGCGACCACAAATTGCAAATTTTTGCTTCGGCTTATCTTCCGTGCGACGAAAATGCAATTCCCTACGGTAAACCGGAAAAAGTTGAGGGAACGCCTTTTGATTTCCTCACGCCACATACAATCGGCGAAAGGATTGAAGAAAAACATGAGCAGTTGATTTTCGGCAAAGGCTACGATCATCCTTTTGATCTGGGTAAAAAAGATAACTCGCTGACTTTGTGCGCAAAGGCTGTTTCTCCGAAAACAGGAATAGTTATGGAAGTGTTCACTACCGAGCCTTGCGCAGTGCTTTATACCGGCAACTATTTAGACGGCAGTTTTGAAGGCAAAAACGGAAATCGCTATCCAATGCGCTCGGCTTTCTGCCTTGAAACACAGCATTTCCCCGACAGCATAAATCATCCGGAATATCCAACCACGATTTTGCATCCGGGCGAAGTGTATGAAAGTAAAACAATATACAAGTTCTCAGTAGAGAAGTAATATTAAATATATTAATTACTAATTTTTTTATAAATACAATTTTATGACAAAAAAACAGCAAGGCAACATTGTTGCAATAATTATGATGATTCTCCTGTTCGGGATGATATCATTCGTTACGAATCTTGCAGCGCCGATGGGCGTTGTATTGAAAAACCAGTTTGGGATACCTAATTCATTAGGTTTGTTGGGAAATTTCATGAACTTTCTTGCGTATGCAGTGATGGGAATACCTTCAGGAAAGTTGCTGGAAAAGGTTGGATACAAGAAAACGGCATTATTAGCCATTTTAATCGGATTCATCGGCGTAGGGATACAGTATTTCTCCGGTGTAGCTGCAAGCTTTTATGTTTATCTGTTTGGAGCTTTTATTGCCGGATTTTCAATGTGTATGTTAAATACGGTTGTAAATCCAATGCTTAATACTTTAGGCGGCGGCGGTAAAAAAGGAAATACTTTGATTCAGATAGGCGGTTCTTTCAATTCGTTGATGGGTACGTCTGTTCCTCTTTTAGTAGGAGTTTTGGTTGGAACAGTATCAAAGGCTTCAATTCCTGATGTTAATCCTGTACTTTTTATTGCTTTGGGTATTTTTGCCTTAGTAGGTATTGTCCTGTATCTTGTGAATATACCTGAGCCTGAATCGACTATTGACAGAACAGCCAAAGGCGAAAAATCTCAATACAGCCCATGGTCGTTTCGCCATTTTGTGCTTGGCGCTGTTGCCATTTTCATATATGTTGGAGTTGAAGTAGGCGTTCCGGGAACAGCAAACCTATATATGACTTCGTTTACTGCGGAACAGGCAAATGCCACAGTTGCAGAATATAACAAACAGCAATCTGATGCGGCTTATCTTGCGCAACTAAAAGATGAAGACAAGGCAAATGAAAATGCAACAGGTTACGAACCTAAAGTAATTAAGGAAAATACGTTTGAAAGCGCTCAAAAAATAGTTGACGGAAAAACTAAACCTGGTTTGGGGATAGCAACCGGTATTGCCGGTGGCGTAGTTGGTTTTTATTGGCTGTTGATGCTCATCGGACGTTTAACCGGCGCTGCTATTGGCTCCAAAATTTCAAGTAAGACTATGTTGATTGTTGCATCTGCCTTAGGAATTATTCTTGTAGCGGCTGCAATATTTTCACCTATCGAATCAGTAATAAAAATGCCTGCTTTTGATACAAGTGGAGGAACCTTGTCGGTTGGCATGGTTAAAGTCCCGCTTACGTTCCTGTTCCTTGCTCTGGTTGGTATTTGCACTTCTGTAATGTGGGGCGGTATTTTCAATCTTGCAGTTGAAGGCTTGGGCAAATATGTTGCAAAAGCTTCCGGTATTTTTATGATGCTGGTAGTTGGTGGTGGAATTATTCCTCTTGCACAAGGCTGGCTTGCTGATATTATCGGATTTATGCCAAGTTATTGGCTTATGTTTATCTGTATAGTTTATCTGCTTTACTATGCTTTAGTTGGCTCAAAGAATGTTAATCAGGATATTCCTGTAAAATAGGATTTTAAATTATAATGACGTTTATCGTCATAGAATAAATGAATTGCTGGCGTAAGTTGTAAACTGCGCCAGCAAATCGTTTTATCGTGAACCGTGTCTCGCTCACCGTTTATTTAAACGCAGCCTTAATCTTTTCTACATAATCAAGTTTTTCCCACGTAAATAATTCTACTTCAATACTTTTAGTAGGCTCATTATCGTAGCGTGAACTAAAAGTTTTGACTACTGTCTCCGGTTTGCGTCCCATGTGACCGTATGCAGCTGTTTCAAGGTAGATCGGATTACGCAGTTTCAATCTTTCTTCGATAGACTTGGGGCGCATGTCAAAGATAGAAGCCACTTTTTCAGCTATTTGGCTGTCCGTGAGATTCACTTTGCTGCGTCCGTATGTGTTAACGAAGATATTCATAGGTTCGGCAACGCCAATAGCGTAGGCAACCTGAACTAAGATTTCATCGCTAATTCCTGCTGCAACAAGATTTTTAGCAATATGACGTGCTGCATAAGCGGCAGAACGATCCACTTTTGAAGGATCTTTTCCGGAGAAAGCTCCTCCGCCGTGAGCGCCTTTTCCACCGTAAGTATCAACAATGATTTTCCTGCCGGTTAATCCTGTATCGCCATGCGGACCGCCAATCACAAATTTACCTGTCGGATTGACATGGTATTTGATTTTGTCGGTAAACAGTTTTTGAATGTGAACAGGATATTTTGCTTTAACTCTGGGTATCAGGATATTTTTCACATCTTCAGTGATTTTGTCCTGCATAGCTTTGTCGTCGCCAGGAATAAATTCATCATGTTGCGTAGAAATTACGATAGCGTCGATACATTCGGGAGTTCCTTTGTCGCTGTACTGTATAGTAACCTGCGACTTGGCGTCGGGTCGGAGGTACGGCATCAGTTCAATCTCATTTTTTCTGATAAATGCCAATTCCGTCAGCAAAATGTGAGAAAGATCTAATGGCAACGGCATGTAATTTTCCGTTTCATTGGTTGCATAACCAAACATCATACCCTGGTCGCCCGCGCCCTGATTGAGCGGATCTGCTCTTTCAACACCGCGATTGATGTCGCCCGACTGTTCGTGAATAGCGCTAAAAATACCGCAAGAATCGGCATCAAACTGATATTCACTTTTAACATATCCGATTTGCTTGATAACGCGACGAGCAATTTCGGGTATATCCACATAAATTTTAGATTTGACTTCACCTGCCAAAACTACTTGTCCTGTTGTAACTAATGTTTCGCAAGCTACCTTAGAATCAGGATCATACGCTAAAAACTGATCAAGAAGAGCATCTGAAATCTGATCCGCTACTTTGTCGGGATGCCCTTCTGATACCGACTCGGATGTAAATAAATAACTCATTTTAGTAAGATAATTAAAAATAAAAAACAATTAATTTATTTATTTATCAGAACAAGCTAAGACTACATATAACGAAGAAACCGGGAAGAGCTATTTTTAGCATTTTTTTCTGTGGTTGCAAGCATACAAATCTTTCCACTTTTTCTAATACGCGGCAAAGATACGATATATTTTTGAAAAAGCAAAATAATAATTGATTTTTTTTATTCCGATCTAAATCATATACGGTTTACCCGTAAAACCGGCTCATCTGCAAAATTTTGTGTTTTGCGAAAACAAATACTATACCCGGAGCCGCGTAGCTTCCTGTTAAACCAAAATACTTTTATCCGTATATACGCGATTAATCGCGTCTTTACAACACGGCAGACGCTCTTTGTGAAGACATGCAAGGATGCTGCCATAAATAAGGTTATCGCAGTATAGACGCCCAATTTGGGCGTCTATACGTTGGTTCGCAAAACCTGTCAGGTTTAAAAGTTCCTAATACGCCGGAATTGCTTTGCGCTCTAACACATTGCCGTCGCAATCAACAATGTTTACGTAGTAATTGCCTGCTGGAAGGTTGCCGAGCGGTATTGATACTGTATTTTCATTTGATGAAAACTCAACAGTCCTGATATAACCCGAATCGTTATAGAGAT
>JAIRPX010000046.1 GCA_031256775.1 Dysgonamonadaceae bacterium
CTTTTGTTCAGCACGGTTTAGAAGAATTTTCAGCTTATCTGTTTTACGAAGTAAGCAAGAAAAGTTTTTTAAACGAGACACGTGGTGCAAAGCATGAAAGCACGGCTTATAAAGCCGCATCAGCAGAAAAGCCATAGACACAGGGTTTTGTTAAAACCTGTTAGGTCTTAAAGACCTAACAGGTTGGATGCAGAGGAAGGAGATAGCATTTTCTACCGAGCTATGCATCGGATCACCCGCAAAGCGTTGTGAAGGTGCTAAGTACAGCATTGACAACACTTTATTAACAGTATGCTTTTAGCTTACGGATAAGCAGCAATGCTTTGCGTTACGTTCCCAGTGTTTAAAATAGATAGCTTTTATGCTTTCAAATTATAGTAAACGCCATTTTCTTTGAGCAGGGAGGCATAATTTATGTTTTCAAATTCCTTGTGAATGACGGCAATAACGGCAGCGTCGAATTTTCCGGCTGGCAACCGGCTTTCAATTTCCATTCCAAATTCCAGTTTAACTTCTTCCGGATTTGCCCATGGATCGTAAACTGTAACGTTGGCTTCATATTCTTTTAAAGTATTAACTACGTCAACAACTTTTGTATTCCTGACGTCAGGACAGTTTTCCTTGAATGTAAAGCCTAAAACAAGTATTTCTGAATTTTTTACCTGTATGCCCTTTTTAATCATTTCCTTAACCGTTTGCATTGCCACATATTCGCCCATGCTGTCGTTTAATCGTCTTCCGGAAAGAATCATTTCGGGATAATAACCGTATTCCTGAGCTTTTTGAGCCAGATAATAGGGATCTATACCTATGCAATGCCCGCCTGCCAGACCTGGTTTGAACGGTAGAAAATTCCACTTGGTTGCAGCAGCTTCCAGCACGGCATTGGTATCAATTTCCATGCGATCAAATATTTTTTTCAACTCATTCATGAAAGCTATATTGAGGTCGCGCTGGGTATTTTCGATTACTTTTGCTGCTTCGGCAACCCGTATTGTCGGAGCTAAATGCGTCCCTCCCGTGATTACCGATAGGTACAGACTGTTAATCAACGCTCCAGCCTCCGGTGTAGAGCCGGAAGTTATTTTTTTAATTTTTTCAACAGTATGCTGCTTGTCGCCAGGATTGATCCGCTCAGGAGAATAGCCCGCAAAAAAGTCGGTATTGAACTTCAATCCTGATATTTTTTCTATCACGGGAATACAGTCTTCTTCCGTAGCGCCTGGATACACAGTTGATTCGTAAATAACTATATTGCCTTTATTAATAACTTTTCCTACTGTTTCGCTTGCCCGTATCAATGGCGTTAAATCTGGATGATTGCCTTTATCAACGGGAGTGGGAACTGTAACTATATAGTAATTGCAGTCGGAAATGTCTTTTATTTCGGACGAACAAAACAAGCCCGGTAAATTGTCGGGCTTCATTTTTAATACGGCTTTCAAATCTGAATTTTCCACTTCAAGCGTACTGTCAACGCCATTCATCAGTTCAAATATCCTGCCCTGTTTTATATCAAATCCCGTTACAGGATATTTAGTGGCGAATAAACGCGCTAATGGCAATCCCACATATCCCAATCCAATGACCGCTATTTTTATCATACGTATTATCCTGTTGTAGTATTAAGAATTACCTGTGAATTTTTCCATTGTAACAGAAGAACTTGAATTAATTCCTTCCGATTTAAATACTTTAATAACCGTTTTGCAAAGAATCTGCAAATCAAGGCAAAACGATAAATGATCGACATACCACACGTCGAACCGGAATTTTTCAGCCCATGATATGGCGTTTCTCCCGTTTATCTGCGCCCAGCCTGTGATGCCGGGACGAACATCGTGCCGACGAATCTGCTGATTATCATACAGTGGCAAATATTCTACAAGCAAAGGGCGGGGACCAATCAGCGCCATGTCTCCTTTCAAAACATTGATCAGTTGAGGAATTTCGTCCAATGATGTTTTGCGAATCAATTGACCAATAACTGTCATGCGCTCCACGTCGGGCAGAAGATTTCCGTCAATATCTGTTTTGTCGTTCATGGTTTTGAACTTAATCACTTTAAATATTTTGCTGTTTTTTCCAGGACGAGCCTGACAGAAAAACACCTTACCGCTGTTCGCGAAAATCAAACACAAACAGACAACCAAAAATAACGGAGATAAAATAATCAGACCTACAGCAGCTGTCAGCAAGTCGATCAGTCGTTTGAAAAAATTCCTGTACATGGATATTTATTGTTTATTCTTATGTTATTTACCTCGTATCACACTTAACTGTTTTCCTTATTACTTCAACCACGCGCTGCAAGTCTTCTTCGCTCAATATCGATCCGGAAGGAAGACACAAGCCCTTTTCAAAAAGTGCATCGCTTGTTCCGTCGCCATAAAACGGGCAATCGCGAAAAACAGGTTGCAAATGCATGGGTTTCCACAAAGGACGGGATTCAATATTTGCTTCTTCCAGCTTTTCCTGAATGGCTTTCCAGTCTGCGCCGCCGGTTTTTGCCTTATCGACAAGAATAGTAGTTAACCAGTAATTGGAAAAAATGTCGGGTGATGATTCAGTCAGGAAGCTTATTCCATCTATACAGGATAAATGTTCCCTGTAATAAATGTTGTTTTTTCTACGCTGCTCTATCCGCTGAGGCAATACCTGCATCTGCGCCCTTCCAATACCGGCTAAAATATTACTCATCCGATAGTTATAGCCTATCTGCGAATGTTGATAATGAGTAGTTGCGTCGCGGGCTTGCGTTGACAGGTAAAGCGCTTTGCGTATCAATTCCTGATTCCCGGAAACTAAAACGCCTCCGCCTGCGGTAGTAATAATCTTGTTCCCATTGAATGACAAAATACTTAAATCGCCAAAAGTTCCACAATTGATTCCTTTATATACAGATCCTAACGATTCTGCAGCATCTTCTATAACAGGTATTTCATATTTAGCGGCAATTGCAAGAATTTCGTCCATCGAAGCAGGCATTCCATATAAATGTACAGGTATAACAGCTTTTGGCTTTTTACCTTTCTTTATCCTGTCTTTGATTGCCCTTTCCAAATGTTCGGGCGACATGTTCCACGTTTTTTCCTCGCTGTCAACGAAAACAGGCGTAGCCCTTTGATAAAAAATCGGATTGGCTGAAGCGGAATATGTGAAGCTCTGGCACAATACTTCATCGCCATCTTTTACGTCCATAAGTATCAGTGCCAAATGTATTGCGGCTGTGCCTGAATACAATGCCAGAGCATGACTGTTGTTGCCCAGAAATTTTTCCAGGTCTTTTTCAAAAGCATCAATGTTATGACCCGCAGTAGTTACCCAGTTGGAATCAAAGGCTTCCTTTACATATTCCTGTTCTCTGCCGCCCAGATGAGCGACAGAGAGATGAATACGATTTTGCATGTTCATTTGTTGACTTGAAATTTCCGATTTCCATTCAAGAAGAAATCTACAATCTGATTTGCGGCTGCAATACCTGCATTATTGTTTGCTTCAGCTGTTTGCGCTCCCATTTTTTTAGGCGTAGAAAAATAGCGCTTGGGAAATTTTTCTTTTAATTCATCATTGTTACCCGGCATAATGTCGGTTAAATATTTGAAATCGGGGCGGGCTTCCAGCAATTTTGCCAAACCTTCTTCATCAATAACTTCCTTGCGGGCAGTATTGATTAATACGGCTTTCGACGGCATTTTGCTTAATAAATCGTAGTTGATGGATTTTTTTGTTTCGGGCGTAGCCGGAATATGCAGAGATACATACTGGCACGTTTCATACAGCTCTTCTGCCGAAGATACGGCTTTTACGCCTTCTTTTTCAATTGATTCAGCAGGATAAAAAGCGTCGTAGGCATATATTTCCATGCCAAATCCCTTAGCAATACGGGCAACATTGCGTCCTACATTTCCATAGGCGTGGATGCCTAACTTTTTTCCATACAACTCGGTTCCCGAACTGCCGTCGAAAAAATTGCGGGCGGCATAGACCATCAAACCCAACGCAAGCTCGGCAACGGCATTTGAATTTTGTCCTGGCGTATTCATTACCACTACTTTACGGGCTGTGGCAGCATCCAAATCCACATTGTCGTAGCCTGCTCCGGCGCGGACAACGATTTTCAAATCTTTGGCGGCTTCAAGAACCTCAGCGTCAACAATATCGCTTCTGATAATAATGGCATCAACGTTTTTTACAGCTTCCAGCAACTGCGATTTGTCGGAGTATTTTTCCAATAAAACCATTTCATAACCGGCGTTATCAATCACCTGTTTAATTCCTTTAACCGCTTCTGAGGCAAAAGGTTTTTCTGTTGCAATTAAAATTTTCATACTTTTTATTTATTAATTTCTAATTCTTAATTCCTAATTAAATTTTCCGCTTCCTGTATTTTCTCTTCGATTAACGAAAATAAAAGCGTTTTATTTTCCTCCGAATGACTGCCATTTTCGTATTCCTGCAAAAGCGATACCAAATCTTCGGCAGAAATCATACGCATCATCGAAATCATTTTGTGGCAGATAGCAGTAATTTTTCTCCAATCGTTTTCAGTAAAAGCCGTTCTTAGCGATTCCAGATTTTTTTTATTTTCTTCTACAAACGAACTTATGATACTTTTAGCGGCTGCCGCATCACCGCCCGCAAATTTTGTCAAGGCAAGAAATCCCTTATTTCCTGAAGAATAAGATTTTTTACTTTTCTTACTTATCGAAGTATGCAGTTGAATTGTCTCGAAAAGCTGCTCCAAAGTGAACGGCTTGGGAAGAAAGTCTGAAAATCCGGCTTCTTTAAAACCCTCTTTCGGAATATCGGAACGGGCAGATAATGCAATCACCGGAATGTGGCGCGACTGTTCAAAAGCAATAGCGCGAATCTGTTTTGCAACATCAAAGCCGCTCATCCCTTCCATCTGAATATCTGAAAAAACAATATCAAAGTGCTGTTTAATAATCAGTTGCAAAGCGTCTTCCGCATTCGAACAAAGAAATGGATGCAAACCTTCACTTTTCATCATTTCAGCGAAAAGGTTCAAATATGCCTTGTCGTCGTCGATAAACAGTATTTTTATGCTTGCGTCTAAAGATATATCTTTCTTTTTATCAATAAATTCGGATGAGTCTGATTTAATAATTTCTTTTATATCGCCAAAAGTTGAGTGTATCGGGATACGGGCAGTGAAAGTTGAACCTTCTCCAAAAACAGAATCAATTTCAATTGCGCCGCCAAGCAGTTGCAAAAGTTTATTTGTAATGTTCAATCCCAAGCCAGCGCCCGTAATTCCTACGCCGGAGTATTCCAAACGACGAAATTCTTCAAATATTTTTTCCCTGTCGCTATCTTTAATACCGGGTCCGGTATCCTTAACCGATAAAACAAGACGGGGCTTATCCTCAAACATTTCCACCGACGCTGTCATGACAACAGCGCCTTTATCGGGCGTATATTTTATTGCATTGGAGAGCAAATTGTTCAATACCTGCCGGATACGGTATGGATCGCTTACATATTTTTCTTCCTCTTTAAGGTTTATTTCCAGATTGAAATTAATCTTTTTTTGATTTGCTTCCGGAATAAAACTTTCAAAAATATTGTATATTAATATATAAGGAGAAAACAGCGACGGGTTGATTTTTTGCTGTTCATAATCGAATGAATAAAAATCAAGAATATCCCTAATTAAATTCAGTATGTGGACAGCCGATTGTTGCATGTTTTCGACATAGCAGCTGTTTTTTTCGGAAGAATTATTTTTTTTCATAAGTTCAAGGTAGCCGATAATTGAACCGACAGGAGCTTTTATGTCGTGAGCAATCATAAGCATCAGCTGCTCGCGCATACTCAAAAGCTTGTCCACCTCTTTTTTGGCTTTTACAATTTCAATGTGCATTTTCTGACTTTCCGACAGGGAATAAATTGTCCACGACATGAAGATAATTGCAATTACAAGAGCCATATAAGCTATGGTAGAAACAGCGTCTGACGTTCTTTTCAAGGTATTTTCCCTTTCTTCCATATTATTCATGCGCTTTTTATACTCATGCGCTTCAATTTCAGTGACAATCATATTGATACGGGAAATTGTATTCTCGTTCATCCTGTATATTTCGTTCTGTTGCTGAACAACTTGCCTGACAAAAAAAACATTTTTCTTCTGGTTGACAAAATTAACTTCCCTGATAAATTCAATTATTGTATCCGTGAGATCCGGAGGAATAATATTTTCGCTGTGCGATTGCATCTGGTTGGAAATATAAACAACGCTGTCGGGATAATTTGATGCAATAGCATCGCGTATCCGCTTGAAAAATCCTTTTTTGGTGGTAGCCTTAACAACCGTATCTCTTGCAACTTCAGTAGTTTTGCTGTTAAATATCAGTTCGTCCAAATCGTCACGATCTTTTTTCGACAGGGAAACAGAGCGCGTTATTTCCTTTACTGTTTTATTTTCAAAACGATCCATCAGCCGAACCAGCTCTTCCGTATTCTCCTTTTTTTGAATCAAAAGCGTATTCAAACTGTCAACATGAAGCCTCAAAGAACTGTCGATAGATATTTTTTTCAAAGAATCAATCTGAGCAAAGACCGTATTCATCAGCAAATCGTATTTGCTTTTCAATTCAGGATTGGTTTCTATGGTTAACAGACCAACAGCGCTTTCTGTCCTGTATAACGCGGCTAATGTGTTGGTTATGATTACTAATTCCTTGGGCTGCTCGTAAAGTTTGTCGGTCTTTGAAAAATTAACCAGTTCCCTGTATATCCATACTATGCCAAATACAGCAAGACTTACCAGCAAAATGTATCCTGTAACAACTATTATCTTGATATAATTCTGGCGCATAATTCTTAATTTTCAATTTTCATTTTTTTAAGGTAATGATTAATCTCTGGTATATTTTCCATTATCGAAAGGGAAGTAATTTTATCTGTTTTTGTTATTAATGCCAACCTGAATACTACATTCTTCAATTCGCGGATATTGCCAGGCCAGTTATAAAGACTCAGTTGCTTTAAAGCCTCGTCGTCGAACCCCGCGATATTTTTATTCATTTCATGATTGGCTCTTTCAAGAAAATGACTGGCAAACAGATAAATATCCTCTTTACATGCGCTTAGGGCAGGAACAGATATAAGGAACTCATTGATACGGTGATATAAATCATTCCTGAATTTTCCCTTTGAGATAGAGTTTTCCAAATCTTCATTGGTTGCAACAATGATGCGGACGTCAACTTTTATTTCTTTGCTGGCTCCAACCGGTTTTACTTTCTTTTCCTGCAATACGCGCAACAGTTGCATCTGTACGTCCAAAGAAAGATTTCCTATTTCATCTAAAAACAGCGTACCTCCGTCTGCTTCTAAAAAATGCCCCTTTTTGTTGTTGATTGCTCCCGTGAAGGAGCCGCGAATGTGACCGAAAAATTCGCTTGCTGAAAGCTCGCTCGACATTGCTCCGCAATCAACAGGAATAAAGGGACCTAAAGCGCGGTTGCTCCTGTCGTGTATCATCCGTGCTACATGCTCCTTCCCTACCCCACTGTCGCCTTTGATAAAAACGGAAAGATTGGTGGGCGCTACCAAATCAACATAATCATATACTTTTTTGTATTCCTGCGAACTGCCTTTAACAAAATCGTTTGGCAACTGTTTATTTGGCTTCTGAACAGCCTGTAAGGGTTTGTTGCTTTTATTTGCCGCCGCTGCATTGATTTTTACCAGCAAATCCTCCGGATTGAAAGGCTTGGCAATATAGTCGTAAGCGCCTGACCTAATAGCTTCAACTGCTGTCTGAATATCTGCATAGCTGGTCATCAGGATAAAAATCACATCGGGATATTTATCTTTTATCCATTTAAGGAAAACAATACCGCTTTCGTCCGGCAAGCGTAAATCAGAAATAACCAATTCGGGCTTGAACTGATCGGCTTCTTTCTTTGCGTCGGAAATATTAATAACGGTACGTACGCTAAAACCTTTTTTAGCGAGCCATGTCTTCAGCATCAAGCAAAACGTAATATCGTCATCAACAATCAGGATGTTATTCATAATGTGCATATAAATAAATATACTTTGTGCGTTGCAAATTTAGCAATATTTTTAGAATAATTGAAAAAAATGCAGCTAATTTACATTATAAGCTGATTTCAATATTCATTAATATAATGTAATCAGCAAAAATGATTAACTTTGCATCCAAATTATAAAATATATTTAAATATGTCTTTACAATGTGGTATTGTTGGATTACCAAATGTAGGTAAGTCCACGCTTTTTAACTGTCTCTCAAATGCTAAAGCGCAGGCGGCAAATTTTCCTTTTTGTACAATAGAACCTAATGTGGGCGTTATTACAGTCCCAGATGAACGACTGAATAAATTAGCCGAACTCGTTAATCCTCAAAAGATTGTACCGACAACAGTGGAAATTGTCGATATTGCAGGACTGGTAAAAGGAGCAAGTCAGGGCGAAGGACTTGGAAATAAATTTCTCGCCAATATCAGGGAAACGGATGCGATTTTGCATGTATTGCGATGTTTCGACGATGAAAACGTAACACATGTCGACGGCTCTGTCAATCCTGTGAGAGACAAGGAAATAATAGATTATGAACTGCAACTGAAAGACCTTGAAACAATCGAATCCAGAATCAGTAAAGTACAGAAACAAGCGCAAACCGGCGGAGATAAACAGGCTAAAATTGCTTTGGAGGTTTTCATGCGCTACAAAATTGCACTCGAACAGGGAAAATCAGCCCGCACAGTGAAATTCGACAACAAGGACGATGAAAAAATTGCTCATGACCTGTTTCTTTTGACAAATAAACCGGTTTTATACGTTTGTAATGTGGACGAAGCTTCGGCTGTTTCTGGAAATAAATATGTAGAGCAAGTAAAGCAGTCTATTCATGAGGAAGAAGCTGATGTACTGATTGTTGCCGCTAAAATAGAATCCGAAATTGCAGAATTTGAAACGTATGAGGAAAGGGAAATGTTCCTTTCTGAAATCGGATTGAAAGAATCGGGAGTAAATCGCTTAATAAAAGCTGCTTATCAACTGCTGGCGTTGGAAACGTTCCTGACTGCCGGACCTCAGGAAGTCCGTGCGTGGACTTATCGTAAAGGAAGCAAAGCGCCTCAATGTGCAGGAGTTATCCATACAGATTTTGAAAAGGGATTTATTCGCGCCGAAGTCATCAAATATGACGATTACATAAGGCTGGGTTCGGAAGCCGCTGTAAAAGAAGCCGGTAAAATGAGCATTGAAGGAAAAGAATATATTGTGCAGGACGGAGATATTATGCACTTCCGCTTTAATGTATAATGCTCAAATATTTATCTTAAACCTCGCAACTGTTTCATATATTAATTGCTGGCGCGGCTTTGCAAACTCGCGCCAGTTAATTCATAATTTATAATTTTGTTAACTGTTTTTCCAGTTCGGCGATGCGAAGCTCTAATTTTCGGCGTTCTTCTTCACCTTTTGCCAGCCCCTTAGCCAGCCCTATTTCCTCACCTTTTGCCAAACCTATTTCTTCGCCTATTTCTAAACCTTCCCTTTTTGCGTCGGAAATCAGTGTCCGCGCACTCATGACCTCGTCTTTTTCGCGGTCGTAGGCAGCAAGTTCAGCTTTACTGAAAGCGCCGATTTCCATGTAATGGACAGCTTCCTGAATTTCAGGCTGTGCAAGAAGCTCCTGGGGAGCCTTTTCTGTATGCTCATTTATTTCTGTTAGAAAACGCAACCACTGGTCGTGAAGTTTCTGCTCAGCACGATTTTCCGGTTTGAATTTTTGCAGTTCCACAAATACAAATTCAAGTCCCCGTATTTGATGATCGGTGTGCGCGATGTTAACTATTTTGTAGTGGTGATAGTATTCTTTTGCCATTTCTGGCGATTTTTGAAAGTTAGTTTTCAAAAAATTAAGCGAATACACACGATTAAGTTTTTCATATTCTTCGGCTTCGTTCAAGTCTTTAACATAGACTTTTGCAGCGTTAAAAAGGACGCGCTGCATGAAGCTTTCAGTCCTCTGTATCTGCATTTCCACGATGAACTTGCGGTCGAAACTGTCGGTACAGCGCACATCAACAATGGAATTGCGCGCAGACTTACGTTCCGGTATAAGTTCGCCGGTTTCGTATTCAATGCTGACAACTTCGCATCCTTCCTCGAATGGAATCATACTGTTAATAAGGCTGATACACAGATGCTTGTGTTCGCCGAAGACGCGCTTGAACGTCAGATCGTATTTTGGATCAAGATAATGCATAATAATAAGGAATTAAAAGACGGTACAAATATATATGAAATTTTTGAATATTGCAAGAGCAGAGAAAAGGTTTATAGTGTAAACCTAACAGGTATTTAAAACCTGTTAGGTTTTAGAGCATAATTTCCTTTATTAATCGTAGTTTTTTAGTTTATTTGCTGACGCGGGGTTGCAACCCGAGCCGCTATAAACAGTAAGGCTTACAAAGCTGCGCCAGCCAATTCCTAATTTATTATTTTGTTCTGTCAGTTAGCAGTTTTTCCAGTTCGGCGATGCGAAGCTCTAATTTTTGGCGTTCTTCTTCGCCTTTTGCAAGACCTATTTCCTCGCCCTTTGCAAGACCTATTACTTCACCCTTTGCAAGACCTATTTCCTCACCTATTTCAAAACCTTCCCTTTTCGCGTCAGAAATCAGTGTCCGCGCACTCATGACCTCGTCTTTTTCGCGGTCGTAGGCAGCAAGTTCAGCTTTACTGAATGCACCTATTTCCATGTAATGAACAGCTTCCTGAATCTCAGGCTGTGCAAGAAGCTCCTGGGGCGCTTTTTCTGTATGCTCGTTTATTTCCGTTAGAAAACGCAACCACTGGTCGTGAAGTTTCTGCTCAGCACGGTTTTCCGGTTTAAATTTTTGCAGTTCCACAAATACAAATTCCAGTCCCCTTATCTGATGATTGGTGTGCGCTATGTTCA
>JAIRPX010000075.1 GCA_031256775.1 Dysgonamonadaceae bacterium
TTGTTTCCCAAACATCTACTATTTTTATGATACTCCAGGGATTATAAACATTGGCATTGCCAAACAGATAGCCATTGTACCATCGTTTTGCATCTTCTATCTTGTCTTCCAGCTTGTAAAATTTAAACATTTCATCGACTTCTTTTTGTGTAAAGCCAAAATATTCATCATATTTTTTTGATAAAATGGAAACAATATTCAAATTGTTCAAGCCTGTAAAAATACTTTCTTTGGAAATTCTCAAACAGCCTGTCAATACTGCAAAATGAAGATAAATATTTGTTTTTAAGGCGCTTTCAAAAAGAGAGCGTATAAATGCAATCATTTCCTGATAAAAGCCTGTAAAATATGATGTTTCCAGAGGAACGTCGTATTCGTCAATAAGGATTATAACCTTTTTATTGTGATACTTATACAGACATTCGCTCAAAAACTTCAAAGACACTTTATAATCATCTGGAGTACCTTCTCTTGAGGATAAAAATTCATATAATTTTTTATCATCACCGTTCAAAGAATCAAAAACATAACTGTGCCGCTTAAATTCTCCTGCAATCATTTCGCGCAAAGCTGAAAATGATGACTCGAAAGTAGGCTGTTTTGCCGATTTCAGTGTCAGGAAAATTACGGGATATTTTCCCTGTTCTGACATATATTCTTCGCCTGCGCTTGCAATGTTCAGATTATCAAAAAGTTGGCGGGTATTTTCGCTTTCATAGCTTGTCTTATGAAGGATGCTCGTGTCTTCAAAGAAACTTTTCAACATTGTCATATTCAATGTTTTACCGAAACGGCGCGGGCGCGTAAAAAGTGTTACTTCTGCTTTATTATCAAGAATATCTTTGATAAGCAAAGTTTTATCTACATAATAATAACCTCCTTCAATCATTTTATGAAAGAAATCTACGCCAATAGGCAACGGACGATGTGAATCTGTATTGCTCATATTTATTATACTTTTGAAGTTGTAAAGTTACATAAAATTTTCGAATTACACACAAACAGATAAAAATTCTATAGATTGCTTCAGGCTTCGCCTTCGCAATGACGATGCACGGAATTAAACCGCGTAAAGTATAATTCATTTTCTTTTTGTCAGGGTATAAATCCTATCAGCAAGCGCAGAGATGCGAGATTCTCTTTCGGTGGCGATGCACGAATAGTAAGTGTTGTTAAGCGGCTTGTGCCATCTTTCGGGAATATTATTATATCCGGTCAGAACGCCTGCAATAGCGCCTGCCATCGCTCCTGAACAATCGGCGTCCCAACCGTGCATTATCGTGATTGTAACGGCTTTCGTGTAGTCGACGTTGCCATATTTATCCGTACTGTGAACAAGTCCGTTTATTATTGCGGCAGTTTCATTTAGAGTGCCTGCATGTCCCAAATGTCCCCATCTCTCATTAATTCGTTTGTAGGCTTCAAGCCACTCTTTTTCTTCCAACGATATTTTCAGCGCTTCGCGGATACATTCTGCATATCGCGAGTTTTCGGGGATTTGTGCCAATCCCGCTTTTATACAGGCGACGGGATCGTTTGTCATGAATGCGGCGGATATGGTAGCAGCAAGCCACATTTCGGCATATAATCCGGTCTTGGCATGAGTAAGACATCCGTCACGCCATGCTAATTCGGCTGCCAACCGCGTATTGCCTGGACAGACAAATCCGAACACTTCTCCCCGTATCATGGCGCCTATATATTCCTGACCATCGTTCAGAAAATTGACAAATTTTTCCTGTTCATGAGCGCTGGGATAATTATTGAGGTTATTCCCAAAAAATATTCCCGTCAGTAACATGAATCGCGAATTTTCAGGTCCCCATGTCCATCCCGGAACAAGATTTGAGTACCAGAAGCGGGCTACATCTTCCGTTTTAAATCCAAAACCGTATTCTTCCAGTATTTTAGTATTTGCTACAAGGTAGTTAAGGTCGTCGTCTTCCTTCGCCAAATGTACAAATCCTTTCATGCTTTCGATGCAATCGCGACGTAGAAGATCCGGTTGTGTCGGACTGTAAGAAGGAACAAAATCATTGAGAGGCCAGGCATCAACACCTTCCAGATAGGTTTTTATTTTTACCAAATCCCAGCTCATTTCAAAAGGCTGTCCCAACGTGAGTCCGATAAGTTGCCCGAAAATGCCTCCATAAATTCTGTCTTTAATCTCGACGTCGCTTTGATATCTTCCCAGAACAGGAACGTTGTCTTTCGGACATGCGGCTTGAATAGCTTTCAAATCAAAAGGCTCAACATATTTAAGATCCTTTCGTAAAGGCATTTGTGTGAGTTCGTAAGCAAAACCAAGTAAAGCGTCATAAGAATCCGGCAAGGCATCAAGACGCTTTTGCAAGCCGTCGGTTTGATAACCCTGACGTGTCATCATTTTTATTTGAGAGCTGCATACGCCACGTATTTTGCCGGTAGGCAAAAACATAGTCCCGATTTCTTTAGTTATATTTAATGTATCTCCCGAAACATGATGCAACTGTTGCGCTTTTGCAGATATGATGCAGGAAAACTGCATTGCACTCATTATCAGGACGATCATTGCTGATTTTAATGTATTTCTATTCATTTTTCATTCGTTTTTATTAAAGCAATTATCATACATTTGACCGGAAAAAATATTATGGTTTTCAAGCCAAATGTATGATAATATGATCACTTATCCAAATTTAATTTGGCTTAACAATATTATCCAGCTGTCCGACTTCCATATCGTTCAGTTGTAATCCCCATACAACAACTCCCGATACGTAACAATCGTTTGCATCATTCCAGCTGTCATCGTCCTTAAACAGATACAGTTCGGGGCGAAGCGCATAATCGCCGTCTTTCCAGTCGGTATTCGTACCTATTGTTTTAATTAATTGACCATCAAGGTATATTTTGATATATTCATCCAATTTGACCGAATATATTACCCTGTGCCAGGTATTCTCTTTCATTTTCGCGCTTACCGAAAAATTCCCACCATTAATATCCAACTCTCCAGCGGGGCTTATAAACCATTCCCCATTCCAGCTGGAACTGTTAATATCCGCTATACTGAACCACCTGAAAGATGATAATTTTATATTCATCAAAACAGTATATTCATTCACGTAAGTATTGCCTGCCTTGGGCGTTATTCCATGTATGCAGGTTAGGTACGATCTTTCCGGTACAAATACGGCTTTATCCGTGTCGGAAGTCCCGTCGGCTGTTACGATGCCGTTATCGGAAGGCTCTCCGATCATCGCTTGCCCGATACTTGCCTTGAAAATGTCCGACGGATCGTCAAAAAGCCACATCCCAGTCGGTATGAGCGGTCTGTAAACATTCAGGGCGCGTGTTTGAGTATTGACCGGTTTTGTCGTTAAAGACGGGACAACCGTCCAGTAGCATCTGGCGCTTCCATCAACAACAAGACTGCCAATTTCAGAAATGCCTACATCAACCGAAGCGCTACTGCTTGTGATTTCGAATGTTTTTCCGGCAGGGAAATCCGTGCTTGTCGATATTTTCAGCGTATAAGAAGTTATGCCTTCCACTTGCACCCATGAGAATAAATATGACTGCAGGCTGGGATCATTCATATTTATTATGAAGTCCGTTTCAGGCGATTTGAGGAAGATTACGTCTTCTGCCGATTCCGAAATGATCAGAGGTATAACCGACTGCCATTTAACGGTATCTATAATTGAGATATCATTCCGTTTAGGCACGATCCGGAGAGTTACTTTTACCGGAATCGTATTTCCTTTTGCTATATTTTCAACAAAGAAACAGGGCATATCCCCAACACCGTCGCCGGTATGGACGGCTCCGTTCCTGTCGGTATATTCATAAGAATAGCCATAACAGTCAAATGATATATTTGACAATTTGTTTTGCCATTCAAACAATGCGACAGAATTTGACTCTGTTATTTTTGGAGACAGGAGTTCCATCTGCGCGAGGTCGGAAGAAGTGTAGGGCGTAAGCGATATTTCTTTCGCAATAGAGCGATCGCCGTATTCATCTTCGGTATAAATACTGAAAGCATATTCTTTCGGCTCGGTAAGTCCCGTTATATTTACCCACGAACATACGCTGTCGATCACCAATGGCTCATCAAAGTCAGGACATTCAACAATCGTGCGTACCGCCTTGCTTAATTTCATCTGCGAAGAAGGGACTCGTCCCGCCGAACATAGGTCTATTTCAACACGCTCGAATCCGATTTTCCCCGCTATCTTATCGAAACCGGCAGGATAGACGGTTTCTTCCGTTGCATACTCTTTCAAACTGTCAAAAATGCCCGTGCATGACGAAAGAGCTAATATTGCCAATGCAACCATTATATAATGTGCAATATAATATTTATTTTTCATCTGTTTATAAAATTAAACTGTTTATTATTTATTCGCTTTGCGACCATAAAGCGTAAGTTCAGACAAAACGAAAGGTTGATCGAAACCGGAAATCGCTTCATACCTGAACCATCGTGCAGGTCTTGTGAATCGGGGTGTTTCCGGATACATCAGCGCCATGTCGCCTGCAAAGCCCTTTTTGGCAAATTCCAGATTGCTCAACCCTGTCGGAACAGGTATCGTATGTTGAGAAATATATTCCCATTGACCTGTTTCTTCATCCAGAAAATACATGTTATACTGATTTACATTCTCGCCCATATAATAATGTCCCCTGAGGTCAGGACTGACGGCAACTGCGAAAAAATCGTGCCTTTGATTGGTTACGATACGGCTAAGCTCATAATAATCGCCCAAATCAATAAGGAAATTCCATGGCGCATTTCCGTCTGATGCTCGACCGGTACGTCCTCTGTTGTCAGTATGCATAATGTTTATCATGCTGCCTATTGAAATGATGCCGTCGATGACGTGCTGAGACCTGCACTCGTAACCGTTTCCAAAACACATAGGGACGCCGGCTATCGAATCGTTGGTATTCGGCAGTCGCCAGTTATCTTTTGACAATATTTCATCGCTCATAACAGATATTTTCCCCATATCAATACTTGAAGTCATATTACCATACGTATCTCCTAATCGGATACTTGCCGATAGAGTTTCCCCGTCGGCAAGCGTGATGCCGTCTATGGTTTCCCAGAGGGCAGCATTATTGGAGGACAATACCCAAGTACGTTCACGACGTTCTCCCTGTTTGTCGAAAAGCATATCGACATACACATTGACGGTTTGCCGCAATTCATTGTCCCACGTGATAATGAAAGAATTGAACGAAGGCAGTATCTTAATGGATTTCGCCACATTCTGCACTGCCGATCCCGAAGCTTTCACTTTTATGGGAATGTAATTGGAGCAGTTTCCCGCCCTGTCGACAGCATACATATTGACTACATGCTCTAGCGTATCGGCAAAGCCCATTACATCCAGCGAATCAGTAAAATATGACGCTGAAAAGTGAAATTTCTTGCCCTTGTCATTTTCATATTCGGCGTCAATGCTCAAAATATCCCTCTCTTTCGGAGTATTGTAAAATATTCTTGCGCCCCCTGTAAGCGGCTTGTATGCCAGATATTCAGGAGGAGCAGGCGCTTCCTTGTCGTTGCCGCTTATTTCAAACCGTGCGTTTTCCTGACAGGCATTAAACGCTGCAAGGAAAAATATCATGCTAAATATCAAATATTTATTCTTCATAATATAATATTTCTAAATTTTTTAACTTTTAATTTTTAACTTTCATTGCCACCATGGATTTTGAACCAGGTTTTTGTTGATGTGAAGTTCCTCTATATCAATAGGCCACAAATAATTTTTCCTGGAAAATTTGTTCTGTTGATAAATTGTTCGGACAAAGAATGTTTCCGCGTTGGCGCCTGTGTTATTCCATCCTATACTTGATTTGGAAAATTCGGTTACCGCATTTTTATAGCGCACCACATCCCAGTAATGTTGTCCTTCGAACGCAAATTCGTTATCACGCTCGCGAAGAATGATTTCCAACATTCCTTTCTTTGTCTTGTGTTTGTTCACTGTCTTTGTTATTTCCGGATTCGACCATACCGTTTCGACGTCGGGTATTCCTGCCCTGCGTCTTACTTTATTGATTGCATCATACACTTCCTGGTTCGGCGCATCCATGAACTGCGTCAAGGCTTCGGCTTTCATCAGGTATAAATCCGCCATGCGCATAATTGGATAGGGGAATTTGAGCAAGCGGGCAGCAGCTCCTGCCTTTGTATCGGGATGCACAAATTTTTGCATTCCTATGCCGGTAGCGATGTACTGTACTCCGAATTTCGCATATCTGCCTCCGGGCTGTTCTGCAAACATCAGTGTAGCAATTCTGTTGGAGTGTGAACGGAAATATCCTCCTGTAATACCCAGATTGGCATAAAACCGTAATTCCCTGTTCAAATACATGCCAGCAACGGGACAGTCGGGCTGCAACAATCCCCTTGTTTTTTCGTATTCCGTACTTCCGGTTGAAGGAGTAACTGTCACGTCATACCTTGCATTATAATTAAATGTCAAATCTTCATCCATTGGAAGCCCGTTTTTGGTATAATACCTTTCTGCCGCCGCAAGTGTAGCGCCCGTACTGCCATAGCAACAAAAAACATCGTATGTGCCGCCATACGAATCATAACCTGAAGGCAGCGGAATATTTGTAATTGCCTGCCAGTCGTTATGAGCATCCACCGGCACATTTGAAAATCCCCACACCAATTCTTTGTTCCATGGATCAACAACGAGCATCCTCAAATCATAAAGCGTCTGCATCACGTCGCGGTTGGCTTCATAATCGGCGCGATCATATCCATATATATTTTTGTCGTACCGGTACAAACCTTTTCCGTTTTTTTCGCAAACATCAATAGCCTCATTCACAGCATCCAACGCATCTTTCCATTTTTGTATGTCATAAGTCTGTGGAAAAAACGGCTGTCCGTCCGTATCTAAGAATTGACTGTAATCCGTATTTCCATTAAAAAACGGGCTTGCCCTGAACATTAATATTTTTGCTTTAATTGCCGTTGCAACAGTCTTGTCCACCTGTCCGTAAACATCTACATTCGCCGATTCCCTTAAATTGGGTATGGCTTCGTTTATCAATCGAATGATATATTGAAAACAATCCTCTACCTTTGTCCTGCGCGGATACAATTCATCGCCTGTTGCGTTGACCGACAGTACCTTGTCTGCAATGACAACGGGACCGTAATGCTGTACCAGCAAAAAAGTATAATAGGCATTCATGAATTTAGCCTGCGCTTTCCAGTCTGCCTTTTCCGTTTCTGTCATGTCGCCTACTGCGTCAATGTTTGCCATAAATAAATTGGTATCATAAATTGCCTGGTACAAATTCCAGGCGCCTCGCGTTCCCGACCATAATCCCAGATATGGATCCATTGCGGTTTGGTCGCCGCGATTTATTACATCAGCGATAGACCTGTTCTCCACTTGGTTCTGCATATAAACCCTGTATTCGTCACCCAAAGGATATTCGCCATATAAATGGCTGTTTATTAGGGGAAGCGAATGATATACCCTCGACAGGGCGTTCCATGCCTGTTCTTTAGTAGAGAAAACATCTTCCAGCGTTCCTGTATTATCAGGAACAACATCCAGAAAATTGCTGCACGAAAATCCTCCAATCCCCAACAGGAGAGTTGCGAAGTAGAGAAACAAGCTCTTTTTAATATGATCTTTCATACGTATAATTTTTTATTGTTTATAATAATTGTTGATTTTTTAAAAATTCAGCTGCAATCCGAGATTAAACGTTCTGTTAAGCGGATAATTCAGTCCGTTACTGCCAACTTCCGGGTCCCAGAGTTTAAAAGCGCTGATAACGAAAAGGTTTTCGGCGCTGATATAGATTCTCGAATTGGCAAGCGATTTGAAGCCTCCAATAGTATATCCTGCTTCTATTGTTTTCAAACGCAGGAAACTGCCGTCGCGCAACCACCATGACGAGGGCTGTGAATTATTTGCAATAACAGCGGTTGACAGACGCGGGAAAAGAGCGTGTACGTCGGGATTTGATTCGCTCCAATAACTGTCTGCAATAAAAGCCAGAGCGTTGCGTCTGTTTACAAAAGGCGTTATGGCTGATTCGTCAATAAAAAATGATACCCGTCCCGTTCCCTGGAAAAAGAAAGAGAAGTCAACTTTTTTATAGCCCGACGACAAACCGAAACCGTACTGTATTTCGGGAATACTCGGATATCCCATCGGCACAGCGTCATAACTGTTTACAACGCCATCATTGTTCACATCCTTATACTTGATGTCTCCCGCCATGTACAGACCAAACTCCTGCTTTGGGGAATGGTCTATTTCCGCCTGATCAACAAACAGCCGTTCTGCCACAAGTCCATATAATTGATAAACGGGCTTTCCCTTATGCTGGAGGTAATCGTATGGATAATTCAATTCATCCAGTTGGGCGTATTTATTGGTTGAATATGTCAGGTTTACGCGCCCCGTCAGCCAGAAATCCCTGTTAAAGGAATGTTGGAAGTCAATTGAGCCATCAATACCTTTCGATTTTACTTCACCCGTATTTCCCGAAGGAGAAGTTGTCCAGCCTGCTGTTGACGGGATATTAGACCTGATACCGTATATACTGCTTCTCCTGTCTTTAAAGAAATCGACATTGATTTTCAACGCATCATTTTTCAGGAATCCGAGTTCAAGACCGAGATTCATCTTGTCTGACACTTCCCATGTCATGTCAAGATTGGCAATACGTTTTATGTTGTATCCCCCGTATGAGGTCTGAAACAATTTACCCCATGTATATTGCCCTCCGCTGCCGATTTCGATATCCGATAGAAACCAGAAACGTCCTGCTCTGCCGGCAATAGCGTCATTCCCTGTACGCCCGTATGTAAATTTAAGTTTGGCGTTTCCGACATACTTTTTTACCGGCGCCCAGAAAGCCTCGTTGGATACTAACCAGCCCAATCCAGCCGATGGGAAAAAACCGAATTTGTGCTTGCCCGTGAATTTTTCCGAGCCATTATATCCATAGACAAACTCAAAGAAATAACGTGTATCGTAGTCATAAGTCAAACGTCCCGAATTTCCAAGATTTCGTTCCGGCAACGTTTCAAAAATATTACTGCTGTTGCCTCCCGTCAGCAAACTTTGTTCCGATGTGAAAACCGTCATCAGTCCGACATTGTGTTTGTTATATTTACCTTCCCAGTTGAGACGTCCCTCAAAATAGTAATGATTAGTTGCATCCCTATATGGCTCCACGTTGCCCAGATAGGCTTGTCCGCTGGTAGAATTCATACAAAACAGCACATATTCGTCCGAGATAATATTATAACCGTCAACCATATAATAATAAGGAGAATAGCGTCTTTTTGCCGTGTAGGAACTCCATGTGTTTGCAGAAGCTTTTGCCTGGAATTTCAAATTTTTGAGGATAAAGTCCAAATCCTGACTAAATGTAGCCATAGCAGTAATGGTATTGTCATCGCGATTTTGATAGCCCATCACCATCTCTGCGTATGGATTTTGCATCATTCCTCCTGAAATAAAAGCATTCCCGAAAAGTGTATGTTTTGTAAAGAGGTTAGCTTTATCCGGTTCATAAACAGCGGGAAAATCGACAGGGTTGCTTGCCATGATCATATTGTATATGTCTGTTGTCGCGTGATACGGTCCGTTGTATCTTTCAAAACGTCCCTGTATTCTCGTATCAAGCGTAGTCGTGCTTGTCAGTTTGAATACGACGTTGCTTCGAATGTTAAACCTGTCAATTCCGATATTATTGTTGAAATTGCTCCTGTTATCAACATTCAGTAGCCCTGTTTCATGATCATAGCCTGCCGAAACGTAATACTTTGCCACATTTCCGCCTCCCGACACATTAATATTGGCTTTTGTATTGCTTGTAGAAGACTTGAACAATTCATCAAGCCACTGTACATTAGGATAAACCATCGGATTAACACCCTTCTCTGTCGCCTGGATTTTTTGTTCGCTGTAATAGGCTTTCTCGTTTGCCGTCCTCGTCAGTAGCGCTTCATTATACATTCGCATGTATGAAACACCATCGATAAACTCGTTCATTTTCGTAGGGGTAGCTACCCGTGTATCAATACGGATGTTCATCTTTACAGGTCCTTCTTTGCCTGTTTTGGTTGTTACGAGGATAATGCCATTGGCGCCTCTTGGTCCGTACATAGCCGTCGCTGAAGCATCTTTCAATACGGAAAATGCTTCAATATCATCCGGTTGGAGACGTGCAAGGTCATTAGACGTCGATTCAAAACCGTCAATCAGAATCAACGGATCAGCTTTGTAGCCGAATGTTGTAACGCCGCGTACAAAGAACTGTGCGTTGTCTGCTCCAGGCTCGCCGGTAGTCTGATACGAAATAATGCCCGGAATCTTACCGGCAAAAGCTGTCGTCAGGTTGCTGCTCGGTATTTTCAAATCCTTTGTATTTACCGTTTGAATAGACGAGACAACACTCTCCTTTTTCTGCTTTCCGAAAGCAACGACTGTCACTTCATCCAGTTCGTTTGCCGTCGGTTTCAACTGAACGCTGATTGAAGTTTGCGTTCCTACAGTTACTGTTTTCTTCTCATAGCCTAAAAAAGAAAACTCCAGTACGTCTTCAGGCTTGACCGAAATAGAATATGACCCATCCAGATCGGTCGTTACGCCTCGCGTACTCCCTTTTACCGTCACTGATGCTCCCGGAATCGATTCGTTTTTTTCATCGGTAACAACTCCGTTAACAACAACACTTTGAGCCGATATTGAGCAATAGCTGATAAGGCTCAAAAATAGTACAAATAGTTTTTTTCTCATATTATCAAATAAATTTTATATATTATATCCTTATAAACTCTCTCCGTATAAAATAAAGGTACGTTTTTTATAGACAGTTTTTGGATAAAAAAACAGAGACAGTTATTGCGGTAAATATTTAATTTGCAGTTTGATAGCTAAGTTTTAATTTTTCAGGAAAAGAAAGTTTTAAACGTAGGTTTTTTTTTGACATAATTTGCGAGTACGAATCGCGTTAATTTTACAGTACAAAGATATACACTTGAAAATTACAAAAAAAGGACAAAAAACATTGATTTGGATAATCCCAAACTACTGTTTTATTTAAGAATGTTACGTTCATCTCATTAAGAATAAATACTCTATTATAAAAAACAGTTGTAGTTTTTGCGAAAAAAATGACTTATTTTATCATAAAAAAATTCACATTCGCTAACTGGATTTACCTGAAACATCAATCAAAATCATATAAAATATCCGTGTAAAATTTACAGCCTGTTAATTTTAAACGATTTTCACTGTTTTTTTATTCCAATTTTTATTTAAAATATCTGTTTATGATTTCTCCGAATAAATAACGGCGTTCCACAAATTAATTCCAAAATTTTTATCCGGATTCAACCATTCAAGAGTTATTTTGTGCGTTTGTTTCGGAAGGTTGTAGCGCCAGAATACATCGTTGCGGCGCGTGCGGTAACTTGCAGGCATAGTGATTGTGTCTGCTTTTTGCCCGTCTATGCCAACCGCAATTTTTGCAACATAATCGGCTGCGCCGCCGTTTTTATTGTTTACACCGCCCCTGATAACAATGCCTGTTCCTTCAAATGACAATTCGTTCAATTCGGTTATTTGTTTTCGCAAATCTATTATTTCAACAGGATACAATCCTTCAAAAGCTTTTTCATATCGCACGGCAACGGGTTTCTGACACAAAACGGTAATGTTTTCGCCATCCACCGTCCCGCCGTTGCGTTGAATTACCTGGAGCGCCTGATCAAAACTCATTTGATAGGCTTTGTTTAACGAAATATTGGTGTAGGCAAAATTCATATCTTCCACTTCGCGCAAGTTTTTCAGCCATTTTTCGGGTATATTGGAATAGCCGACGATTGCGCCCAAAATTCCTGCTGCCGATGCCGGATTGCAGTCCGAATCCTGACCGCAGCGCGTGGCAATATCCATTGTCTTGTAGAAATCGCCTTCGCCGTAGAGCAAGCCGATCAGAATGTATGCACTGTTGATAATGGCGTCAATATTAAACGGTACAAATACGCCGTCGGGACAGCCGATATCCGAACTCCATTTCTTTTCGCACTCAAACCACGTGTGTTTCCAATCGTCGGGATATTGCTTGTGCCAGCGGATTACGTCGCTCATACATTGATAGTACGCACTTTGTTCGGGAATAGTTTTTAACGCTTCGGCAACGATAAACTCAATATCGTCGGAAATAAAGGCAAGCGAATACATAGCGCCTACATACACGCCGCCATACCAGCCGTCGCCATAGTTCATGATATGCCCAACTTTGTCCGAAATTTCGGAAGCGAAATTCGGCATACCGGGCGACATCAGTCCGGCATAATCGGCTTCTATCTGATAATCAATATCGTCGGCGTGAGGATTGTTGAGCCAGTGTCCCGACGCGGGCGGCATGATTCCGTTCAGAATATTATACCGCGCCGACTGATTGGCGTGCCAAAGCATATATCCTGCATTTGCAAACGCCGCTGCCAGCGAATCGGCAGGAGCGTCGATTCCCAAACGAGCAAAAACATCTACAAATGTCAAGTCCATATAAATGTCATCATACAAGTCGGGAAAGTTTTCATAATCCCATTTGATATAACCGTCGGGGTATTTGATTGGCGTATAATCCTGAATCATTGTTCCGTTGTAACGAAATTCCGTTGGTCCGCCGTAAGTACAGCCGATGGTTTGTCCTGCCCAGCCGCCCTTTATTTTATCAAGAAGCGTGGTTTTACTGATATTGAATTTTTCGGGAATAGCATTTGTTTTCTTTTGAGAACAAGCTGAAAAAATCAATATTGCTACGATTATAAAATATACTCTATTCATCATTTTAATTTTTTATTTTTAGTATTTAGTTTTTATTTTTGTATTAAATTTTTGCTACCATCCCAACCGCCAGATATGGTAAGTCCATTCGGCATGTTTGGTACCGGAAGCTTCAACATCATTTTTTTTAACTTTTTAAATTTGCACAAAAAAAGCGTGTAAACTTTGCATTTGGTTTACACGCTAAATTTCCAAGTGAAGAAAAAACTCTATTATTTGAGTTTATCCTTATTCTGCTCGTTTACTTTGCAGAATATCTTCGTTGATACGCTTGCCAACGTTCCTGCGGTACAAAATAATTTCTGTAAATCTAAAATCGTGTAAACCAAAATGTCAAAGAACACCTTTTAAAATTATAAATTATAAATGAAAATTCATAATTTATAATTCATAATTATCTAAGCTCCTGCCGCAATAATCAATCCGATTCCGGCGATAAACAACAGGAACATCAGATACAGATAGCTGTTTACGCCTTTCGGCGCATTCCGAAATTCTTTCCAGATAAATACGCCCCAGAAAGCCGATACCAGCGTTGCGCCCTGTCCCAGTCCGTAGGAAATGGCGGCTCCTGCCTTTCCTGCCGCAATCAGGTTGAAAGCGTTGCCCAAGCCCCAAATCAAACCGCCCAAAATACCTACCCAGTGGATATTGAAACCGCCCTTGAAATATTCGCTGTATTTAATCGGCTCGCCTTCAAAAGGTTTTTTCATAACCAACGTATTAAACAGGAAATTACTTGCGAAAATTCCACAGGCAAAAATGAACATAGCCGTATAAGGCGTCATTTTCCCAGCTGCCGGACTGACGAAATTGTCCAGATCCATCGAAGCGGCTACAAAACGGTAAAAAAACGACATCAATATTCCCGCAACCAACGAGAGAATAATACCTTTTGAGGATATTTTTTTCGCTTGTTTGGCTTGTTTGTTATAAGCCAAAGCATTAAAAACTATGGCGACAGTAACCAAAGCTACGCCGCCGAACAAAAATAAAGGATTGCCGGTTTGCTGTCCGATATAATTAATGATCACACCTAAAACTAACGCCAAACCTATGCCAACCGGAAATGCTACCGACAATCCCGCAATTGCTATCGCCGCCGACAAAAGGATATTTGCCGCGTTGAAGATAATTCCGCCCAGAAACGCGCTGCCGATATTTCCCCATTCAGCCTGCGCCAAATCGGGAAGGAAACTGCGCCCTTCGGAGCCAATACTGCCCAAAGTAAATGCCGAGATAAGTGAAAACAGCAGTACGCCAATCACATAATCCCAGTAAAACAGTTCATAACGCCATGTTTTTCCGGCTAATTTCTGGGTATTACCCCATGAACCCCAGCAAAGCATGGTAATAAAGCAAAAAATAATTGCTAACGGATAATTACTTACAATAAACATGATATATAATTTTTTAGTTTTTAAATTTTAACTTTTAGTTTAAAATACATCTACTTCATTACGGTATGGAGCCGACGATTGTGCTCCAATGCGCGTAACCGATATAGCGGCGGCTTTGCAGGCAAAACGCACAGCGTCGAGTATCGGGCGGTTTTCTGCAAGAGCAACGGTAAGCGCGCCATTAAAGATATCGCCTGCAGCGGTAGTATCCTGCGCCTTCACTTTGAAAGCCGACACCATTTCGCAAATGCCTTCGCCATACACAAAAGCGCCTTTTGAACCTAAGGTGATTATTACATTTTCAACGCCCAGTTCTACGATTCGTTCCGCCGCTTTGAGAGCAGATGCTTCATCAGTAATTTTTATGCCGGAAATCAGTTCAGCTTCCGTTTCGTTGGGCGTAACGGCATACAGGTTTTGCAGCAGTTCTTTCGACAAACTGCGTGCCGGAGCAGGATTCAGAATTACTTTTTTGTTTTTTTCTGCGGCTTTTTTTGCCACAAACTCTACGGTTTCGATAGGGATTTCCAGCTGCATAAGCACAAAATCGGCTCTATCAATAGCTTCTTCCGCTTGGGCAATATCGTCAGACTTGAGATTCGCATTAGCTCCCGAAGCCACTACAATGCAATTTTCCCCGTTTTCGTCAACCGTTATTAAAGCCACGCCCGATGGACTTTCCGTATCGGAAAATACGTAGGAAACATCAATGCCTTCTTCTTCAAACAGTTGGTGCGACTGGTATCCGAATACATCGCTCCCTGTCTTGCAGATGAACGTAACCTGTCCGCCCAGACGAGCGATTGCTACTGCCTGATTTGCACCTTTACCTCCGGGATTCATGAAAAAAGCTCCTCCCAGCACCGTTTCTCCCGCCAGCGGTAAATGATTGGTTTTTATAACCATATCGGTATTTGAACTGCCGACTACAAGGATATTTTTATTTTTGCGTTTAGTCATTTGCGTTAAAATTAAAAATTATTTAATGCAAAGGTAAACAGCCACGCAATATAAAACAAGGACAAAAAACGCTGAATTAGATAATCCCAAATAGAGATTTTTAGATGTTTTGAATTTTTATATCATTTCCTGACAGGATTTTATTATCTTTGCAGGAATAAAAAATATAGTAATGAAACAACTTTCCTCTTTAATAATATTGATAAACACTCTGTCGAAAGCCGAAAAACGAAATTTCCGGATGACGGCAAACCTGCAGACCGGCGATAAAAAATATTTATGGCTTTGCGACTTAATTGAAGCCGGTCATCCGGTTGAAGAAATTCACGAGCGATTTTGCGCCAAATACCCGTGCGGCAGTTTCGAGATGGCAGTTAAACATTTGTACCGCAGTCTTATGGACTGTTTAGTTAACCTTCGCCGGAAAAGAGACGTTCAAACCAAAATGTTCGCTACTCTGTCGGAAGCCGATATTCTGTTTGAAAGGGCTTTATATGACGAAGCTTTTGAGGCGCTCGACAGGGTTAAAAAAGTGTCGACGATGTATGAACTGGACGCCCTGACGCTGATGGCGCGACGCAACGAGTTGAAATACCTGAATATACTTGATTTCCGCAGTATAAACGAGCGGCAATTGATAGGCAAGCAGATGAAAATTGTAGAAATCATAAAATCCATTCGCAGTTCTTATTTTCATTCGCAACTTTATGACATTCTGAAACTCAGGCTTTTCCACGAGGGATATGTACATTCGGAAAAACAGAAAAAAGATCTGGACGATTTGGTTCTGAGCGAACTGAATATTATCGCTAACTATTCCAAAAAAAGTTTTGAGACGCAGAAACTGCATTTGCTGTTTCAGTCAGCCTACTATCTGGATTCGGGCAACTATAAAATGGCTGTACGCTTCTACCGGACACTGATTGAACTGTTTGAAGCCAACCGGCATCTGATTCTCAATCCTCCGGTGTATTATTTGCAGGCGATTACCGGAATTTTAAACAGTCTGAAAACTGCCGGATTATATGAAGAAATGCCGTTTTTTATTAACAAACTGAAAGAGATAGCGCAAGGCGAATATGCCGTCGATTTTATTCTCAATGTTCATGCCTATATTTTCCTGTATCAATTTGCCGGTTTATTCAATACCGGCAATTTTACCGGCGCAGCAACGCTTATTTCCGAACAGGAAGAAACGCTGTTCAAAAATCTGTTGTTCTTGCAGTTGGATATGCAGCTTGATTTGTTGCTAACTTTGGTGCGCTTGCACATTTCTACCGGCAACTATGCGGAAGCCCGCAAAAACATGAAAAAGATAACCGCTTCAGGTAAAATGTTTTATACACTGCCAGCCTATCATTATGCCCGCCTGTTGAATTTGATATTGCAGACTGAGTTAAAAAACTATGATTTTTCGGAAAACGAAATCAAATCTATAAAGCGCAGTATTAATTACGAAAAACAAATGTATATGACTGAGAAACTGTTGTTTAAATTTATCCAGCGTCATCATCTGCTTGACCGGCAAAAAATACGTGAACAGTTGCTGAAACAGATTCGCAGCGAGCGTCCAAAAATAATGAAAAACAAATATGAACGGCAACTGCTTTGCTTCTTTGATTTTATTTCGTGGATGGAGAAAAATATTTTATATTATCAATAAGCCTCACATCTCCTGCAAATACGGCGATACAACCAATCGGAGCGCCTGTTTCTTCCCAGTTATTAATTGACTGCAAAGTATGAGCGTCAACGATATCGAAATACTCGACTTTTAATTCAGGAATGAGATTCAATTCGTTTTCTACCAGTAATTTAACAGCCTGAACAGAGTGACTGTCTTTCTTGTTGCGACTTTCATTTAATATTCTGAATATGTTTGCCGCATTTTTCCTTTGCACTTCGTTTAATCGGAGGTTACGACTGCTCATCGCCAAGCCGTCAGCTTCGCGAACAATCTGGCAAGCAACAATTTGGATATTAAAATTCAGTTGTTTAACCATTTCGCGTATGATAACCGATTGTTGAAAATCTTTTTCACCAAAATAAGCTCTATCTGGCTCGACGATTTCAAAAAGACGACTGACCACCTGCGCTACGCCATTGAAATGTCCCGGACGGAACTGTCCTTCCATTACGCAAGCAAGACAGCCAAAGTCAAATTGTCTCGTATCAGGCTCAGGATATATTTCTTCGACGTCCGGCGCAAAAACGAAAGTATTTCCTGTTTTTTCCAGCAACTTACAATCGGCGTCCAACATACGTGGATACTTCAATAAATCATTTTTATCGTTAAATTGAGTTGGATTGACAAAAATACTGACAACTGAAATGTCATTCTCTGTAACTGAACGTTTTACCAATTCAATATGCCCATTATGCAAAGCTCCCATCGTAGGAACAAAACCTATAGACATGTTTTCTTTCCTTTTATTTTCCAGTTCCTTTTTTAATCCGGCAACCGTTTTAATCAACTGCATAAATTATAAAAATTAATGACGGCAAATTTTATTATCAATTAAAATTTGCCACAATTTATCAGGCGAAAGTATTGGAGCAACAATTTCTATTTCTTTTTTTGAAACAGGATGAATAAATGCCACTTTCTGCGCATGTAAGCTAATTCCACCATCGGGGTTAGAGCGACTAAATCCGTATTTCAAGTCGCCTTTAACAGGGCTGCCAATTTGCGCTAATTGACACCTGATTTGATGATGGCGACCTGTTTTCAGGTCAATTTCCAATAAGAAATATCGATCTGATTGAGCTATTAATTTGTAAGCCAGTATTGCTTTCTTTGAATCAGGTTTTTCGCTGTCATAAGCGTATGATTTATTTTGCTTTTCATTGCGAACAAGGTAATGCACCAGCTCGTCTTCTTGCTTTGGCGGACGGTTTGCAACAATCGCCCAATACGTTTTTCGTACTTCGCCATTGCGAAACATTTCATTCATACGCTCCAACGCTTTGCTTGTCTTGGCAAAAAGCGTCACTCCCGAAACTGGGCGGTCTAAACGGTGAGGAACTCCAATAAAAACATTTCCCGGTTTCTGGTATTTGTCTTTTAACCATTGCTTTATGATTTCAGAAAGCGGCGTATCTCCTGTTTTGTCGCCCTGAACAATTTCCGAAGAAGTCTTGTTTACGGCAATTAAATGATTATCTTCGTAAATGACATTCATAATAATTAGAAATTAAGAATCAGGAATTTTTTATTTGCAACTCATAAATTTTTAATTCCTGATTCCTAACTAATTTAAGTGTTCATACCGCCGTCAACCTGAATTACCTGTCCTGTCACGTATGACGAAAGATCTGACGCTAAAAACAAAGCAGCATTGGCTACATCTTCAGGCGTTCCGCCACGTTTCATTGGAATCTGTTTTGCCCATTCAGCGCGCACTTCTTCCGACAGCTGGTGCGTCATTTCTGTGATAATAAATCCCGGAGCAATAGCATTAGCGCGTATTCCACGCGAGCCTAATTCTTTAGCTATTGATTTTGCCAAACCAATCATACCGGCTTTGGATGCAGAATAGTTAGCCTGTCCTGCATTTCCGTGAACTCCAACCACCGAACTCATATTTATAATGCTTCCAGCTTTTTGTTTCATCATCACGGGAGTTAATGCGTGAATAAAGTTGAACGCCGATTTAAGATTTACGCCAATAACAGAATCCCACTGTTGTTCCGACATGCGCATCATCAGTCCGTCGCGGGTTATTCCGGCATTATTGACCAGAATATCAACCTGTCCGAAATCTTTCACGATTTCGTTTACAACTGCGTGCGTATCATCAAAACTGGCGGCATTGGAAGCGTATGCTTTTACTTTCACACCCAAAGCAGCTATTTCATTTTCAGTTGCTTTTGCATTGTCGTCAATAGCTAAATCTGTGAAAGCGATGTTACATCCTTCACCGGCAAACCTGACAGCGATTGCTTTTCCTATTCCACGTGCAGCGCCTGTGACAATCGCTGTTTTTCCCTCTAATAATTTGATCATATTTATTTTAGTTTTTATGTTTTCTTAAACCATTAAACAACAAGCCTATAACAGAATCTGCCTGACTGCTGTCCGATGGAGAAAAACCGTTAATTATTCCTCTTATATAAGGTATTTCCATTCCTTTCATAACACTTTGCAAGATAACTGCTGTTCTTACAGGATCGGAAATTTCAAAAATATCCTGTTCAATTCCTTCCTGTAAAATTCCCAGAATCACTTTAAGATCCCTTTTATCGAATGCTTTACGAGCAGATTCTACACGACGCATGTCCCTGAAAAAATTTGCACGCAAAGTTCCATTTCGAAACACCACTTTTCCTGTTGATTCCATACGAATACGGATATACTGCACCATTTTTTCGTCAGCTGGCAAATCTTTTTTTGCGGCAGCCTCTAAAGAATCATAAAGGATTTTCAATTCCGATTGCAAAACGGCATTATAAATTTCCGTTTTACTTTTAAAATAAGTATATAAAGTTCGCCTGCCTTTTTCGGAAGCCTGAGCAATATCGTTCATAGTTGTATCATCCACTCCGATACGGGCGAACAGCTGACGAGCAACTTCAATAAGTCTCTCTCTTGTTTTTACGACTACTTCCGACATACGACTATTTTTTTATAATATCGGGTGCAAAGTTAGTACAAAATATAATGATTGCATAAAAAAAAACGGAAAAATTTTGTTTTTATGAAAATAAGTAATACCTTTGCAGCCTGAAATCGCGGAGTGGAGCAGTTGGTAGCTCGCCAGGCTCATAACCTGGAGGTCATAGGTTCGAGTCCTGTCTCCGCAACTGCAACGAAAGAACCGTCTTAAGGCGGTTCTTTTTTTTATTGATATTGGCAATTTTAACAAAGAGGGGAATGTTTTGCAAATTCTGTTTTTTTAGGCTCACCCGCAAAACCCTGTGTCTATGGCTTTCCTGCTGACGCGGCTTTATAAGCCGTGCCTTCATGCTTTGCACCACGTGTCTCGTTTAAAAAACTTTTTCTCGCGTTACTTCGTAAAACAGCTACTCTGCAAATTCTTTATAAACCGTGCTGAACAAAAGTAGCGTAGCTGCAACATCTTTGTAGCCGTGTGCGTTAGCGCTCGGGTTTAAAACACTGTCCTTTCCCTGAGCAGCGTAGCTGCGACATCTTTTTTCAACAGCAAATTGATTCATAAACATGAAATGAATAAAAATTAAGGTATCGCAGCTACGCTGCTCTGTTTATATTCCGTACATCTTTACCGTGAGCTTACGCACACGGCTACAAAGATATTAGCGCTACGCGCCTTCTCGCAAAACACAAGGCTCTGCCTTCGCAATGACGTTACACAAAACCATGCCGCGCGAATATAAAATTCAAAAAATATAACAGATAGAAAAATTGTATAGACGCCCAATTTGGGCGTCTATACTAAGGTTTATTTGTCACTGAACGCTAACCGTTTGGCGGGTTA
>JAIRPX010000192.1 GCA_031256775.1 Dysgonamonadaceae bacterium
CCTGTACAAAAATCCACGTGCGGACTGCATTGTCGGCAAGCGTACAGTTCTCGCTTTTTAATTTCAGGGTATAATTATTGAAAATTTCTTCGGTTTGCGCAAATTCATCTTTGTTGTGGTTATGAAGCTGCATATCAAACAGATGACGGTAAGAAGAATGTTTCATTTCGATAGCGTTTTCGCCATTTGACTTTACCTGCGCATTTTCTACAAAATATGCCCAAAGCGATACTTTTGCACCACTCAGAGGCGGTTGTTGCACAATAGAAACGGCAACATCGCTGTTTTCTCCATTTTTCAGACAGGCTTCATGATTGACGGCGTCGCTCGTAAAAAAACGTTTCAGAACAAGCGAAACATTTGCCGACAAAACATTGACAGATAAATATTTCAACGCATTTTCAATATTCGCATACTGCGTTTCAGCGTTTAAAAGCGTATTATTACCTTCAATTACAACATGATATTCACCTGCATTTTCTTTTTCAAAAGAAGACAGACGAATATTAACAGATAAATCGTTTAATGTTAAATTCGTATATTTCATTAATATAAATTTTCAATTTGACTGCAAAGGTACACAATTTTCGGGAGATTACGTCCATTCCATATTTTTCGCCATCCGTTTCCACTTCCTATCTGGTCAAAAGAAAAGCGCTGTAAAAGCGCTTTTCCTGGAAATGTAAGTAGTAGTGATATATGACAGAAGCTAATTTCTCAATTTTTTTATCTTAGAAAGCGTTTCTTCCAAATTTGCGCAAGCGTCCATTGCGTTATCAATTTTGGAATTACTGCCGCCCTGAATAGCATTACGAAATGGAGGCGTTATTGCGTCAATAGCATTAACAGTTGCTTCTATTGCATTTGTAACTTCCTGATCAAGTGCGGCATCCTTGCTTTTAACAAAAGCAGAAATGCTGTTGACAGATGCGTTGGCAGCTGTTTTGTTGCGCCCGCCAAAGTATGAATTGCGGATACTGATAATGTTATTCCTGTAATCGGCAAGCGAGTTCCAGCTGTACCATGATTCCACTTCAAGCACAGCCTGCTCGTAGTCCACTTTTGCAGTGTTATAAGGACCGCCGATTTTTTGCGAACCGACTTCCGATGCAATATCAATGCAACCATCTATAATCTGGTCGATAGCATCGCTTTGTGAAATGAAAGTGCTGCCTGCCTTGCCCGCATTTTTGAATTGTCCGGCAAAATAATATTGTATTTCGATTTCCGCTTCCTCCAGCGCTTCTGAAACTTCTTCGCTTGCATTGTCTGCACCTGTCCAGTTGGCATAAAGCTGGTAAGTATCGTTACGCAGATAATCTGTTGCTGCTTGCAGGTAAGCCAGTTCGCGATCGTTGAGTGATGCTGTTTTAGGCTTTCCGCCGTCAAAGATGATGTATTCAATAGCGTGAAAACCATGAACATTAGACGATGCGATACGGTTGGCGTCGATTGCATCCTGACCGTTTAAAATAAGGTCGATACTTTTTTTATCCAGAGGCCAGGAATCAAGCGAAGGATCCAGGCTCAACAACGCAGCAGGACCAAAAAGAAAGCCTTCGCTCTGTTCCCATGGAATACGCATTGCACGCCATTTGTTGCATACGTCGTTCAACTTATCCTGCGAACGATCTTCTGCGTAGGCTTCCACCGATTCATATAGAGCAGTTGCGTCGTCTTTCATTTCGGTGTAAGTGTTGAGAATAACGTCATCAACATAAGTATTAATAACATTGGTAAAATCGTAGCCGTAACCATCTTCATCACCATTGTTAGATGTATTCTTGTCTTCGCAAGAAAATAAACCTGCGCTAAATAAAAGCGCTAAAAAATAGAAAAAAGTGTTTTTAACTTTCATTTGAATTTGTTTTTATAAATCATTAAATTGTTATTTTTTTATAAACCAGCCGGTATATCCGATTCCGATACTGAACGTATTTTCGCGGTTAAAGTGGTCATTATCAATATGTCGCATTGCATAATCGGCTTTAATCAGCAGATTAGGCAAAAGCGCATAATTAGCTCCTACGGTAAAAATATTCCGTTTATTTATAGGCATTTCCGCCATTCCCGCAGGGACTTTTTCTGCACTGTTATAATATTCATACCGTATAAAAGGCGTCAGTTTCTGTTTTAGCCTGAAGAGCGACAGTATATTGTAACCTGCTTCAATTGAATATGTTAATGCTTCTTCTGCTACCGGAGTACGGGCAAAATTTGTAGCTTTGGATATGTTGCGGTTGATTTGGCTCAATCGTAAAGCGTCGGTTAAATGACCATATATAATGTTTGCTCTCAGGGCGGCATTTTTATTCACGTATTGCACGTCAAACGTACCAATAGTTACGTTAGCGTTGATCCCTGCTGTTTTTTGCGGCATACTTGCGTTTTTCGCTGTTTTATTATAATATCCTGAAACTCCGAAGCGTAATCCTTTAATTGGAGTATATTCCAAGCGACCTGCAAAAGCGGGGCTTGTCATCACGAAAGTTTCAAATATTCCTTGCTTGCCGCCCTGTATCCAGTTGGACGACGAAAAGCCGTTTGGATCTAAACCGTTGACAATCATTAATTCATAATTTAAGCCTTTGTATGCGCCGAGAATCGAAAGTCCGTTTTCGTGCCATGTGCATGGAAGAATAGTCATTTCGCCTTCTGGACGGGAAGTTCCGAAGAAAAAGATTGGCTCGTGATGAGCATTTGTCAGTCCCACAGGTACGATGACATGTCCTGCGCGAACATTGAAATACGGTGCGAAACGTTTGGTGATATGGAACTGTTCCAGAGCCACTTCGCCACCTTTTTCGATTTCAAATTCGTATTCGCCCGCCTCGTCGTATTCGAGTTCCATAGCCGAGCCTGTTCCGCCGTATTCAAATTCGATTTCCGTACCAAGAATTATATCATCGCTAAACTTGTAATCAAACGCTAAAATAGTGCGCGGGATAGAAATATAAGCACGGTTTTCACGTGGCGCTCCTTTGGGATCTTTATACCTGTCGGCTCCATAATCCATTTGCTGAAAAAGCATTTCGCCATAACTCCCAAAGCGATAATGTTTGTATTCAGAACTGTCTGCCTGCGCAAAAATTGCAGGAGTAACAAATATCATACTTAAAAATAAGATCTTACCAATACTGATTTGCATTTTTTTTTTATAATAAAAATTGACGGTGCAAAGGTACGGCAAAAAACAAACGCTTAAAATCGCTATTTGTAGGGATTTTTTATATAGTCATTAGTTATTAGTTGTTAGTTGTTATCAGCAATCATTTATTCAATCCTCATACTCAGCTGAATCCTTTTCCGTTCCATGTCAATGCTAAGCACTTTAACCTGCACGTGCTGGTGGATGGAAACGATTTTTGTCGGGTCTGAAATATACTTGTCAGCCATATTGGAAATATGAACCAGCCCCTTTTCCTTGATTCCAATATCAACAAAACATCCAAAATTAGTTATATTGTTGATAATTCCAGGTAATATCTGACCTTCCCGCAAATCGGTAATACTTTTCACATTAGGGTCAAATTCAAATACTTTTATATTTTGGCGCGGATCGCGACCGGGCTTATCCAGTTCCTGCATAATATCCAGCAAAGTTGGCATACCTGTTTTTTCTGAAATATATTTTTCTAACTGGATTTTATTTCTGATTTCGTTTTTGTTAATCAGATCGCAAACGCTACATTTCAAATCTTTAGCCATTGCTTCGACTGTTGGGTAACTTTCAGGATGAACAGCTGAATTGTCTAATGGGTTTTCAGCATCGGGGATACGCAAGAATCCAGCCGCCTGCTCAA
The DNA here is from genome assembly GCA_031256775.1 of Dysgonamonadaceae bacterium. Taxonomy (GTDB): domain Bacteria; phylum Bacteroidota; class Bacteroidia; order Bacteroidales; family Azobacteroidaceae; genus Azobacteroides. Next base: position 3,804 of record JAIRPX010000192.1, read on the forward strand.
ACGCTTTTTCGCCCAGTCGTGGAACTTTCAATAATTCTTTCCGCGATTTGAACGGTCCGTTTTTTGCTCTGTAATCTACAATATTTTGCGCCAGCGCAGGACCTAAACCGGAAACGTATGTTAACAAATGTTTGCTTGCAGTATTCAGGTTTACGCCGACTGAGTTTACGCAACTTACAACCGTCTGGTCTAACGAATTTCTCAATTCTGATTGATTTACATCGTGTTGATACTGACCAACGCCGATAGACTTAGGTTCTATTTTAACAAGTTCGGCTAACGGATCCATCAATCGTCGTCCGATGCTGACAGCGCCGCGCACGGTTACGTCATATTCAGGAAATTCTTCACGCGCTGTTTTAGACGCAGAATAAACCGAAGCTCCATCTTCGCTGACTGCAAAAACCTGTATTTTCCGGTCATATCGCAAAGCTGTTATGAACTGCTCGGTTTCGCGTCCTGCCGTTCCATTTCCAACAGCAATAGCATCAATAGCATAAGCGCTTACTAATGAAACAATTTTCATACCCGCTTTTGTTTTTTCATTTTGAGGCGGATGCGGATAAACAGTTTCATTGTGAAGCAAATTTCCTTGATTGTCAAGGCAAACAACTTTGCAACCGGTGCGAAAGCCTGGATCTATTCCAAGTACTCGCTTCTGACCAAGCGGCGGCGACAGGAGCAGTTGCCGCAGATTTTCCGAGAAAACTTTAATAGCTTGATTATCTGCCTTTTCTTTTGACAGCGCGGCATATTCTGTTTCGATAGACGGTTTTAACAGACGCTTGTAGCTGTCTTTTACAGCGGTTGCCACCTGTTCCGATGATGAATTGTTTCCTCTCACAAAACGTCGATTCAATGTTTCCATAGCATGTTCGTCGTCGGGTGATATTGATACTTTCAGAACGCCTTCTGCTTCGCCCCTGCGTATAGCTAAAAGTCTGTGCGAAGAAGACTTGGAAAGCAGTTCTTTGAAATCGAAATAGTCGCGGAATTTAACGCCTTCCTCTTCCTTCCCTTTAACTACTTTTGAATGTATAACTGCTTCGCGATTAAAAATATTCCGGATAGAGTTTCGGGCAGATTCGTTTTCGTTAACCCATTCTGCAATAATATCTCGCGCGCCCTGCAAAGCTTCTTCTAAATCGGCTACATCTGCATTGACAAATTTTTCGGCTTTAACATATATATCTTGTACGTTTTGAGTCATTATTATTTTAGCTAACGGCTCCAGTCCTTTTTTTCGTGCTGTTTCGGCGCGAGTTTGTTTTTTAGGTTTATATGGGAGGTAAATATCTTCCAGTTCGGTACTCTCCCATGAATCTTCGATACGCTTTTTTAATTCAGGCGTAAGTTTGCCTTGCTCTTCAATTGAATTAAGAATTGTTTCTTTTCGTTTACTTAATTCCTGAAGTTTTTCGTACAGTTGTTTTATTTCACTGATTTGAATTTCGTCTAATCCGCCGGTTACTTCTTTTCGGTATCGGCTGATAAAAGGAATTGTCGCTTTTTCGTCCAGTAAATCAATAGTTTTAACTATCTGCCTTTCAGATACGGGAAGCAAACGCGCTATAAGTTTGGAATAAATTGCTTGCATGGAATAATTGTCTGAACTGTGTTATTTAATTGTGATTATTTATTTTAACTTTCTTCTATTCTCTTGAACCAAAAATCAGGCTTCCAATACGCACCATTGTACTTCCTTCATCTAATGCAACGGGATAATCGTTGCTCATTCCCATTGATAATTCACGAAAATAATCGTTACCGGAAAAATATCCTGTTTTCAGTTCCTGAAAAAAAATATTTAATTTTCTAAATTCGTTGCGTACTTTTTCACTGTCGTCTGTAAACGTAGCCATTCCCATCAAACCTGCAACAATGATATTGGGAAAAGAATTTAGCAATTTTTTTTCTAATGTTGCTTCAATTTCATCGAAAGAAAATCCGAATTTGTGTTCCTCCACAGCAATATGAATTTGAAGCAAAATTTTTATTTTACGTTTGCATTTTCCTGCTTCCTTATCTATTTCGTTCAACAGCATCAAACTGTCAACGCTGTGAACGGTATCAATGAAAGGGGCAATATATTTCACCTTATTTGTCTGCAAATGTCCTACAAAATGCCATTGAATATCTTTGGGCAGATGTTCATACTTGGGAAGCAATTCCTGAACCCGATTTTCCCCAAAAACACGATGTCCTGAATTATAAGCCTCTAAAATAGCCGTTTCCGGATGAAATTTGGAAACAGCGACAAGGCAGACATGTTCCGGAAGATCGGATTTCAACTGCTTTATACGGGAAACAATACTCATTTACTCCTGATTTTCTGTTTTCGATTCGGCAGAAAAAGGAAACACATCCATAATCATAGTTTCTGCAACAGAGCCAATTACATAGTCAGCCATTGTGCCTTTCATTCCTTCTTCCAAAACGGCAATAGCTTCTTTTATATTGGAAGCCTGAGCCAGCATCTGCACCGCTGTTTTCTTTTCGGCTCCGCTTTTTTCATCCAACGTGATAAAAAATACTTTTATCCGATAATAACGGTCGCCTAATTCGTTGAAAAATAATTCATTAATACGGGCACGCTTTATGTCGGCAATAGTAAATTCGCCGGAAATATACGGCTTAATTTCCTCTATTATCCGAGCTTCAGCTTCCGTAAACGAAAGGGCGTCAACCAGATATGGCTCTGTAACTTTCTTCGGCATCCCGTTTTCCATCATTTTCTCATACGTGACCTTACATTCAAACCAGTTCATTTTTTTTCTTTTGTAAATTAACAAGCGGCAAAAATATCATTCATTGCCGTTCAACAAATTATTTATTTTTTCAATATAATCTAAAATTTCTTCCCTGCCTTTCTTATATTCCGATGAACTGCAAAAAACAGGAGGAAGTTCTTCCCAAGTTTCCATCAGCCTGGCTTTGTAGCCTGCAACATTTTCGTTCAGTTTGCCATTAGATATTTTGTCGATTTTTGTGAAAATAATCGAAAACGGCACACCATTCTCACCCAGCTGTTCAATAAATTCCAAATCAATTTTCTGAGGCTCAAGCCTGCAGTCCAGCAAAACAAAAAGATTACTAAGAGCTTCTCTTCCAAACAGATAAGCATTTATAATTCCGCTTATTTTTTCCCGTCCCTTTTTCCCGTGTTGCGCATAGCCATAACCAGGTAAATCAACCAGATACCATTCATCATTAATTATAAAATGGTTGATCATTTGCGTTTTTCCAGGCGTGGAAGAAGTCATAGCTAATTTTTTTTTCCCTGTAAGCATATTAATTAACGACGATTTTCCCACATTCGACCGCCCGATAAACGCATATTCCGGACGTCCGTCCTGCGGACATTTTTTCGGATCTGTATTACTTATAACAAATTCGGCTTTCTTAATATTCATGTTGCAATCTCTCTTAAAAAAAGGACAAAGTTAGCGTTTTTTTTTATTTTAAGACATATTCAAATCAAAACAATTCCAATTGAACGTATTTTTTGCGTGTTTCATCTTCAGCATTACTAATACCGAAACCTATCAATCGCACCGGCTGACCGGAAAAATCAATCTGTTTCATCATCTCCCGCGCAATATGCCAGAACTGGTGAAATTTGGTAATTTTTTTAAGTAATGTTTTGCTTCGCGTTATGATTTTGAAATCTGCGTATTTAATTTTTATCGTGATTGTTTTCCCGCGAAAATTTTCTTCTTCAACGCGACTAAAAACTTCTTTCGCCAGATGATACAATTCTACGGTGAGTAAAATCCGGTTATCTTTATCCTGCAAAAAAGTCGTTTCATTACTGATTGATTTGGTAATCCTGTTTGGCTCCACTTCTCTGTTGTCAATAGCGCGTGCATACTGATAAAAATCAAGTCCCGCTTTTCCGAAAAGCCTTACTAATTCGTTTTTTGTTCGCTGCTTTAAATCCAAACCTGTAAAAATCCCGTTATCGTGCATCTTCTGCGCCGTAACTTTTCCTACTCCGAAAAACTGTTCAATTTTCAAGCTTTCGACAAATTTTTCCGCTTCTTTTGGCGTAATGACAAAAAAACCGTCAGGCTTATTATATTCTGAAGCAATTTTTGCCAGGAACTTATTCATGGAAACTCCGGCAGATGCCGTTAAGCCTGTTATTTGTAAAATTTTTTGCTTTATTTCTTTAGCTATCAGGCTGGCAGAAGGATTGTTCTTGTGATTGACTGTTACGTCAAGAAAAGCTTCGTCCAATGAAAGTGGCTCTACCAAATCCGTATATTCCAGGAATATTTCGCGAATTTGCATCGAAACTTCGTGATAAACGTCGAAGCGCGGCGGAACGAAAATCAGTTCGGGGCATTTGTTTCTGGCTGTAAGAGACGGCATTGCAGAACGAACACCATATCTTCGGGCTTCGTAGCTGGCAGTTGCAACCACGCCCCGCGCTTCTCCGTAACCGACGGCAATAGGCTTACCACGCAAATCGGAATTATCTCGCTGTTCTACTGAGGCATAGAACGCATCCATGTCAATGTGGATGATTTTTCGCATACGCGAAATTACAAAATTTTTGTCGAAAATTTCCAAACATGCCGTTTTTTTATTAATTTTGTCACGAAAAAAAATTAAATTTTAAACAAAGTGAGAATGAAAAAGACTCTTTATTTTTTAGTAATGTTGCTTGCCGTAACATTCAGCAGTTGTAATAAGAACGATGATGATCCAGACACAACCACAGGCGATGGAATTCCGTGGGGCGAAATTAAGGGAAGTTTGAACGATACCTGGTTTTTTGAAAATCAAGAAAGTTTTGCCGAAAGCGATAATCCTTTAGCGCAGACTTTGCTTCCCGTATTGATTAATATGTTGAATACTACCCGTGAAGCGGAAGCTTATGTCTTCAACAGTGACAAAACGTATTCGCAGTACTGGACGTCAGATCAGCCTAATGATCAGGAAACCGGTTTATATAAGGAAGATGGAACATATACATTAAGCGATCGCGATTTAACGCTTACTTATACAGAAAACGGCGAAACAAAAACCGGAGAATATCAAATTGTCTCGCTTTCCGATACACAGTTGGTTATTTATAAGGATCTGCTGGGAATTTGGGGAGCGCTGGCGACCGAAATAGTTGCGCCTTTTGATAAAATGGGTATTCGACCTAAACGCGCTTACCAAATCATTACGTACACTAATGTTTCGAAAGAATAAAAAATAATATCCATGCTCCCTGTGCGGGCATATTTAAGATTTTATTACAGTCGTCATTGTAGGGACAAACTCCGAAACAATGACGACTAAATTTTAAAAATAGATGATATAATGAAAATATAAAAACAGCACGGCATGGTTTTGTGCATCGTCATTGCGAAGGCGAAGCCTGAAGCAATCCATTAAAAAACTGAGAACTGAGAACTAAGAACTGAAAACTAATAGCTGGATTGCTTCGCTGACGCTTGCAATGACGACACACCTTTTGTGCTGCTGTCATAATAAAAAACAGGCACGGCTTAAAAAACCGCGCCTGCAAATAGTTTTTAGTTTTTCAGCGCTGTAGCATATTTGTAAGCCGCGCCAACAAATTCCTAATTCCTAATTCTTATGTGAGGATTAACTTCAATACGGCAATATTTTTTTACGGTTACGTTAATCACATCCGACATTGCACGACATTTGTAGGTATTGATGCGGGTGATATCTGCCGCCACAAACCGGTAATAGCCGGATTGAGTAACGTAATTATCAAGCTGAATATAACCGTTGCTGGAGTTTTTCTCCGTACCGCTCACTGGCGACCAGCCAGCCGTATTGTTGATGTCGCCTGTTGTACTGTACTCCCATCGACCGATCAAATCATTGCCGAAAGTCGTTTCAAGTGGATCTTCCGAATAGCTTCCCGACAGTTTAACGCTGTCGCATCCTGCAATTTCATATACAGACTGAGGACTTGAAAGCAAGATCGGCGGAGCGCAAAAGCGCACTTCTATATCATCCAGAACAAGGTCGTTGCCGCTACCTCCCGGAGCTTTATTGAACAGTTTCAGGATAATAGATGAAGATGGCGTTGTGAATGTAAAACCATGTTGAACCCACTTGCCCCAACCGTTTGAATTGTTTGGCGGAACAGTTTCCGTATCATATTGAGCCAAACGGTTTGATGGGTTGGAAGTCTCATATATTTCAAACCTTAAATCAGGCTCTATTCCCCCTGTTAGCATCAAATTTCCTATCCAGACAGAAAAGTATAATTTGCTGTTGATACACAAATCGGAGATAGTCGTTTCGTAAAATTGTCCGGCAGTATAAGAGGCATTTACCAGCATAAAATATCCTTTTTCCAGATTTTTCTCATAGGTGTGATCGTCAAAATTGACCCATCCAAACTGTGGAAAGGGTGCAAGCTGTTTCATCAAGGCGTATTCTCCATCGTTGACATTGTCGTTGGGATTATTATCAAATTTATAGGTAGTTTTATTCCCCAGCAGATTTGCCGTTGGACGGACAGGATCGGCGGGATCATTCCCGCCAAAATCCTCCTTAAATAATATTGTTCCTTTGGAACAATCAATTTGCGCCTCGACGTGCAACACGCTCAAATGCAGCAAAGCCAGTATAAATATCCGCTTACAGGCAGCTTTCATTTACGCACCAGCATAATGTTCATGAAAGCTTCGTCGGGAGTAACAGCTACTTTCGGCGTGTAGCTCATAAGTCCGGTGTCGTTGTTGATACTGTTGATAGTCACAACGGTATTGTCATAATATGTAACCACGTAATAGAAATCAGCAGCTGTATCCGTTCCATGATCGGGAACAATAACAGGAGTTCCAGTACTGCTATGATAGGATGTTGTTCCAGACTCTGGTATGTAAGCATCTTTGTACTTGTCGAACAGTTTTACTTCTTCTTGAACTCCAACGCCTGTCCATTTCAGATTGAACGATGGCAACCAAATTACTTCGCCAGACATGGCGGTGGTAGTTGAAGTTATGGATTTTTCCCACGAAGAGCCGTTCCATGCATAGGAACCCAAATCGAAACTGGCGTCGTCAGTCAGGTTATAAACCGTTAAACCTGCATGGCGAAATCTTGTTTCTTGATCTAAGTCTCCGACGGTGATAAACGGCTCAAGCGTAGTCAGCGAAACTAATTTCACTCGCGGCAATAATAAGCCGCCTAATGTAGATGTAACATTGTTATTTTCCGTAACTGAACTGAGAGGTGTTCCCGTCGATTCCTGCGACTTCAGGTCCAGTAATGCCGCAGCTTGAGGGGCATTTGTCATCCCAATAGTAGCCTGACCATAGGATGATGATACTATTGTAAAAGCATACAATAAAACTGTTAATAAAAATACTTTCTTCATGACTGTTTTTTTAAAAATATTTTGAACATATAAAATTTTATTTTCTTTGGAGACAATATAAACTCCAACAAAAAACGATGCAAAGTAAGCTAAAAAAAATGATATATGCAACTTTTTTCGACATAAATTTATTAGATGCTTGTTTTTTATATTTTTTTTATTCGTAAAAAGTCAAATATGTCAATTTTAACATGCCGTTTTGTGTCACAATATGTAAGTTATGACATATTTATTCAATATGTTTTATTTAATATTTATATTGCATTAATTAGCTTAAAATCAATAACTTAACAACTGAAAATTGTTAATATGCAGTTATGAAAATACTGACTTTCAACTGATTGTTACTTTTGAATATTGATATTTAATCTACATAAACTTTAATTAATAAATAAATTTGCCGATATGGGTTTAATTTTGAGTGAAAAAAAATAATCACTGTCTTTTAGTGACAAAAATGGGAGTATGACAAAGATTTTGCGAGGAACAATCCGGAAAAACTAAAAACTGGATTGCTTCGCTAACGCTCGCAATGACGATGTGCCTTAGCTGTCGCGGGTTTGTAACTTGTGCGCCATAAGTGGATCATCTGCAAAACCTTGTGTTTTGCGAGAAGGCGCGTAGCGCCAGTATCTTTTTAGCCGTGTGCGTAAGCGCACGGTTGGAAAACACAGACCTTTCCCTGAGCAGCGTAGCTGCGACATCTTTTTTAACAGCAAATTAATTCGTAAACATTAAATGAATAAAAATTAAGGTATCGCAGCTACGCTGCTCTGTTTATATTTAGTACATCCTTTACCGTGCGCTTACGCACACGGCTACAAAGATACTGGCGCTATGCGCCTTCTCGTAAGACACAGGGTTTTGCAGGTGAGCCCAAATCAGGGGTTGAAAAAGTTTTTTGCCCGAATGGGCTTGATTTTCATAACCGCAGGCGAGCGTAGCGTTGCCTGCGGTTAATGCAGAAAACATATTGCCTGTAAAAGGCAAAACAAGTTTCAATGATAAAGTTCTGCCTTTACAGGCAGTTGTTTATTACATTCTTACTTCCGCAGGCAACGCTATCGCTCGCCTGCGGTTATGAAAATTTTGCCCAAATTGGGCGTCTCTACTTTTAGTTTTAAGTGCTGGATTGCTTCGTAACGCTCGCAATGACGACACGTCTTCGCGCTTTTACAGCGCTTTTTCTTTTATCAGATATTCTGCAATTTGCACGGCATTAAGGGCTGCGCCTTTTTTTATCTGATCGCTTACACACCAGAAAAACAGTCCGTTAGGATTTGAGATGTCCTTTCTGAGACGTCCAACATACACAGGATCTGTTGCTGCAGCAAACAGTGGCATCGGGTAAACTTTATTTGCAGGATCATCCTGAACAACAACCCCTTGCGCTTTTTCCAATGCTCTACGGGCGTCTTCTATGGAAATTGGCTGTTCTGTTTCAATCCAGATAGCTTCAGAGTGCGCCCTCAAAGCCGGAACGCGCACACACATAGCGCTGACTTCCACGTCGGAATGCATTATTTTGCGCGTTTCGTTATACATCTTCATTTCTTCTTTTGTATATCCGTTTTCCGTGAATACGTCGATGTGAGGTATTACATTATAAGCCAACTGATAAGCAAATTTCTCAACAACAGGCTCCTCATTATTGACGAGTTGCCGGTACTGGTTTTTCAATTCTTCCATAGCTGCCGCTCCCGCGCCTGAAGCCGACTGGTAAGTAGATACATGCACCCGCTTGATATGCGAAATATCATCTAATGGCTTCAATGCCACTACCATCTGGATAGTAGAACAGTTTGGATTTGCTATAATTCCTCGCGGACGTATTTTTGCATCTTCCGCATTAACTTCAGGAACAACCAGAGGAACGTCAACATCCATACGGAACGCGCTTGAATTATCAATCATAACCGCTCCGTAGCGAGTAATAGTATCCGCAAATTCCTTAGATGTTCCAGCGCCCGCAGACGTGAATGTAATATCCACTCCCTTAAAATCGTCGTTACATTTCAGTTCCTTAACTGTGATCAATTCATTTCTAAACTTGTACGTCTTGCCTGCGCTCCTCGACGAGCCAAAAAGCAATAATTCATCCATTGGGAAATTTCTCTCTTCCAATACTTTAAGGAACTCCTGTCCTACAGCTCCACTTACTCCAACAATTGCTACTTTCATTTTTATATTTCTGTTTTTTTATTAAAAATTATTCTCTTATTTTGTTTTGTTCAAATAATGCCTTACTTTTGCACCCGCAAATCAAAACCTGTTTCCTTTTATGGAAAAAGTTTTGGCGTGCAAAATTAATTAATTTATCAATATTAAACCTATTTTCTATGAAGAAAATTGCAACCTTAATTTTTATTTTACAGTCTTTGACTGTTTTTTCACAATTCAGTGATAATTTTAGCGATGGCTTGTTTACAAACATAACAGGGAATCGCAATGTGGAATGGACTGGCGATGTGGGCGATTTCATTGTCAATTCAAACAAGCAACTTCAACTGTCGGCAACCGGCAAAGGTCCATCTCAATTGAGGACAAGTTTTTCAGCGCTTAAAAATGCAAGCTGGGAATTTTATGTTAAGATGGATTTTGAACCGACAACTGCCAATTATGCAAGGATTTACCTTGCAAGCGACGAGGAAGACCTGAAAGGCGAGCTTAACGGCTTTTTTGTACGTATCGGTCACTCAGACAAAAACATCTGTCTGATGGCTTCCCAAAAGGGGAAAGACAACCAGATACTTATAAAGGGGACAGAGAAGCGATTAAACTCGTCGTCAAATGCGGTGAAGATAAAGGCGACTTTGAACGAAAATGGCAACCTGAACCTTTATTCACAGCTGGAAAGCGAAAATGATTTCACTCTGGAGGGAAGTTGCACAATTACAAATTTACCAGTAAGCCGCTGGTTTGGAATCGTTTGCACTTATTCGTCAACGCGAAGTAAACATTTCTTCTTCGACGATTTTGTTGTTACCGGATCTGAAATTATTCCCGAACCCGCCCCTGAACTTCCAAAAGAAGGCGACATTGTTTTCAGCGAAATAATGGCAAATCCAGCAAACGGAAATCCCGAATACGTTGAGTTTTACAACACTACGGACAGGACATTTCAATTGAAAACCTGTCTTTTCTATTATGGCGACAAATCCTTTACGCTGCCTGACAAAACTGTTGATCCGCACAGTTATTTCGTTCTGACTAAAACAACAGCGACCAACCAGTTCAACAGCGATGTGGAAGTATGCGGAGTGACGTCTTTCCCATCCTTAGCCAATACAGGCAAACTGCTGATGTTTGGAAATACTTCGGGCGAATTGATTTCATGGTTTGAATATTCGGATAAAATGTATGGCGATAATGAAAAGAAAAAAGGCGGATGGTCATTAGAATGTATCGACCTTGCTAATCAGTCCAATACGGCAAATAACTGGCTTGCGTCGAATGACAGTTTGGGTGGAACGCCGGGCAAAGTAAATTCCGTTGCAGGTAATAACCCTGACACAATCATGCCAGAGATAATCTCCTATAACCAAACAGAGGATCAAAAAGTGAAGGTGATTTTCTCCAAACCGATGAAACGTAATATTTTATTGAATAAAAATTCGTATCAAATCAGCGATGCAGGCTATCAAATCAGCGATTTGCAGACCAATTATCCGCAGGGAACAGAATTAACAGTTGAGTTGGATAATTTTCCTCCCAAAGGAAATTTTATAGAAATCAAACTGAAAGATATGGAAGATTTATCGGGAAACGCCCTCTCGACTGATAATGTACTTATCATTGGCGAAGCATACGAGGCAGAAGCTAATGACGTAATTATCAATGAATTGTTATTTAATCCACCGGCAAATGGAAACGAGTATGTGGAGATATACAATCGCTCAAATAAACTCATTGATTTGCGTTCGCTGAGTATTACGAGCCGCAAACCATCTGACGGTTCGCTCAACAAGCTTTATCCGCTCACAGCGATTCCATTATTCCTCAATCCAGGAGAATATTTAGTTATTACCAAAAACAAGGATTTGGTATGCAACTTTTTTAATTGCAAACCAGAGACTTTTTATATCCAACTGCCTGTGATGCCGTCAATTGCCAATACGTCGGGCTGTGTGGTTCTCATCAACAGCCATACTAACGTTATTCTTGACGAGTTTGCCTACAACGAAAAAATGCACTCAAAAGAAATAACCAACAGAAAGGGAATTGCACTTGAACGTATAAGTTTTAACAAATCCGGCAACGATGAAAATAACTGGGCATCTGCCACAGCACAAAGCGGTTATGGAACTCCAGGATACGAAAATTCGCAACATTCGGCAAGCGCCGGACTTATTGAACCGGCAAACAAAGCGAAAATAGAACTTGTCTATCCTGTTAACGATATGGACGGATACAGGATAAAATATCAATTGGACAAACACGGATATAAATGCAACGTTTATCTTTACGATTCTTCCGGACGTTTAATTGATAATATATTGAATAACAAACCATTGGAAACGGATGGCGAAATAATATGGAACGGACGTAATGTTCAAAAAAGCAGTTCCGGTCTTTATATCCTGTACGTGGAATTATTGAACAGCATTAATGGGGACGTGCAGAAATTCAAGCTACCGGTTGTAATGAAATGAATAAATGATTGAATAATTGAATGAATGATGCTGGCGCGGCTTATACTTACGCAGTTTAATTTTGTTTAACGTCATTGTGAGCGTTAGCAAAGCCTTCGTAATGACGTTGCACAAAGCCATACAGTACAGAATGTAGAAATTCGCGCCAGCAAATTCATTTTTGTTCACAGTTTCTTCGTCACATTGACACTTTTAAATGAACAATTGTTTAAAAACATCAGTTAGCAAAAGTTTTACACTTTCCATGTCCATGTTTTGTCCTGTTTCATTAGCGATTGAAGTAACGCCTTTGTTTGTGAATCCGCAAGGGTTGATTAAGCGGAAATAGTTCAAATCGGTATTGACGTTTAATGCTAAGCCGTGCATTGTAACATAACGGCTACTTCTAACGCCTATCGCAGCTATTTTCCTTTCTTTTCCTGTTTGTCCTGCATCTATCCAAACTCCGCTTGCGCCGGTCAGTCGTCCGCTTTTAATTCCGTATTTGGCAATTGCAAGGATTATAACTTCTTCAAGCAGATGGATATAATCTTTCAAGCCGATTGAAAAAGATTCCAGATCAAAAATCGGATAGACAACAATTTGTCCGGGACCATGATAGGTAACGTCGCCACCTCTGTCCACCTTATATAGTTCAACTTTTTTTTCTTTCAGTGTTTTTTCGGGAAACAAAAGATTTGAAAGCATTCCGTTTTTACCAATTGTGATGACATGCGGATGTTCGCAAAAAATAACCGTATTCTGAATAGCCTTACCATTTATTTTGTCCTGTACTGCTCGTTCAAAAATCGTCTTTTGCTGCTCGTAAGCCTGCGAATAAGGAATAATTCCCCAGTCTGTAAAATTTATCATTTTTGGGTGTTTTTTTGTGATTTGCCGTATTCCACCTGAATCATTTTTTCCATTAAACTGATGATTTTAGCCTGTCGTCTCAGCATGTAAGTTGTTGGACATGAAGAATCTAATTCTTTAGGATTGTCTATTGAAACAGTAATCAGGGCAGACTGAGCTGCGTTTAATTCTCCTGCGGAGACATTGAAATTTGTGCGTGCAATACTTTCCGCCCCGAATATTCCATTGCCAAATTCCACTGAATTTAAATATACTTCCATAATTCGTTCTTTTCCCCAAACAAATTCAATCAGTACAGTGAAATACGATTCCAGAATTTTATTTATATAGTTGCGACCCTGAAAAAGGAAAACAGCCCTTGCAGTTTGTTGCGACAGCGTTCCTGTTTTCCATTTGTAGCGGCTGCGTGATATTTCGCCCGGATTTGTTTCAGAATTATTAAAATCAAAGCCATTGTGAATCAGGAACAAATTATCGTCGGCTGCAATAACCGCTTGCACAAGGTTTTGCGAAATACTGTCTAATGGCGTCCATTGATGCTTGACGGATACTTTTTCCTTATTAAACAGCTGTTCCATATTTTTAGAAAACATTCCGGCAGTGTAATATACCGGAGCATATTTATAGATAATAACAAAAAACAGGCTCAAGCTAAACAGCAGCAGGAAAATGTTCCGTATCCAGCGTAGTGTTTTGATAGCTATTTTTTTTATATTCAAATGATTATTCATAATGACCGGCGCAATATATGTATGGTTTGGCAAGCAGTCAGGGCAGCAGTTTCACTTCTTAAACGGCTTTCTCCCAGCGAAACAGGCGTGAACCCGTTTTCTATTGCCAAAGCCACTTCTTCCCTGCTGAAATCGCCTTCTGGACCTATAAGAACTAAGATATTTCCATCTTTATCAATCGTTTCGCTCAAAAGTTTTTTTTCACAGTCGTAACAATGGGCAATAAATTTTTGTCCTTCAAATTTTTGTTTTACAAAACGCTCAAAACCAGTCATTTCCTGCACTTCGGGCAAAACGGTTTTGAACGACTGTTTCATTGCTGAAATCAAGATTCTGTTTATCCGATCTGTTTTTATTTCTTTCCGTTCGGAAAAACGTGTTTTGAGAAAGCTGATTTTATCAATGCCTATTTCCGTTGCTTTTTCTGCAAACCATTCTGTACGAGCAATATCTTTTGTTGGCGACATTGCAATCTCAATTTTGTCTTTCCAGTGAGGAGGCTTGTTTATTGTTTCCAGAATTTCAATTTTGCAACATTCAGGATCAGGTTTAACTATCGCCGCTTTAAAAAGGAGACCTTTTCCATTTGTAATCAGAATGTTATCGCCTTTTTGCTGTCGCAATACCCTTACGCAGTGTCGCGATTCCTGTTGAGGCAATTCAAGGTTAATCAGTATGTCCGGCGCGTAAAATAATAGACCCATCTTATTTATATTGAATCGTTTTAATTCCAATCAGGCGGTCATAACGACTTCCTGTCGGACGAAAGTAAACCATCACGCAGTATTCATTTTCAGTTTCATAGTAATTGCCTTCAATCAAGTTTGTATTTCCCCTGTCGGCATTACTTTTCTTCGTCACGTAGAGGTAGTTATAATAGCCTTCCTTCAATACTGCCGTTTTGACGTATCCTTTATCCCTTTCGCTGTATTCCATTTGCGAAGATTCGTCTAAAATGTTTTGAAAAGCCTTGCTCAGTATATATACCTCCTCGTTGAATGGATTATCGCAGGGGACATAAAAATGTACAAATTCGTAATCAGCCTCTGTATCAGAATATTCAGCGTCTTTATTTTTTATATATACCCTTCCGTTAATATCCTGGTTATATGAATAAAAATGATTGCTTCTGACAGCGTCGGGTTTCAAAACGGCATGATAATATGGAGCATGATATTCTATTGCTTCAATTCCCAAGCCATAGTATAGTGCAGAAGTCATTTCAAAAGCTCTGTATTCGTTTCCTGCGTCGAAAATCAGCGATGGGTTATGTTCGTATGTAGCCTTTCCGTTTTGGATATTCAAAGGTTTAACAAGGGCGGCTTCATTATCAAATCGCCAGTTTTGTCTGACATATACTTTCAAATCCTGAATTGGCGATTTTATTTCATTGCCGTATGCAATATCAAAATTAACAGCCTGGTAATGAGTATTTACGCCTTTGTCTGTTACGGGAGTAACCTGTATCCCTATTTTTGTTTGCATTTCCACGACGGAAAAACAAGCGTTCAAAACGGGCAAATCGCTATCGTCCATTACCTGAAGCAAATAATTTCCCGAAATCTTCAACCGCACCTTATCGTTAGGAACAGACAATTTGTAATTCACATAATCCATCTTCGTATTAAAAGAATTTTCATAATCTTCGATATAATTATTTTGAAGTCCGTCTAAATATTCCGAAACGACCAAGTTAGATGGCGTCCAATCGGCATTGCAATGAGTAATTTTGTAGGTAAAATATTCGGGAGCAGCACCCAGCAAATCAAAACTTATTTCGACAGTATTACCGGAACCAAGTTCAATGACGGGCGACGTATCCCATCCTTCCGATGAATTAACCATAAGCGTCATTATTCGATTTGCAATCGACTGCGTTCTGAAAACAGGCGAGCCAAAAAATGCAAAAGCAAATCCCAAAAATAAACAAAAAAATAGTATTTTCTTTATCATAGCGCAAAGATAGTATTTTTATTTTTCAAAATCAATAATTATCAATATCTTTGCATCAAAATCAGATAATGACGATATTTATGAAATAAAGATAAAGATAAGGAATGAAAAATATGCAGCACATAACAGATTTTTTATTTTGTTTTGCAGCACTGTTGCTGGCACCGGTTTATAACCGGCGTCTTTATTCAGTGCAGATTATGAAATTGCGCCAGCGAACCCCCTAATTTAATTTATAATTCCTAATACTTAATCCCTAATTCCTAATTGATAACTTGCCGTGATTAATTTTGATGAGTACATACGACAGAGCGAGCCTGATAAAAAAGAAAAAGGGCTTATTTGGCAAACTGCTATTGGACTTCAAGAAGTAGATGGACTCAAACCATCTGCATATCTGATTGAAACGGCAAGACAAAATATCGACGGTAATATTACTTTTAACGAAGTAAAACGCCGTATCGACAATCATTATAAAGCGCACATTAACAGGCAGCAAACTGCCGGAGACAGGACAGAAGAAGCCGATAAAGTCTCTGTACGCACAGTTGAAATTCTCAGTGAAAATACTTTTACTTTCTCGCCGGTAGAATACATTAAGATTCATGGGCGGCTTTTTTCAGAAATTTACAAATTTGCAGGTAAAATAAGGGATTACAACATAATCAAAAAAGAATGGATTCTTGACGGTAAAACAGTTATTTATGCAAGCGCCGACTATATTATTGCAATGCTTGATTATGATTTTGCTCAGGAAAAAAAGTTTGACTATAAAGGTTTGAATAAAAGGGAAATTATAGAGCATATTGCAAAATTTGTTTCTGACTTGTGGCAAATTCACGCATTTGGCGATGGCAATACGCGAACAACGGCGGTTTTTACCATAAAATATCTGCGAACTTTCGGTTTTAAGGTGGAAAGTGATACATTTGCCAAACATTCGCGGTATTTTCGCAATGCGCTGGTGCTGGCAAATCACAACGACTGCCAGAATAATGTTTTTTCTACACAGGAATATCTGATGCGTTTCTTTGGCAATTTATTGCTTAATGAAGATAACATTCTTAAAGACAGTGAATTGCATGTCGTTTTTGCTGCTACGGAAGATGAAGGCATCATGGATTCAGACGTAGATAAAACTGTGGAGAAGACCGAAAAAAAGGACGTAGAGAACACTGTAAGGAAAACGGCTGATAAAACTGTGGAGAAAGCTATGACCAAAACTGTGGAGAAAATTCTGGAAATAATAAAAAAAAATCCCAAAGTTACTCAAAAAGAATTAGCTGATTTAACAGAACTTTCCCGAAGAGGCGTTGAATGGAATATTACACAACTTAAAAAAGGTAAGATTATTGAACGTATTGGCGGCGATAGGGGAGGGTACTGGAAAATAATTAAATAAAATTATCATAAAATAAATTATAATTACATCAAAATGAACTTAAAAGTTACAAGATTATTATTATTCGTTATTATTTTTCTCTGTTGTGGAATAATGGATGGACATGCTTTGAATTTTCCTTTTTTTAAAAAGAAAAAGAAAGCTAATAAAACCGAACAGGTTGCAACAAAACCTGATACGAAACCCGATTTTAAGCCGTACAAGGAAATTATTCCTTCAACAGCTCAATCAGACGCAAGTTTTTTTACTGTACACAAAGTAAAAGACAAATATTTCTTTGAGTTGCCCGATTCGATTTTTGATCGCGAGATATTGATAGTTAATCGTATTTCCAAAGCGCCGGTCAGCCACTATAAAGGTCTGACAGGCTATGGCGGCGACTATGTCGGGGAAAATGTGATTACATTTGAGAAAGGAATCAACAATAAGATTTATCTGCGAACCGTTTCCTATAATGAACAGTCCAGCGATACTCTGGGAATGTATATGTCGGTAAAAAACTCCAATATACAGCCTATTATCGCTACTTTTCCCATTCAAACGTTTTATGACGATACCGTAGCCAAAGTCAAGTATCCGGTAATTGAAGTAACTGCCTTCATCAATTCCGACAATTCCATTTTTACGTTCAGTCAACGTTCTAAACAGATGAGAGGTATCGGTCGCTTTTTCGACGATCGCTCTTTTATTACCGACATAAAAACCTTTCCGCTCAATATGGAGATAAAAACGGTAAAAACCTATTTGCAAACGGCTCCGGAAGGATTTGCGCCCAATATGGCGTCGTCTTTTCCATCCAATCCCATTACCTACGAGTTGAACACGTCGATGCTATTGCTCCCAAAAGAGCCTATGAAAGCGCGGCTGTATGATCCGCGTGTTGGTTTTTTCGCTGTCGGTTATACCGATTTCGATTCCAATCCGCAGGGAATTGAATGGAAAGCCAAAATTACCCGCTGGAAATTAGAGCCAGAACCGGAAGATTTGGAAAAGTACCTGGCAGGCGAATTAGTCGAACCTAAAAAGCCTATAGTTATATATATTGATCCGGCTACGCCTAAAAAATGGGTTCCATATCTGATAAAAGGAGTTAACGACTGGCAAAAAGCCTTTGAAAAAGCAGGTTTTAAAAATGCAATCATGGGCATGGAAGCTCCAAACGATTCGACATGGAGCATTGAAGACGCCCGACATTCAGCCATTGTTTATAAAGCTTCCGATATTCCCAATGCCAGCGGACCTCACATACACGACCCGCGCAGTGGTGAAATCCTCGAAACACACATCAACTGGTATCATAATATTATGCAGCTATTGCATAACTGGTACACAGTGCAAGCCGGTACAAATGATCCTGAAGCGCGTAAGATGCAATTCAGCGACGAACTTATGGGCGAGTTGATTCGTTTTGTAGCTGCTCACGAAGTTGGACACACGCTGGGATTGCGCCACAATTTCGGATCTTCGGCAACCATTCCAGTTGAAAAACTCAGGGATAAAGCATGGGTGGAAGCCAATGGACATACGCCTTCCATCATGGATTACGCCCGTTTCAACTATGTGGCGCAGCCTGAAGACAATATTAGCGCAGCAGGTATTTTTCCCCGTATCGGCATTTACGATGAATGGGCGATAGAATGGGGTTATCGCTATTATCCTGAATTTGATACGCCGGAATCCGAAACGTCGTTCTTGAACAGGCAGATTATAGAGAAACTGCAATCGGATAAACGTTATACGTTTGGAACAGAATCGGATTATGACGATCCGCGCAATCAGAGTGAAGACTTGGGCGACAATGCCGTACTGTCGAGCATGTATGGAATTAAGAATTTGCAGCGGATTGTGCCGCATATTCTTGAATGGACAAAAGAACCTGATAAAAATTATAGGAAAGCGTCTGATTTGTATCTTGAAGTAGCGGGACAATTCAGTCTTTATGCAGGACACGTTGCCAAAAACGTTGCCGGTATCTATCGCACTCCTGTAGTTGTTGAACAGGAAACAAACAGTTTGGAATATGTTCCAGCCAGCCGACAAAGAGAAGCCGTACAGTTCCTGAATGAAAATGTATTTAAAACACCTTCATGGCTGATTAGCAAGCCTTTGATTGAAAAAGCGGCAGTTGATCCGGTTTCTGTAATCGGCTCCATTCAGCGCAGAACGCTTGAACGCCTGATTAGCAAAAACACTTTTGACAAACTGGCTCGCAATGAAGCCTTTGATGCGTCTGCCTACACATCCGACCAGTTGTTCAAAGACCTTAAAAAAGGCGTATGGGGTGAATTAACGAATGGCGCTTCCATTGATATTTACCGTAGGAATTTACAGCGGAACTATGTTCAGGCTCTGATTAATATACTTAATCCCAAAAATGAAACGACATCAACATCAATGTCGGACGCAGGAGCTATTGCACGAGCGCAGTTGCTGGATTTACAAAAGGCTTTAAAAGCTGCAACTGCATCTTCATCGGGCATCAAACGCGACCATTTAACGGATTTGCAGGCTCAGATAGAAAGAGCTTTGAATCCAAAGAAAGGTTAGCGGGATACGAAAGCGCGAAAGCATTACGTCATTGCGAGCGTTAGCGAAGCAATCCAGACAAAACTAAAAACTATTTGCTGGCGCGGCTTTGAAAGCCGTGACTGTTTTTTACGTTGTAGCTGCACGGGTTGCAAACCCGTGCCAGCTAAGTACGAACCCGTGCCAGCCAATTCATAATTCATAATTACTTTGTTGCAACGGATACATATTGATTATCAGACAATTATAAAACAGCTTGTAAAATAGTATTTTTATTAATAACTTTATTATTAAGCGATTATCAAAAAAAGCATCTTTAAATTTATAAAAAATAAACGTTTGTAACTATGTAAATATCAACATGTTATCCGTTGCAACAATGTCATTCATAATTAGTATCAATCTTTGTGTCTGTTTTAGACATAATTGTTTTTTTTATTTCATCTGTGTCAATATATGCCTTTTATTTTTTGACTAAGTGCAATAAAATACATTTACCTTTGTACGGT
>JAIRPX010000254.1 GCA_031256775.1 Dysgonamonadaceae bacterium
CAATATTTCGCTTGACGGCTCGGAACTCCAAAGCGGCGTGCTTGAAATTGGTGCGTTCTCCGGCTCGGAATGTCGCGGTTCGGTAATCCTTCAGAATTATCCTGAAAATCCGTCGCATCCATATCTGGGTTTTCTTACGGTTTATGGCAACGGCGGCGAAGAAATAACATTCAAGGTGTATAATCACGATACCGGTAAGGAATATACCGCTGCAAATGAGCCTGTAATATTCGCAACCAATGATATTTATGGTAATCCCGACGCTCCATATACGGTAAATATTACCGATATTGTCACTCAGCAGACTCAGATCTACGCAGGCTGGACATGGGTTTCTTCAAATGTGAAAAACGATGAAACGTCTCTGCTCGGTCAGTTTAAGCAAAACATTGGCGAATCGGGAGTTATGCTGAAAAGCCGTAATGCTTTTATTCAGAATCCTGGATGGATTGGCACTTTGCAGGAAATCAATAACCGCGAAATGTATATGGTCAACAATACCACCACTCAGATTCTGCCTTTCACTGGATTTCCCGTAGAGCCTAACGAAATTCCCATTACTCTGTTTAACGGCTGGAACTGGATTGGTTATACGCCTCAAACAAGCCTGCCTGTCGGCGAAGCGCTGGCAAACCTCAATCCGCAGCAGGGCGACCAGATTAAATCATATTGGGCTTACAGCGAATATACTGCTGCCAGCGGCTGGATTGGCAGTCTGCAAACAATGAATCCGGGCGAAGGATATATGTACTATTCAACAGGTACGAAAACCCTGTTTTATCCAGTTGCAGCAAATTCATCTTCGCTTCCCTCACCACGTTACAGTCAAGCTACCGTCACTCCAAAGTGGTCGGTTGACGAACACAAATTTGCCAATAACATGACCGTTACCCATGTTGTATTGAAAAGCGCGGAGGAACTGCAAAGCGATCAGATTGAAATTGGCGCATTTGCAGGAGATGAATGTCGCGGAACAGCCTTTTTGCAGAATGTTCAGCAAATAGCGGCACATCCGTATATGGGCTTCCTTGTGGTTTATGGAGATAGCGGCGAAAACATCAAACTGCGCATCTACGACCATGCAAGCGGCAGGGAATACGATGCGGAAAGTTCGCTTTCGTTTACGGCAGACGCCATTCACGGCAGTCCTGCAAATCCCTATCCGATTGTGGCTAATACAACTGCTATCGACCTATTGCAGACTGATATTTATGTTACCCTGTCGGGTGATATTCTGGAAATACATAACGCTGGAAACAGTATTAACAGTCTGGAAATAAATGATTTGTCGGGACGAAAATTAATTGTTTGTAATGTGAATCGTGTTAATGTCTCGGAATTGCCGTCTGGCGTTTACATACTGAAAATTCATACAGGCAAAGGTATTGAAACACGGAAATTGTTGAAACCGTAAAAACGAGATTTTGTCCCTGTATAGGACAAGTAGATGGACACAATGAACGGGGAACGTTGCGCAAGACAGCGTTCCCTGTTTATTGCTTCGCTAACACTCGCAATAAACAGGAATTATAAATTATGAATTATACTCTGCACAAAATTAAACCGCTTAGAATATATATTAGCGATAAAGGAAACAGTTGTGTCATTTATGGAAAAAGCAATTATAATAAATTTCTACTTCGATTATGCGCATAATATTGAAAAATCATCTATATTTGCATAACATTTCAGTGAATATGGACGATTTTTCAGAATTAAAACTACTGTCTCAGATAAATTCTCCGGACGATTTACGTAGATTAAAACAGGATCAACTGGATTCGGTTTGCTTGGAATTAAGAAGATATATTATTGATGTACTGGCTGATACGCCAGGACATTTCGGTTCGAGTCTCGGAGCTGTAGAGTTAACCGTCGCTCTCCATTATACGCTTAATACGCCAAATGACAAGATTGTCTGGGATGTGGGGCATCAGGCATACGCGCACAAGATACTTACCGGACGGCGCGACGCTTTTATCTCTCTCCGCAAACTGGGAGGAATAAGCGGCTTCCCAAATCCTAATGAAAGCGAATACGATTCGTTCATTGCAGGTCATGCTTCAAATTCCATTTCTGCCGCGCTGGGAATGGCAATTGCTTCAAATTTAACGGGAGAAAACCGTAAAATTGTAGCCGTTATAGGTGATGGCGCCATGACCGGCGGACTGGCGTTTGAGGGTTTAAATAATGCTTCTTCCGATCCTAACGATTTGCTGATTATCCTGAACGACAACAATATGGCAATCGATCGTCCCGTAGGGGGCATGAGCCAGTATTTAGTGAATATCACTACTTCGCAGACATACAACACAATCCGGTACAAACTTTATAACCTGCTGAAAAATACAGGATTTATACAGGAACAGAGGAAAGGACTGATTCTCCGCTTTAACAACAGTCTGAAGGCTTTGCTGACTAAGCAACACAATATGTTCGAGGGATTTAACATCCGCTATTTCGGTCCGATAGACGGACACGACGTTAAGGGATTAGTGCGCATCCTCAACGACATCAAAGAAATGAAAGGTCCTAAGCTGCTGCATATTATAACTAAAAAAGGAAAAGGATTTGAACCGGCTGAAAAAGACGCTACATTATGGCACGCACCAGGAAAATTCAACAAGGAAACAGGCGAAAGAATCATTGTCCGCTCAAAAGACGAACCGCAACTGTATCAGGATGTTTTTGGTCGTACTCTGCTGGAGCTGGCAAAACAGGACAGGCGAATTGTCGGGATAACCCCAGCTATGCCTACCGGCTGTTCCATGACCTTCCTGATGGAAGAAATGCCGGAAAGAACATTTGACGTAGGCATCGCTGAGGGTCATGCCGTAACTTTTTCGGCAGGATTGGCAAAACAGGGAATGTTCCCTTTCTGTAATATCTATTCTTCTTTCATGCAAAGGGCTTACGACAATATTATACACGACGCTGCGCTGCAAAATCTGGATATGGCGCTATGTTTAGACAGGGCTGGATTAGTAGGTGAAGACGGAGCCACGCATCATGGAGCTTTTGACTTAGCGTATCTCCGCTGTATTCCGAATGTTACAATAGCTTCGCCTCTGAACGAAATTGATTTGCGAAATCTTATGTTCACATGCAGCCGTCCTGGTAAAGGCGTTTTTGTTATCCGTTATCCGCGCGGAAAGGGCGAATTGAAAGACTGGGAACGCCCTTTTGAAATCCTGCCTGTTGGAAAAGGAAGAAAACTCAAAGATGGAAAAGACGTGGCGGTTATAAGTATAGGCGCTGTTGGAAATATTGTAAGGGAAGCTATCGAAAAAGCTGGAGAAAAAGGAATTGACGCAGCTCATTACGACCTTATTTACCTGAAACCGCTTGATGAAGAATTATTACATGAAGCAGGGAAAAACTTTAAACGAATCATCACGGTTGAAAACGGTTCTATTCAGGGAGGAATGGGAAGCGCAGTTATGGAATTTATGTCGGAAAACGGTTATTTTCCTGAAATAAAACGAATAGGTATTCCCGACCGGTTTATCCCGCATGGTTCGGTTGCGGAATTATATAAAATGTGCGGAATGGATGCAGACAGCATTGCAAAAAAAATTATGCATATATGAAAATCATTATTGGCGGAGCGGGCGAAGTTGGACGACATCTTTCCAAATTACTTTCTGCCGAAAATCAGGACATTATTTTAATAGATGACAATGAGGAAAATCTGAATTTTCCAAACAATTACGAAATAATGACAGTAGTGGGAAATCCTACTTCTATCAGGGACTTAAAATATGCGGGAGTTGCCAGCGCCGATATGTTCATTGGGGTAACGCCTGAAGAATCAATTAATATGACAGCCTGTATGCTTGCTCATAATCTGGGAGTTAAAAAAACTATAGCAAGGGTGAGCAACGAGGAATATCTTTTACCAAAAAATGCTGAATTTTTTACCGGACTGGGAGTTGGCTCGCTTATTTGCCCTGAGGTACTTGCTGCAAATGAGATTGTTAGCGCATTGCGCTCGCCATGGTCGCGTCAGTGGTGGGAAATTGCAGGCGGAATAATTTTAATTGGCATAAAGATAAGAGAAAATGCTCCTATTGTTAACAAATATTTATACGACATTGGTAAAGATGAAAAAATTTACCACATAGTGGCTATAAAACGCGACGATCAGACAATTATTCCGAGCGGCTCAGATCAGATATTGCAAGGGGATTTGCTTTATATTACAACAACCAAAGAACATGTGGAAGACGTAAAATCGGCTACAGGAAAAGCTGATATGGAAATCAATAAGGTAACAATCATGGGCGGAGGTCGCATAGCTCTGAAAGTGTGTGATTTACTGCCACGATCCATGCAAATAAAACTATTGGAGATAAACAAAGAAAAAAGCTATCGAATTGCAGAGAAAGTTGACGATAACATATTGGTTATAAATGGCGACGGTCGAAATACTGATTTATTGATCCATGAAAATATCAAAAATTGCAACGCATTTATTTCTCTCACAGGAAATTCTGAAGCCAACATACTTGCCTGCGTTGCTGCAAAAAGTTTGGGCGTTCAAAAAACAATTGCAGAGATAGAAAATTTGGATTACATTCAAATGGCTGAAAAACTGAATATTGGAAATATTATCAATAAAAAACTGATAGCCTCAAGCCATATATACCGGTTTTTGCTCGACGCTGACGTTTCAACCATAAAATGCCTGACTTTTGCAAATGCCGATGTAGCCGAATTAGTAGCGCGCGAAGGCTCAAAAGTGACAAAAAAGCAAGTGAAAGACCTGCGGCTACCAAAAGATATGACTTTGGGTGGCAAAATATGCAATGGACGCGCAGAAATGATAAATGGCGACACCATTATTCAGGCGGGCGACCATGTAGTCGTTTTTTGCCTGAATACGGCAATGCGTAAAATAGAAAATTATTTTAACTGAAAACGATGCGCAAAACCGGACTTTATTGGAGTTTCATATTGAGAACAACGGGATTTATCCTTGTTCTTGAATCTTTTTTTATGTTTATTTCTGCAGCATTATCTTATTACTATCATGGACATGACTTTCAAGGACTGCTGCTCTCCGGCGCAATTACTCTTGGATGCGGTTTGGGGATTTCGATGCCTGCAGGTTTTAAAAAAACAGCTGTTATTGGGAAACGCGAAGGCTATTTATGCGTATCCCTGACATGGATTTCTGTTGCTTTTTTCGGGGCGCTTCCCTTTTTTTTAAGTCGCGAAATACCCTCCTTTGCAGACGCTTTCTTTGAATCTGCATCAGGAATCACTACAACCGGCGCAAGTATTCTGACCGATATTGACAGTATGTCTAAAGGTTTATTATTATGGAGGAGTATGATGCAATGGCTTGGCGGAATAGGAATTGTCGTTTTTTCTCTGGCATTGCTTCCCCTTTTAGGAGGCGGCGCCGCTCAACTGTTTGATGCAGAATCAACAGGGCTGACGCACGACAAGTTTCGCCCAAGAGTAACGCAAATGGCTAAAAGGTTGTGGTTTACTTATTTGGGACTTACCATCCTTGCGATTGTTTTTCTGTATCTGGGTCCAATGGATTTGTTCGATGCTGTTTGTCATGGATTTTCAACTATCTCAACCGGCGGTTTCTCAACCAAACAGGCAAGTATTGCTCATTGGCATTCTGTTTATACAGAATTAGTTGTAATTATTTTCATGATAATAGGAGCAATTAATTTTTCCCTGCTTTACTTTTTAATCAGAGGAGAATTTAAAAGATTCTTCAAAGATGAAGAATTGCGATGGTTTTTATTTATTATAGTTGCAGCCAGTTTAACAGTAGGCATATATTTAACGGTTCATAATGATTCTAATTTCCTTGATTCTTTGCGCAACTCATCGTTTCAGGTTGTTTCTATCCTTACTACAAGCGGATTTTCAACCGATGACTTTACCCTTTGGGGTCCGTTTTGCCTGTTTATTTTCATATTTCTTATGTTTGTATGCGGCTGTGCCGGTTCCACAAGCGGAGGATTGAAAACGATCAGAATCGTTGTATTGATAAAAAACACGATGTGCGAATTTAGCAGGCTTGTTCATCCCAGAGCTGTTATTCCCGTCCGTTTGAATAATTCTGCATTGGCATTTGGAACAGTTCAGCGTCTGCTTGCCTTCACGTTCCTTTATATCTGTATCATTTTTGCCAGTTGGGGAATACTGACATTTATGGGAATCCCTTTCGACGAAGCGCTTGGAGCCTCCGTATCTTCAATCGGCAATGTAGGACCCGGCTTCGGTTCAATGAGCAGTTTCGGCTCATATTCAGGACTTCCTGCGCTTGCAAAATGGTGTCTTTCACTTCTAATGATAATCGGTCGCTTAGAAATATTTACAATACTTATACTGTTCACTCCTAATTTCTGGAAAGAATAAAAAACGAAACACATGACACGATGAACGATTTGCTCGGAGCTGAATATTTTGCTCCATTAATACAGGTCAGTTTCTTCATCTATATCCGGCACAAAAAAATTCATGACCACGCACACGAAATGATGAATAAAAAAAGAGGTTGCTCTATCTCAGAACAGCCTCTTCTAATTAATTTGAAATTTTATAATATACTATTGATTTTCCATTTTTTCCTTTAATTCAGCTAATTCGGAAATATCACCCAAAGTGGTTTTTTCCATCACTTGCTGAGTAACCGGAGTTTCTTCTTCTACTTCCGTTGTCGCTTCTTTATCTTTGCCTTTCTTTGCTTTTTTAACCTTTTTTTCAATGTTAGCTGTTGTTGCAGCTTCTTTTTTGGCTTCTGCACGTTGTTCATCTTCAAAGATGCGGCTGTGAGAAAGAATAATACGTTTGGAATCTTTATTAAATTCAATCACTTTGAAATCAAGTTTCTCATCCAGCAAGGCTGCCGAACCGTCTTTTTTGATAAGGTGCTTGGGGGTAGAAAAACCTTCGACGCCATAAGGAAGCGAAATCACCGCACCTTTGTCGAGCAAGTCGATGATAGTACCTTCATGAATTGAACCTACATTGAACAGTGTTTCAAATATATCCCATGGATTTTCTTCCAACTGTTTATGTCCCAAACTCAAACGACGGTTTTCCTTATCTATTTCCAGTACTTGAACTTCTATGCTTGAGTCAATAGACGTAAATTCGCTTGGATGTTTGATTTTCTTTGTCCACGAAAGGTCGGAGATATGAATCAAACCTTCCACACCTTCTTCTATTTCAACAAATACGCCAAAATTGGTAAAGTTGCGAACTCTTGCCGTATGTTTGCTGCCGATAGCATATTTTGTTTCTACATCTTCCCAGGGATCAGCTTTTAACTGCTTAACGCCCAAAGACATTTTTCTTTCTTCGCGGTCTAATGTCAATATCACAGCTTCCACATCGTCGCCTACTTTCATGAAATCCTGAGCGCTACGCAAATGTTGTGTCCAGCTCATTTCCGATACGTGAATTAGTCCTTCCACGCCTTGCGTTATTTCTATAAATGCACCATAATCAGCCATTACCACTACTTTGCCTTTAACTATATCGCCTACTTTCAGGTTTTCGTCCAAAGCATCCCATGGATGAGGCGTTAACTGCTTCAAGCCCAATGCTATTCTTTTCTTTTCATCGTCGAAGTCAAGAATAACGACATTGATTTTTTCATCCAGTTTCACAATTTCTTCCGGATGAGTAACCCTGCCCCAGCTTAAATCAGTGATGTGAATCAAACCGTCTACACCGCCTAAATCAATGAATACGCCATAGATAGTAATGTTTTTAACAATACCTTCCAATACCTGACCTTTTTCCAGTTTGGCGATAATATCTTTCTTTTGTTGTTCCAACTCGGCTTCAATGAGAGCCTTGTGAGAAACGACTACGTTTTTAAATTCGTGGTTAATCTTTACAACCTTAAATTCCATTGTTTTATCAACGAACACATCGTAGTCGCGAATAGGTTTAACGTCGATTTGCGAACCCGGCAAGAATGCTTCAATGCCAAATACGTCGACAATCATACCGCCTTTAGTACGGCATTTGACGTAACCTTTTATCACTTCGTTGTTTTCAAGCGCAGTATTCACTCTGTCCCAAGAGCGGGTTGCTCGCGCTTTTTTATGTGAAAGGATTAATTGACCTTTTTTATCTTCCTGACTTTCAATGTAAACCTCTACTTCGTCGCCTACTTTCAATTCCGGATTATAACGAAATTCCGTCATTGAAACTACGCCATCAGACTTGTATCCTATGTTTACTACTACTTCCCTCTTATTCATGGAAGTAACAGTTCCTACAACGACTTCGCGGTCGTTGATTTTACTTAACGACTTGTCGTAAGTCGCTGTTAATTGCTCTTTGCTTACATTTGTGTAGGAATCGCCTTTTGCAAATGTATCCCAGTCGAAATCTTCATTAGGAAGGGTTATCGTTTTTTTCTTTTCCAAAACTTTCTTTGGAGCTTCCTGAACAGGATTTTCTTTAATAACCTCCGCTGCTTTTTCCTCCAAAACAATAGATTCTTCAGAGGCTGTTAATTGTTGTTCAGCATCTACTGTTTGTTCTTTGTTTAATTCGTCACTCATGTTTGATAAAAAAATTAATTTAATAAGTTAGACTTTATGATGTCATAATAAAAACGGCTGCAAAGATACATTTAAAAATCCGATTACCAAAGAAAAACGGTTAAATATTTTTTTATCTGCTATTGATTACTGAATACGAAATGTACAAGATGAATAGATTTTTAATTCTTATTATTTGTGAATATTAATTAAAAACAATATGGATGTGTTTGTCATTAAAAAAACTATTCATACCTTTGCGGCTTCATTTTAATTCAAAATGCTGTATAGGATTAATACATATTGGTGGTGGCGCTTACAAAACTATTCGGTCAGTGAGCTAAACCTCGTGTATAATTAAGATTCTTACATAATTAAAGTTTATTAAAGATTTATCATTCGGAAAAGGTTTGTCGCTGACGACAAACCTTTTTTAAGTTTAAATATTTACAGATATGAAAAGTTATAATGTTAATGAAGAAGGTTATTACGGCATGTTCGGAGGAGCATACATCCCCGAAATCCTGTATAACAATGTTGAGAATCTCAGGAAAGAATACCTTTCCGTCCTGAATGATTCTTCTTTTAAAAAAGAGTTTGACGAACTGCTGCGTGATTATGTGGGACGTCCTACTCCATTGTATTTAGCTAAACGCCTATCCGCCAGGTATGGTTGCAAAGTTTACCTTAAAAGGGAAGACCTGAATCATACGGGAGCGCACAAAATCAACAACACTGTGGGACAGATCCTCCTGGCGCGGCGAATGGGTAAAACACGTATTATTGCCGAAACAGGCGCTGGACAACACGGAGTTGCTACCGCTACCGTCTGCGCACTGATGAACATGCAATGCGTTGTGTATATGGGCGCTACGGACACAGAACGGCAAAGGCTCAACGTACAGAAAATGGAGATGCTGGGAGCTACTGTAATTCCTGTCACCAGCGGGAATATGACGCTCAAAGATGCTACTAATGAAGCTATTCGCGACTGGTGCTGCAATCCTTTTGATACGCACTATATTATAGGCTCAGTTGTAGGACCGCATCCTTACCCCGATATGGTAGCTCGTCTGCAATCTGTTATTAGCAAGGAAATTAAAAAACAGTTGCAGGAAAAAGAAGGTCGTGATTATCCCGATTATCTCATAGCTTGCGTAGGAGGCGGAAGTAATGCCGCCGGAACTATTTATCACTATCTGAATGATTTACGGGTGAAAATATTCTTGTCGGAGGCAGCAGGAAAAGGAATTGATACGCCTTTTTCTGCCGCTACGATACATCTTGGAAAAACCGGTATTATTCATGGCAGCAAAACGCTTATTATGCAAACGGAAGACGGACAAATAGAGGAACCATATTCTATTTCTGCAGGACTGGATTATCCAGGTATTGGACCGATGCACGCCAATCTTGCGCAGACAGGACGCGCTGAAACGCTGGCAATTACCGATGACGAGGCTTTGGAAGCTGCTTTTGAATTGACTAAAATGGAAGGGATTATCCCTGCGCTGGAATCGTCGCACGCATTGGCTGTGTTGAGTAAAAAACAGTTTCAACCGGAAGACGTTATCGTGCTGTGCCTCTCAGGACGCGGCGACAAGGATATGGAAACGTATTTGAAAGAACATAGAGGAAAATTAAAAATATGAAACATAAAGTTTATTCAAGCTCAGTAACCGTACTGGGCGATTTACAGACGCCTGTAGGCATATATTTGAAAATCAGGGATTTATATCCCGAATCCGTACTGCTTGAAAGCTCTGATTTTCACAGCGGGGAAAATTCATATTCTTTTATAGGATTTAAACCTGCGGCGCATTTTTCTTTGGATAAAGGACTGATTACAAAGGAATATCCTAACGGAATGGTTGAAAAAACAGAAGTAACGCCATCGGTTAACGTGCCTGACGTATTTCAGAGTTTTATACAGTCTTTCGAGTTGGAGGGAACATGCCAAACTGCAAATATCAATGGCTTTTTTGGTTATACGTCTTACGACGCCGTTTCCTGTTTTGAATCCGTGAATACAAGGAAAGATGTGTCGTCCGAAACTTCCATCCCTGAAATGATGTATATTTATTACCGCTATATTATTATAGTTAATCATTTTAAGGACGAATTGACATTGGTTGAAAATCTTTTTGAAGGCGAGGAAAGTAATATGCAAAGTATTCTTAACCTTCTCGAAATGCGCAATTTTGCCATATATGATTTTCATCTCAACGGAAAAGAAACATCTTTCATTACCGACAAAGAATACATGGATATGGTTTCGCGGGGTATTGAGCATTGTAAACGTGGCGATGTATTCCAGATTGTTCTGTCGCGTTGCTTCCGGCAAAGTTTTACTGGCGATGATTTCATGGTTTACCGCAGTTTGCGTTCTGTCAATCCGTCGCCTTACCTGTTTTATTTTGATTTCGGCTCATTCCGTATCTTTGGCTCATCGCCTGAAACGCATTGCTGCATTAAAAACGGAAAGGCGTATATCGACCCCATAGCTGGCACTGTGCCGCGTACCGACGATGAAACGAAAGACCGTGAACTCGCGGAAAAACTGCTGCAAGACCCGAAAGAAAACGCTGAACACGTTATGCTGGTGGACTTGGCGCGTAACGATCTAAGCCGCAATGCATCGAATGTGCAAGTGGAATTTTACAGGGAAATACAGTATTATTCGCACGTCATACACATGGTTTCCCGCGTTAGCGGAGAAGTAAATCCGGGTAGTAATCCTATTCGCATCTTTGCCAACACATTCCCTGCCGGTACGCTATCAGGAGCGCCAAAAATACGCGCAATGGAACTGATTCGCGACATAGAGAAGCACGACAGGGGATTTTATGGCGGATGTATAGGATACATCGGTCTGAACGGCGAACTGAATCAGGCAATTACAATCCGTTCTTTTATGAGCAGAAATAATGTCTTGTATTATACGGCTGGCGCCGGAATAGTGAACAAGTCGGTGGAAACATCTGAATTACAGGAAGTAAATAACAAATTAGGCGCTTTGAAAAAAGCCATAGACATGGCAGTAAAAAAATGAAAATACTTGTTTTTGATAATTACGACTCTTTTACCTACAATTTGGTACATCTGGTAAAAGAACTGGGATATACGGACGTAGAAATCCACAGAAATGACAGGATTCTCCTGGAAACAGTCGCTCAATACGACAAGATAATCCTGTCGCCCGGACCTGGAATCCCTTCGGAAGCTGGACTGCTGTTGCCTTTGATTAAACAATATGCTCCAAGTAAAAGTATTCTGGGGGTATGTTTGGGTCATCAGGCTATCGCAGAAGCGTTTGGGGCTACTTTGATGAATTTGGAGGATGTTTATCATGGCGTGGCTACGCCTGTAAAAATCGTTGCAAAAGATATTATATTTGACGGGCTTTCTTCAACTCTGGAAGTGGGGCGTTATCATTCCTGGATAGTTAGCAATATGCGTCTGCCGGAAGAGATTATAGTCACCGCCGTAGATGAGAATGGCGAAATTATGGCGCTCAGGCACAGTCAATATGATGTGCATGGGGTGCAATTCCATCCGGAATCTGTATTGACGCCGAATGGTAATAAGATTATTGAGAATTTTTTGGAAAGTAAATGAGAGAAAAAGTAAATGAGAGAAAAAGTAAACGAGTAAACGAGGGAAAAGTAAACGAGTAAACAAGAAAAAAATGAAACATATATTATATAGATTGTTTGAACATCAATACCTTTCGCGTGAAGAGGCAAAGGCTGTCATGATTGGTATGGCGGAAGGTAAATACAGCGAAAGCCAAATTGCAGCGTTTGTAACTGTTTATCTGATGCGCAGTATCAGCATTGATGAGATTCTGGGTTTTCGCGAAGCTTTGTTAGATATGCGCGTCAATGTAGATAACCTGCGCAAGTATAACCCAATAGATATTGTTGGTACGGGTGGCGACAATAAAAACACTTTCAATATTTCTACTGCTGCCTGCTTTGTTCTTGCAGGTGCAGGATATAAAGTAGCGAAGCATGGAAACTACGGTGCAACTTCCGTGAGTGGGGCGTCAAACGTGATGGAAGAACATGGCGTGAAGTTCACGAAAGATACCGACCTGCTGGAACGCTCGTTAGATAAGGTCAATATAGCTTACCTGCACGCGCCGTTTTTCAATCTGGCGTTGAAGACGGTAGCGCCGGTGCGCAAATCGTTAACAGTACGCTCTTTCTTCAATGTGTTAGGACCTGTCGTTAATCCGCTGATTCCTGAACGGCAAATGCTGGGCGTCTACGATTTGAAAATGGCACGGCTCTACCATTATATTTATCAGCAAACAAACTGCAATTTTTCAGTCGTTCACAGCTTGGACGGCTATGACGAAATCTCGCTGACGTCGCCGTTCAAGGTTATAAACAAGTCGGGCGAAAGCATATATACGCCAGAACAGCTGGGTTTTACGACAGGAAAAGAAACTGATCTCTACGGAGGAGATTCTCCCAGTAAAGCCGCCCGAATTTTCGACAGCATATTGGACAACACTGCTACCGACGCGCAAAAAAACTGCGTCGTTGCTAATGCCGCGTTTGCTATCCAAACCATAGACAACAGGTTATCAATAGCAGACTGTATCCTTATAGCCAAAGATTCTATCGAATCGGGAAAAGCAAAAGAAACATTCAGGAAATTTGCAGAGATGAACAGTTGATTGCTTCCACAGCCAGCCGGTAGGAATCCAGTCCGAATCCGGCAATCATCCCCTTGCATGCTCCGGCAATCAGCGACTGCCGCCTGATTTCTTCGCGTGAATAAACATTCGAGATATGTACTTCAATAACAGGCGTATTCACCGACTTGATTGCATCGTGAATTGCAAGGGATGTATGCGTATAAGCGCCTGCATTAAGGATAATTCCATCGAAAGAAAATCCTGTTTCATGAATCTTATTGATAATTTCGCCTTCGATATTCGACTGATAATAAGCAATTTCTATTTCAGGATAACTGCTTTTGAGTTTCTCCAAGCATGTCTCAAAAGAAGAAAACCCGTAAATTTCCGGCTCGCGAACTCCCAAAAGGTTTAGATTTGGACCATTAATAATCTGAATCTTCATAAATATAATATTTATATAATTAATTGTTAAAAACCATAAAATTGTCAAATTCTTTCCTATCTTTCTTCACTGAATTTCTGGATTGCTTCGCCGTAAACGACTCGCAATGACAAACACATACAAAGCAACGTCATTGCGAAGGCGAAGCCTGAAGCAATCCAGGAAATTTTTATCCGTTTGTGTGTAATTAAAAAAATTCATGTACATTTGACGGCAAAATTAGTCATAATTATTTACATTTTAAATTCCTGCGGGATGATAAAACAGGATAATCTTTCGATTGTTAATGCTTACCGGGCGCATTTGATGCTGGAGAAATCCCTGTCGCACAATTCAGTAGATGCTTATATGGATGATTTGAACAAGTTGCTTAATTATATGGACGAGTTAAAAAAGAATCCTGAGGAAGCTACGCTGGAAGACCTGCAATCCATGATTATTGTTTTGCACGAAATGGGAATCAATCCGCGTTCACAGGCAAGAATTGTGTCAGGAATCAAATCGTTCTACCGTTTCCTGTTACTGGAAGAACTGATTACGGTTGATCCGACCGAATTGCTGGAATCTCCCAAAATTGGCATGAAACTGCCTGAATTTCTTGCAGTTGATGAAATTAACAGGATTATTTCCACTATTGATTTGTCGCAGCCCGAAGGACAGCGGAATCGAGCCATTTTAGAAACGCTTTACAGTTGTGGTTTGCGCGTTTCAGAACTGACGGGGCTTCGATTTTCAGATTTGTATCTGGATGAAGGTTTTATTAAAGTGGAAGGAAAAGGGAGCAAGCAGCGTTTAGTACCCATTTCACCGACGGCTATCAGAGAAATCAACCTGTATTTACTTGACAGACACCTTGTTACCGTAAAAAAAGGCTTTGAAGATATTCTGTTTTTAAGCCGTCGCGGTACTGCACTTTCCCGCATTATGATTTTCCATATAGTCAAGACGCAGACAGAACTGGCTGGAATAGAAAAGAATGTAAGTCCGCACACGTTCAGGCACTCTTTCGCTACTCATCTCTTGGAAGGCGGTGCAAACCTGCGAGCCATTCAACAAATGCTTGGACACGAAAAGATAGCAACAACAGAAATTTATACGCATTTAGACCGCGATTTCCTGCGAAGCGAAATACTGGAACATCATCCAAGAAACAAAGCTGGGGGAAAAAACTTGTTGCCTACCCGCGCCAGCAAATAGTTCTCAGTTTTGGGTTGCTTCGCTACCGCTCGCAAAGATGACGATGCACAAAATTAAACTCGCGCCAGCTAATTCCTAATTCTCCCCCCTTTCCCTGTCGTTCAATTGAAAATTGAACAAATTCTTTTGTTTTTTGAACAATTTGTGCTTCCTAATTACAAAAACAGAGACTACCTTTGCACAAAAATAAATCAAATAAAAAACAAACAATACATCATGAAACATTTTTTTATACCAGTATGTATATTAATTTTTGTTACAAGTTCGACATACGCTGCGGACATAAATCCCGACGCTGTTTACAAAATAACAAATACAGCGAAAAATAAAGTTCTGTCTGTAAAAAATTCTTCTTTGGAGAATTTAGCCGAAGCAGTTGCATGGACTGAAACCGGCGTTAACGCGCAACGCTGGAAAATCACTAAAGATGAAAGCGGCGACCATTATTATATCACAAATGTATATACGGGAAAGGCGTTGCACGCAAATGGCAGCAGGGTGAACCAGTATAATAATGACGCTTCTGATGCCTGCAAATGGGATCTCGCGCCGGTAGAAAACGAAAACAATTGCTTCTATATTGTCCAGCTTATTTTGCGTCAGGGCGAAAAGGTATATGCCGAAATACCCGACGACGAAGACGGTAGCAGCATCCGCGTTTCAGCAAAAACCGACGAAAATGCAGAACAATTAATCTGGAAACTGGAAGCAGAAGATGAATTTCCCAATTATTTCTCGCAGACAATGCGCGACAATATTATGAATGACTGGAAAAATTATTATTACAAAAAAGCGTCTACCGGATACGTGATTGCACCCGGCGGCTGGTGGGGCGACGCTGAAATGTTTGAAATCATTCTTGACGCCTACGAAACAACAGGAAATCTCGTTTATCAGGAAATGTTCGATCAGCTATACCGCAATTTCACATCACGAAACGGTTCCGACTGGTTATATAATGAATACAACGACGACATCGCTTGGATGGTTATTGCCTGCGCACGCGCAAGCCTGCTTTTTGGCAGCGCGACTTACAAAAATCGCGCGCAGGTAAATTTCAACAAAATGTATGAACGCGCCATGTTGCCTTCCGGTATGCTACGCTGGCGGGAATCGTCATCGACTGCCAACGGAACAAATTCCTGCATAAACGGTCCGGCGGAAGTGGCTGCCTGCTATCTTGCAATGGCAACAGGCGACGAATCGTATTATGAGAAAGCAAAAAATCTTTACGCCCTGCAACGCCAGTATCTCTACGTGCCATCTACAGGGCAGGTATATGACAGTTTTACTTGGAACAACGGTGAACCATCGAATTATAACCACTGGGCTTCCACCTACAATCAAGGTACATTTCTTGGCGCTGCTATTATGCTCTACAATCATTATGGCAACGCACAGTACAAGTCTGACGCGCAAAAAATTGTCGATTACGTCAAACAGAATATGTGCAATGCGAGGGGTATTATTAATGTGTGCGGGAGCGGCGACGATTTATCGGGCTTTAAAGGTATCCTGATGCGTTATTTGCGCCGCTTTGTTGTTGATTTGGCTATGCCTGATTATGTTGACTGGATGCAAGCCAATGTAGTTCACGCATATAACAACCGCAATTCAAAAGGAATTATATGGACTGCCTGGTGGGAGAAAACGTCGGAAAATTTCGTTTTCAATAATTATAATTATCGTGAGAAGCCTTTCGGTTCTTCCACTGCCGTATCTGCCGCATTTAATACGCCGATAGACAAAAATTTGATTGTTAAAAACGCTTTTTCTGAAATAGAAGCGGAAAATTTCAACTATCTGAAAGGTATTGCCGTAGAATCTACCGGCTTGTCGATTGCCTGTGTAGCAAATATAAAGGATGGATATTGGACGGCATACAATAATGTGAATTTTGGAAACAGGACGACAAAAAATATCCGTTTCAGAGTGGCAGCCGTCAGTGAGGGACAAATTGAAATCAGAACAGGCGCTCCCGACGGAACTTTGCTCGGAACCGCTACAATTCCCGTCAGTGGCAGTTTCGACGAATGGACAACTGTCGATTGCGAAATTGAGCCTGTCTCAGGCGTAAAAAATATTTATCTCGTCTTTAAAGGCGGCGACAACTTGTTAAAACTCAATTCTTTCGTATTTGACGACGCAACTTTGAACGTTTCCGTAAAGAAGATTGACGAAAATGGTATAAAAACTTATCCTAATCCTGTTACGGGTAAATATTTATATGTTAATTTTTCCCAGAATGGAAGAGTAGAAATCTATAATATCAACGGAAAACAGATATTTAGCTCAATATTCCAGTCAAATTTCCCAGCTATTGATGTAAGTTGCTGTGAAAAAGGAATATATATCATTAAAATCAAGAGTGGAGAAACTGAGTTCGCCGGTCAATTCATCAAACAATAGTGAAAAATGAACAAATTCTTTTGTTTTTTGAACAATTTGTGCATGATTTAGCGGAGAACTTTTATTACCTTTGCAACGCAATAAGATTATAAAAATACAAATAATTCTTAAATCAGTGGTGAATCCATGATGTATAAAAGTTACATATCCGATAATAGCAGTCGCTTCTTAAAAAGAAGTAAAATGTGTTATTTTAATGTTATGCACTTGCATGATTCGAATATTTTCTTTAACACACACACACACACACACACACACACACACACACACACACACACACACACACACACACACACACACACACACACACACACGCGCGATAGATAAAAAAAATATAT
>JAIRPX010000089.1 GCA_031256775.1 Dysgonamonadaceae bacterium
GAAAACGATAAAGCCGACAAATATGATGCCTCAAATTTCAAAGATGAATACAAGGAATTATTGGAACAGGATATTGCTATATTGAAAAAAATCTTCGAAATATGGCAACCTGTCGATACAGACCCCAAAATAGACTCTTTAATTCATCATCTGAAAACCGACAAAAAAATTGCAGGGCGCAAAGTGGTTATTTTTACCGAATCTAAGGAAACCGGCGACTATCTGTTTGAGAATATGTTCAATAAATTTCAAAAGAAAGTGATGTTTTATTCAAGTTTGGGCGGACGGTATGAGGATTTGAAAACCAAACACAATCACACCGCTTCGCGCGATACGGTTACGAATAATTTCGACCCGAAAGCCGACAATCCGTCAGATGATATTCAGATATTGATTACTACCGATATTTTGGCAGAAGGCATCAACCTGCATCGTTCCAATGTGTTAATAAATTACGATTTGCCTTGGAATCCCACCCGCGTATTGCAACGTGCGGGGCGTGTAAATCGTCTTGGCTCGGAACATAACGATATTCATATATTCAACTTTTTCCCCACAACGCAAGCCGATACACACCTCGGTTTGGAAGCAAACATCAAAAACAAACTGCAAATGTTCCATTTCATTATGGGCGAAGATGCAAAATATTTGTCGGACGGTGAAATTATCGGCAGTCAGGAGTTGTTCAACACTTTGAACAACAAGGCAACATATACCGGCGAAGACAACTATGAATCGTCAGAATTAAAATACCTGACTATAATGCGGGAAATACGCGATACAAATCCAACTCTGTTTGACAAAATCAAGAAACTGCCGAAACAGGCGCGTTCGGGTATGAAAAGCAGAAAAGGGGAAAATCAGATGATTACATTTTTCCGACTTGGAAATCTCAAAAAATTCTATTTCTACGAGAACAGTCAATCACATGAAATCAATTTCTTCGATGCAATGAATCTCATTGAATGTAAATCGGATGAAGCGCGTTTGCCTGTGCCTGCCGACTATTTCAATATGTTGGACGTCAATAAATCAAAATTCCGATTTGATACGACCGAGAACAGCGAAATGCCAGCAAAGAAAGGAGGAAAGTCGAATACAGATTTTATTGAAAAATTATTAAAAAGCGCTGATTTCAAAAACCATCAAAAATTTACTGCGTCGGACGAGGAATTTATCGCCAATGTAAAAATGATGTTGGCCAGTGGCACTATTGCCAAAAAGACTGCGCAACTCATCAAAAAGGAGTTGGATGAAATTGCGCTTAAGGAAAACCACCTCGACCCGATGAAAATTCTGCATGCATTGAGAACTTTTATAAAGCCGGTGACTATGAACAGCAATGATAAACAATCGGCAAATTACCTGAAAAGAGAAGTTATTTTATCGGAATATTTTTTTAAATAAACTATATATATGGACAAGAACAAAGCAACAGCAATCATAGAAGAAACTTTTGACAACAAGTTTGATGAGAATACTTTTATTCGGTTTATTCAGAATCTACTGAATGACATTAAAATGCTTGACAATAATTATAATATTGATAACGAGCATATCAGCAATTATACTCATCTTGGACTTTATGAAGCGCCTGATGGAACAGAAGTAGACATACTCATCATTAAAGTACAGAACACAAATAAATTGGACAAAGCGCGAACGGCTTTGCGAAACTTTGTTGTTGATCATCTGGTACGCTTTAATCGAGACTATGCCATTGCCGCCTACTATTCAGATAAAGATAATGGAAGTAACTGGCGTTTCTCCTTTATCAAAATCGAACATCAAACGACAGTTGAAAACGGTAAGATAATACAAAGCAAAGAAATCACGCCACCCAAACGATTTTCTTTTCCTGTCGGCGCAAACAAAAACAATCGCACAGCAAAAGAACGTCTTTTGCCGATTTTGCAAAACGATTCTATTAATCCAAGTATCAAACAGATTGAAGACGCTTTCTCTGTCGAAACGCTTACAAAAGATTTTTACAAAGAACTTTTCTTGTGGAACACATGGGCATTGTCGGACGAAATAGGCGTTACATATCCTAACGATACAAGTACTGAATCTGACGATCGCATCATTCAGGAGCATCTTATTCGCCTCATTACCCGTCTGATGTTTGTGTGGTTTATCAAACAAAAACATTTGATTCCCGAAGAAATTTTTGATGTCGAACAATTGAAAAACATCCTCAAAGATTTTAATCCCGATAGCAAAACCAATGGAAATTTTTATAACGCCATCTTACAAAACCTTTTCTTTGCTACACTTAACCGTCCAGTCAACGAACGAAACTTTGCCTCAAAATCTTCCAATGAAAAAAACGACGGCAAAGAACATTACGGTATAAAAACGCTATTTCGAGACGATAATACTGAAACGTTTTTTCAGAAGTCACAGGAGGAAATTATTCATTTGTTCAAACAAGTACCCTTTTTGAATGGCGGACTTTTTGAGTGTCTTGATAAAGAACAGGATCGCAATAACAAAATCTGTTATTACGATGGTTTTAGCCGTGACAACCGCAACAAAAACGGGATGCTTGTTCGCGCTTTTATCCCCAACTGTTTGTTTTTCGATTCGGATAATGGTTTGATTTCTATCCTGAAACGCTACAATTTTACAATCGAAGAAAATACGCCACAAGATGTGGAAGTGGCGCTCGACCCTGAACTGTTAGGTAAAGTATTTGAAAACCTGCTTGGCGCATATAACCCCGAAACGCGGGAAACCGCCAGAAAACAAAGCGGCTCGTTTTATACGCCGAGAGAGATAGTCAATTATATGGTAGATGAGAGTTTGAAAGCGTATTTACAACAATCGACAAGCATAGAAA
>JAIRPX010000090.1 GCA_031256775.1 Dysgonamonadaceae bacterium
TTTATGGATAAAGAGACCATTACATTTTCTAAGCCGTCATTGTAAACGGCATAAAGTTTCACCTGCGCCGCGTTTTCACCTGTACGGCCTATGATTCTCGGATTGTACGACGTATTCAGGTCTTTCCTGAAATTCAGTACGACCTTATATTCCGAACCGTTCATAAGATTACCCTGTGGTATGCTGTTGGGTGTGTAGTAAGGATTTGACGAATCCAAGCACCCTTCCGGGTCAATGACGCTAAAGTGCAGGTTGCTTACATTTGATCCGATTACCGTAAAAGTATAGGTTTTTTCGGTTATGGGCATCGTCATGAAGTCGGCCTTTGTTTTGAGGCGAATATCCCGTAAGCCGCAATCGGAAGTAAAGTTCGATTCAACAATATCAAAACAAGTTCTACCTGTTAATTTTCCGTCACCTGGGCGAAGGTTTTGCGGACTCTCCGAAACATTCACTGTAAAAATAGGAGATGTAGCCTTCGGATTGCCCGTGCATTTGTTTGTAACTATACAGCAATATTGCGTCGTTTCGGTTTGCCTGCCTCCGGATTTAGTCGCAATAAAGC
Organism: Dysgonamonadaceae bacterium; assembly: GCA_031256775.1. Classification (GTDB taxonomy): domain Bacteria; phylum Bacteroidota; class Bacteroidia; order Bacteroidales; family Azobacteroidaceae; genus Azobacteroides. The sequence goes on from JAIRPX010000090.1 coordinate 566, forward strand.
TGAGAACGGAAGAATTGGAATTACTGATTGGGATTTGCTGTCCATTCTCTATTTTCACCCATACATAGGAAGGCGACAATAGATTGGCAACTGTAACGGACAATCCGACGGGTTCGCCCGTAAATACATTTATTGTTTGCGAACCGGAAGGAGACACAATTTGCGGCGTTAAACAATCCGACTTCAATTGGACTGTAGCTGTCAGTGGATTATTCAGAGCGTTGCCGCAATTATTGGTTCCGCTAACGGTTACATTAACATCGCCGCCATTGTCCGGGAAAGTAACCACAGCTTCTTCGGTGCCCTGACCGCTTTTTAGCACTCTTGAAGTAATATCATTTCCATCTTGTGTGATTTTCCACTGATAAGATACAGGGCCATTGGTCGCGGATACTCTATATATTTTTGTCTCGCCATAGTTGGCGCTCGATGGAAGCTGTACCCAGTTTAACACTGCAAAATCGCCCCAAACAATTTCCATGGTTTTAGACTTGGGGCTTAAGCAAAAACCATCCATTACCGCAACATTATACAGTCCCGGTTTTTCAACAATAATGGTTTTTATAGCTCCACTCTGTGCAGATGATGCCAGGGGAACACCGTCTTTATACCAGAAAAACTTGGGCGAAGTTATCGTTGTTACCGCTGTAAGCTCTGTTCTGCCGCCGCATATAGCGTTGTTCCCTTTTATTTCCGGGGCTTGTGGTGCTCGACCGGGGCCAATCTCCTGCTCAATACTCTTTTCCGCTGCACAATAACCCGGACGGGTTGCCAGCAAACGGAGATAAACACGGCCCGGTGACGACGGCACTGAATAGAAAATGCCGCTGCCTGTCCCGATAACGGCATTATCGGCATACCATGTATAGGTATTTTGCGGGTCATAATTAGCTACTTCCAAATAGGCCGAACCGTCCATGCAAAACCTCCAATTTGATTTATCTTTTTCCTCATATCCATTGATTTTCATGATCGGCTTATTCAGGGCGCCCAGTGAAGAGCGCGTTACTACCGCAGCATCAGAAAATACGGAGGAACAGCTGCCAACTTCTACAATCGCCTGCCATACGCCTTCCCCGGCGTCAATTTCCGTTTTATCTGTGAATTTTACATCCTTAACCCGAACACCGTCTTTGTACCAGTAAAGTCTTGCGCCGACCGGAGGATTGGTAACGGTTATTTTCACCGTGCCGTTGCTCCCGCATAGTTCGCCGTTGTTTTCAATGCTTTTTATCCGCACCGGCGACGGCGCTGCCGTCCCGCTCCAAAGCACCTGAAAGGGATCGGATTTAGACTTGGGATCCGGGCAACCGACTTTATCGCCATATACCACGTATACGCCCGGTTTGGTTGCCGTATACCGTACACCGCGGCCAACTTCTTCACCGTTCAGTGTCCAGATATAAACACCTGTAGTCGAAGGGTTTTCCATGTACAGGTAAACGGCGCCGCCGGTGCACAGTTCATTGGTATTTTCCGATTTTATGTTCGGAACGGGTTTTGTCGTACCGCAACCCGCAGTATCGCCCTCCTGGGTAAAAACATGCGTAACGCTCTTTCCATCAGGGCTTGTTACCAGTAAAATTGCATGACGGGGAGAAGCCTGATCGTTTTTATGAAATTTTACGGAAAACCGCCCGTTTCCGGCATCGATTACATTGAAGCGTTCAAGGTAGTGTTCTCCGGAAATCCATGTAAAGGTATAGTCGCCCGGCACTTTTGACGGGTCGACTACCGTATAGAAATTTTCCGTAGTACCGTCGAACTTAAAAGGCTCTGTATTGTTCTTATCGCCAACAATGGTCATTGAGCCTCCCAGCGAAATCCGTCGCCAATTTTCGCCGTCCCATACATAAATACCTGTTTCCGTTTTCACATTTGTATTGTAAACAACCGTACCTGCAAGTTCATAATTAGTATCCTGTTCCTGAGCGATACCGACAAAAGCCCCTCCCGGTATTTTGCTCAAATCGGGAATAGAAATGTTCGGCAACAACAAGCCTCCTTTAATTGTACTGTTCAAATCGAGGATAGCACCTGATTTAGGATTATCCAATCCTCCTATAATTACTTGCGCCCAAAGGGAATGAAAAGGCAGCAACATTGCTGTTAGCATTAGCATTAGCAATAGTTTAGCTTTTAATAGTTTCATGTTTTGTTAGTTATATTATGTATTTTAGTTATAGTTAATATATGTGATTTTTTCTCAACACAGAAAAAATTCGGCTGTTAAACTTGTGTCCTTTTATAAAGACGGGGCTGCCTCAAAAGTTTTTCTTGCACGTCATTGCAAGGACAAAACCCAAAGCAATCCATTGATATTCTGCTATACCGGATTTTTATTTCGCAATACAACGGATATTAAAACCAACCCAACCACTGCTATATGTTACATACGAATGCACACTGCTGGAGTTTTGTTTCTCAATTGTAGCACAATATGCGTTTCCACAATCATAAGAAAAACACCTGCGATCGTAACTCCAATAAAAAGC
>JAIRPX010000263.1 GCA_031256775.1 Dysgonamonadaceae bacterium
TCCCATCACCCAGCCTTGCATTGCCGGAGCGTTTTCGATATTGAAAAAAACTTCGTAAAACGGTTTTGCTCCTCCAACAACTACCCAGTCGTAGCCGAAAAGCAAGCCTCCCATAGCGGCTACAAATGTTATCAATAGTAAATGAATATTATTTTTCATCTGTTTTTAATTTAGATATGCAAAGGTAAGGGCTTTGTGAAAAATAAAAATGTATGAATTGTCTGAATACATGTAAAAAATTACTATTTTTGCAAACAAAAAATATTATTATTTATGGAAACTGTAGCAGAAGGATTTAAAGGTGAGAAAGCAATTGTAACCCCATATAATGTCAGGGAATTGCAGGCAGAGAATATAATAACGCGCCAGCTGTATGTAACGCATATAGGATATTACCCTAATGCAAAATATCATTACAGGGAAAGAACAACTGGCGCTCCGGAAAATATTCTCATTTACTGTGAAAAAGGTAAAGGCTGGGTGGAATGTTTCGGAGAAAAAAACTATCTGTCTGCTCAGCAGGTATTTATCATACCGGAAAACGAGCCTCACAGTTACGCTGCCGATCCGCGTAATCCATGGACTATTTACTGGATTCATTTCAAAGGGAATAGCGTGAAAATGTTTGAAGCTATTATTGGAAAAACGATTTCCCTTGAAAGTCGGCACCAGGAAAGAATAATGCTTTTTGAAAGTATTTTTGAAAATCTGGAAATGGGATATTATACTGATAATCTGGAATATATAAGTTTTTGCCTGATGTATTTCCTGGCTTCAATTCGATATCAGCCGCAATACATGGAAGTCAGGGATTTCACGGCGGAAGACGTTATTCGCAAAAGCATTCTTTATATGAAAAATAATATAGAAAACAGGCTAACCCTTAGCGACCTTGCAGATTTTGCCGGTTATTCCGTCTCGCGACTTATTGCGCTGTTCACGCAGAAGACTTCATACGCTCCTATGGAATATTATAACCAGTTGCGGATACAGAGAGCATGTTCGTATTTGCAGTTTTCTAAGTTGAAAATCAAGGAGATAGCTTTCCGGCTTGGTTTTTACGACCCGTTTCATTTTTCAAAGGCATTTTTGAAAGAAATGGGTATTACGCCAAAGACTTACAGAGGGCGATATAACGAGCGCGGTATTTTCAAATAATCTTATTTAGGACTATCTGAATAGATATTATTGAAGCGGTCGATTACTTCTATTTTTATTTCCGCATTTTTATCAACAGGCTCTGCATAAAACAGATGCTCGGTTGGTCCGGCGCCGATATTTTTATAGCGGAAGTTCTCGCGGTTTTTCTCTACATAATCCACAATATTGGGCGACCATCCCCTGTATTGTTTCATTTCGCCCATTTTTGTTCCGTTTTCATACCAGTAAACTTTCCATTGTGGGTCGTAGTTCCATACGTTGGCGATAATATGGTTTGGTCTGTGTTTGTCAGCTCCGGACAGATATGAATCAAACTGATAATTGCGGTCTTTCCATGTCGATTTGTAATACCATTTCACATCGTTTTCGTCAAATTCATAAACAGTATATCCCAAAGGCGTGCCGTCGCTGTTGTATGGCGCCTGCCAAAAAATTCCGCAAAGAGCAGCCTGTACATGCTCAAACAGATTGTTAGACAGTTGATAATTTTCATTATAATGTTCGTGTCCCGATAAGATTAGCGCATTATAGGGTTTTAGCATTTTATAAAGGACGCTCCTGTTTTGAAGTACACGGTTGACTTCTTCTTTTGCAAATTCGCCTTTTCGGGCTTCGGGAGAGTATGTCGGTATGTGAAAGGCAACTACAACTGTAGAGCCTTCTGATAGCAGTGAAAGATCCTGTTCCAGCCAGCACAGCTGATTTTCATCAATATAGCCGATAGAGGAATATCCTTTTGCTGTGAAAAACACATCGTCGAGTACGATATAATGGACTTTACCCCTATTGAAAGAATAGTATGCCGGTCCGAATGTCTTTTTGAATGTTTTTTTTGAATTATGATTCGACCTTCCGTTCACGTCCATATCATGATTACCGGCAGCATAGAAGAATGGAATATTTGTTTCAGCAAATAAATGTTTTACAGGATCGAAAAATTTAGGTTCCCTGCTTATTTCTGCAATTATGTCGCCGCATATTATACCATGCACAGGTATGTTCTTATAATGTTGATTAACAAGCAGCTTAATATCTCTTACCGCTTCTTCGAGCATTGGCATTTCTTCGTCGAATGCTACTTGTGGGTCAGCGCAGGCTATCAGGATGTGCCTATTGTCGTTTTGTCCTGATTTTTCAAGTGTAAAATTAAATTTTTGTTTTGACTTGGATTTATTGGTTATTCGCTGGAAATAGCATGGCGCGTCGTCTTTCATTTGAATAACATAACCTGCCGGTATAGAGATATATACAAATTCGGCGGTAGCATTGCTTAACAGTTTATATTCGCCTTTATGGTTTGTAGTTACAATGTTATAGCCATCGGTTACGGCAACGCCTTGAATAGCAACGCCTTTATTGTCAATGACTTTTCCCGAAAATTCGATATTTCTCAAGTCTGTTTGAGCATATATGCTTATTGATGAAAGGCATATAATTGCCAGAAGAATTTTTTTGCGTATAAACGACATATTTGTGGGGAATGTGGCGGGCAAAACCCGCCATGTTTTTTTACCTATCATATACGATATTCGTATTATTTTTTATAGATACGGTCGATTCCCGCTTTTATTGCCTTCCATTGATCTAAATTTATGACATGCGATATGTCAAACACCATCAGCCCGTCTGTGTTTTTGAGGCACAGGTAAACTGCATCTGAAATTTTTGTTGCATTGTTTCCATACGCAGGCGTGTTTATAGAGCCATTAACTTTGCAATCGCCCATCGTATATTTGCTGTATGTGGTCACAAAGTTTTCTACCGACCATACGGAATTGGGATTCTCCGATTTCCAGACTGCATCGGCATACGCGCCCAGCGAAAATACATCTAACTGCTCGGCAAAACCGGTTTTATTATAATTATCTGTATATTGCCAGTTTGAATTTGAAGAAGTATATTTCTTGCTTGCCCAGTTTTGTCCTACGCCATAGCGTGAACCCCAGTCTGCCGACGCCCACAAATGAAGTTCCATTTTCGGATTTATCGCCTTTATTTTTGAACGGATATTTGTAACCAGATTAGTTATCGTCATCGTACGAAATTCTATCCATTTGCTGTACAGTACGCCAGGTCCGCCTGTTGATGTAAGTATATCGTTCCTGCTGTTTACTGTTTCGCCGCTGTATGTCCTGAATGCAGAGATAGTTGCATCGCTAAATCCATAATCGCTGCCCCACCAGCGGCAGTAATCCAAGCATATCCCTTTCAATTTTGGGTATTTCGTAGCGATTTCTTCTATTATTGAAATAACGAATGACTGTACTTCCGGCAGGCACGGATTCAGCATGGCAGCATCCACACTTGCGATGTCGCGCATGTCTAAGAGGTCGTTTGGATCGTTGTTATTCATTTTCATTTGCGTTTTGCCATTCCATTTATTGTCGTCGTAAATCAGCCCCGTTTTATTTCTCGTGAAACCGAATCCGAGCGTGGACAGGCTCGCGATGACTTTAATATCCTGGCGTTCAGCTTCTTCTATCCAATATTCCAGATAATCCCAATCGCGCGTCAATGTTTCGTCGCCCCAAGTAGTTAATTTGGGAATAATATCGCTATTGTACAGGGCATACCCGATACCGGGCTTCACGTCCAAATAGATTTCGTTAAAGCCTGTTGCCTTTATCTTTTCCAGATATAATTTAATATTGTCTTTGTTGCCGAAGCGACTGAAATTGGCATGGGCGTCAATCCAGAGCTGTATTGGCTTTGCTTCCGTAACAGGTCTTTCCACTTCTGTTGGAATATCAGGCTTTTTTTCTTCCTTATTGTCATTATTATCGCCAGAACAGGCAGTTATGGAAAACATAAGAGCCAGAAGCGATAACAGGTATTTTCCTATACAGGAATAAATTTTGTAATACATTGTTTTTTGTTTTTAATTATTATATTCTGCACGGTATGGTTTTGTGCGACGTCATTAACGTTAGCAGTGACGTCGTACAAAACTAAACCGCATAAATTATAAATTCATTTTTGTTGATATAAAATTATTCAAAACATGTTAGTTTATAGGTGTATAGACCTAATCGACCAAGCCATACAGCCAGATATGCTTCCTTGTTTTCTTCACTCCAGTACCAGTCTAAATATGAACCGTAACTCCACGCGCTGGTTACGCTATAAGCGATGTTCAGGTTTTCGTGAGTCGTTGATTGCAAATCGGCTGACAAAACAGTAGCTGCGTGCCACCAGTCCGTACCGGTTGTTACTGCAACGTAGCTTTTCCCGTTGATAACCAGCGCAGAAACTGCAGGTCTGCGTCCACCCGTGCGATCTGTAACAAATCCTGTGCCAACCCACCATGTTTGCAATATATTTTGCCAGTATCCAGGTATAGCTGAAGTTGTCAGTCCGGAAAATGTATTAATGTAAACATGAATGGAATTTGCTTTTGAGCCTTCGCTATCGCCCAGCACATAATTTGGGGAATCGGAATCGTCGAGCGGGGAAATCATCTGGAATCCGGAGCTGTCGTCACTTGGGTAGCCTGTTTCTATTGTAGAATAAGTTGATGCAAGCTTTCCGCCAGTAACTTGAACGCGATAGTGTTTGCCTTCCGGTCCGCGTGGCGCCAGAGCCGTAATCCATGCATTTCCTGTTATATCACCTGCTACCTGGAAATTAGCTGAGCCGTCTGTGTTTGCCGCCATATTCACGGATATTTTACCCGCCGATTTAGGCGCGTCGGCAGGAGCAGTCCAGTAGAAAAATTCTGTTTCGTTTCCTTTAACTACTGCGCCAACGCATCTTCCCTTGTAGTCGGATGTAACCATTTTCAGGTCGGCGACAGAAATTGAACCAAGATTGAGAGTTCCAGCATCGTTCAGCGTTTGCTTGTTTACAACTTTAATGCAATGCGGGGAAGTCGGGTCGGCATTTGCGTATGCGCGTGAAAGCATTACGATGTAATCGCCACAATATGCAGGATACATTAACAAATCGCCATACAGTTTTGAATCATCAAATCCAAAATTACCCTGTTCGCCAGGATAACCCATTTCGTCGAATTTTTTTGTCGTTCCTATTTCAGCATAACTGAAACCTTCGCCGTATGGCAAATTGTCTGAAAGACCATAGCTTACGATATAATCGCGCTTATTTTTCCCGTCTTCCGACGTAACGGTATATTTCACTCCACCTTCCTGCGCAAAGTTTTGAGGAATAGACGGATCGGGCGAAACGGTAGCCCCTTTCGACAGGTAAAATACAGGTACGGCTTCTTTAAGCGCTTCTTCTGCGTCGATGTAGGGCGAAACCTTTACGGTAATTGTGTTGTCGCTGTTTATTACCCCCTTGAACACGACAGGTTTCTCATTTACGGTTGCTTTAACCGAAAAAGAAATGATTATTTCCGCTTCGCTGTTCAGCTTTGTATGATCGTCGTCTTTGCAGGCGCTAAAACAAACAATGCTGCAAAGAGTCAGTATTGAAATTAAATTTCTCATAATGATTTTTTTATAATTATTCATAATAACCCAATATGCGGTATTGGCGCGTAGTTCCAACTCCGGATTTCACAGTAATCATCATACCTTCTTTGCCGGTAATATCATGCCTTCCCGACAGCGATGGCGTGATGATTTCGTCATACGTCACCGTTGCTTTCAGATATATATTCGTCAAGTCCACATCAGCTTTCAGCGTTTCGGGAATTACAAACAGAATCACGCCGTAACCGCCTTCTACATCTGCCTGCGTAAATTCGCCCGACACTAAATTACGGTTTTTGTCATACTCAAGAATTTCACCGTTAAAATCGCTGCCTCCATGACTTGCCTTGCAAATCATTTGCGAAATAGTGTTTATGTCGTGTACAAATTCTTCATCTGCTTTAGCGCATCTCCATAATAAAACTGTTAATGAGATGCTTAGAATTAACATTCCTGTTTTAATTATTTTCTTCATTTCTAATATTTTTTATGGTTTACCACTGTGGATTATTTCCGCCTAATTCTTTATTATTTACAAGTTCATCCTTAGGCAGTGAAAAATAATAATATTTTTCGAGGAATATACGCGGCGTTCCCCCGTCGCACTCCACTTTTTCGTAAGAATACGAATTTCCTGATTTAGTTATTTTTACGCCATGTACATTCTGTCCGTTTATAACGTTTACGGCAAGTTTCCAGCGGCGCAAATCCCAGTAGCGGAAGCCTTCGCCTGCAAGTTCCACGCAACGTTCCTTGCGCAGCAGCGTTAAGAACGCATCTTTTGTAGCGGCGTCTTTTTCCGGCAAACCCACCCTGTTGCGCACTTCGTTCAAAGCGCCTAAAGCCTCTGTCTTATACCGTGAATAATCCAGTTCGGCGTATGCTTCGGCTTTGTTAAGCAGCACTTCGGCATAGCGCAGCATTGCATCATACTGGTAACTGCCTTTCACAATAAAATCGGAGTAGCCTTCCTGCAAGTATTTGCGCAGGTAGTAACCTGTGCATGTATGTCCGCTGGTAGAGCCGACTTGCTTAAAATCAGTGAATCCATCTGTTCCTCCCTCATACGACTGTATTGTGCGCCCTTCCCACTGGCAACCGTTATACATTATCGTAGCATGGAAACGAGGTTCCCTGTCGGTATATGGATCTGGATGATCAGCTGCATAATTATTCCAGTTGAACTCTGTCCCGTCGCTAAACTCATACATGTCGGCAAGTTCGGCTGTTGGTACGTGTTCTGCAAGTATAGTTGTAGAAGTATATACAGCCTGATCGCCAAATGGACGGTTTTGTGAATCATAACCGTGAGTTATGGAATTTTCAAGGAAATTCAGGGCAAATAGAATTTCGGACGAATTGTCCTGACCTCCCCTCACCTGGAACACTTTTGCATAATCATTCGCCAGTGCGCCACCCAGTTCCTTCACTTTTTCGGCTGCGTCGATAGCTGTCTGCCATTTTTTTGCGAACAGCGCCATACGCGAAATCAATCCATAAGCTGTTTTCTTTGTTGCGCGACCTTCCCATTTAGACGACCAAAAGTCGGGCAGTTTTTCGGCAGCCCATTGCAAATCACTTATAATGAAATCCCACGTTTCAGCTTCGGTAGCCCGCTTACGGTTGACGTCTTCAGGAAACAATCCATCGTCTGTACCTCCGTTAACGCCGGAAATATCGGTGCGGATAACAACACCGCCATAAACGCGCGCCAGGCGATAGTATGAAAACGCGCGGCAAAGGCGTATTTCAGCGCGGCGTATGTTGCACCATTCCTCGCCGTAACTTGTTCCATAACGGTTTAAATCGTTCAACAGCACATTTGCACGGCGAATACGTATATATACGTCTTCCCAGCAATCAAAGCTTCCCGCACTGCCGGAAACAAAAGAACTTGCCTGCAGCAGAGCTTTATTATAAGGATGACCATACATTTCCCACGAAGTGGATTTCATCAAATCCGTATAGCTGTCGTAATATTGATTACGACTGTTTGCCACCTGCGAAACATCGGTAAATGTCTTGTACACCGCCGTTATATATGCATCTGCCGCTTCTTCCGTACTCCAGACAGCTATGTCGGACATGTGTTCGGTATCGTTCAGGTTTAGAGCTTCATCGTTGCACGAAGATATGCCCAAAGCAACAATACCTAACAAAAATATAATTATTCTTTTTTTCATTTTATTTTCCTCCTTGTATTATTAAAAAGTTACTTTAAGACCCAAACTGTAGGTTTTTTGTTGCGGATAGTATCCGGTACTTATCGACGGGCTTTCGGGGTCAACCCATTTGAAATGACTGAACGTAAGCAGATTTGTACCAGCCAGATAGATATTTACCGAACTGAACGGCGTTTTCTTCAATGCACTTGCCGGAACATTGTAGCCTATATTCATGTTTTTCAGGCGAAGGTATTCGCCGTTGATAATCCACCATGAAGATTCCCATGCGTTGTTTGCACTTCCCGCAGTACTCAGTCGCGGAAATTTTGCATTTGTGTTCTCCGGCGTCCATGCTCCTTCTATCAAATAATAGGGGGAATTTCCCGAAAATGGCGATGTGTAGATTGTTGACGCAGGATACCCTCTGTCTTCCCAATATCCGGAAAGTGCATAATCCGTATGTGTTACGCCTTGCCAAAGCAGCGACATATAGAATCCTTTCCATGACAGGTTCATATCCATGGAAAAATTGATTTCAGGAATATCGCCGTACCCGATTCTACGGTAGTCGTAATCCTGGCTTATAATACCGTCGCCGTTTACGTCTTCATATTTCAGGTCGCCCGGACGAAGATTTCCCGAAGGCGGCGCCGGATAGTTATCTATTTCTTCCTGAGACTGGAAAAAGCCCAGCACATTGAATCCCCTCCGCGAGTTTATAGGCTGTCCCAATACTGCGCGATAGCTTGGATGATCATCGGCTAACTTTTTCTTCAACACGCGGTTACGGGCATAAGCCACATAGCCTTTCAGTGAATATTGCCAATCCCTGTTAATGCTGTTTTCGTGTTTCAGGGTGAGTTCGATTCCCTTGTTATCCACTTCTCCCGTGTTTTGTAAATTAGGATAATAACCGCCCAGCGAAGGAGGATATGCTCCTTCCTGTTTCTCCTGGATATTCCTGGTGTATTTATAGAACAGATCAAGTTCTACGCCTAACTTTCCGTTCCACATACCGTAGTCTATACCAAGATTATAGCTGTCGGTTGTTGACCACGTCAGGTTGCGGTAGATATATGCGTTGCTGGTATAGAACTGCGTTATTGCTGCGCCACCGAATGTCATTTTTGGAAATCTATCGCTATTACTTTCTTTAGTAGCAAATTGCGAATTGTATGTAAAAGGAGAAACGTCATTATCCATACCTGCCTGCCCGTAGCTTGCGCGAAGTTTTAGATAATTCACTTTTGGGAATGTATTGGCAAAGAAATTTTCCTGCGAAACCATCCATCCTAAAGAAGCCGCAGGGAATAGACCCCAGCGCGATTCTGTCGCAAAAAGGTATGATCCGTCGTAGCGGAAAGCAAATTCAGCCAGATATTTCCGGTCGAAAACATAGTTGAACTTGCCTATATAGGATGCGCGTCCTCCGTAATACTTATGCGAGCCGGATAAAGGATTTTCCGGAAAAGACATTCCCAGTGATATATCCGGATCGTCGATAAAATACCCCCTTGCAGTTCCTGTCATTGTGTTTGAATAGCCGCTCTGGGCTTCATACAGCAATGTAGCAGCCACATAATGTTTACCAAATTCGCGGGAATAATCAATCTGCGGACGTAGCATCCAGTCGTCGCCCCATGAAGCTGACTTAGTGTAGCTTCCCTCTTTTGATATGCCTGGCGCGCCAACAATTCCTTCATCAAGCTGCTCGTTAACCCTGTACATCTCATAATATTTTAGATACCCTGAATCGCCAGTGTTGCTGTAATTGTAAGCGGCAAAAACAGATGCTTTCAATCCTTTCAATACATTTGTCAGTCCTGAAAAATCGTATTCCAGTTTGTAATTTGAATCGAATCGCCAAGTGTTTTGACGTATGAATCCCGAATTATACAAAGCAGCATAAGGGTTTATTGCATATACACCTCTTGTCCATGCGGCAGGATAGCCGTTAAATTCTGATTTGATTATGGGTAGAGTGTTTGTAGCCATTCCGATAGGATTAAACTCTGCAAACCTTGATATATCATATCCAGGCCAGTTTCTGTTGGAACGCATACCTGCAAGGTTAGTGGAGAATCGCAAGTTTTTAGCCACCAGAATATCAATATTACCGCGAATATTATAACGTGTGTAACTTGTGTTTCGCAGAGTGCCTTCCTGGTCCATCACGCCGATGCTTGTGTAATAGCGGGATTTTTCGTTGCCGCCCGAAGCAGAAATATTGTGCTGTTGCGTTGTTCCTGTCCGGAAAACCTTGTCAATCCAGTCGGTTTCACCCCAAATACTGTTAGGGTCGTTGTTCATCACCTTGTTTTGAATGTCGCTTGTCCATAAAGGCGTAAGTCCATCCATTTGTCGGGCTTTATTGTGCCAGTACATGTAGTCCCTTGCATTCAAATATTCAGGCATTGCCGTGTTCTGCGTAAGGGTATAAGACCCGTCGTAAGAGATTTTTGCAGGACCGTCGCCGCCCGATTTTGTGGTGATCAGAATCACTCCGCTTGCGCCAAATACTCCATAGATTGACGAAGAAGCGTCTTTCAGTACCGAAACGCTTTCCACATCGTTGGGGTTTACAAAGTCGATTTGGCGCGGTACGCCATCCACGATAACCATTGGAGCATTAGAGCCAAGCCATGAGTTCATTCCGCGCACTTGCATTTTGGTTCCGTCATCGCCAGGCTTACCCTGCCGTTGAATAGCCGTTAAGCCGGGAACCTTTGCTGTCAGCAAGTTAGATACGTTTTGCATTGGGGCTTTCGTCAGTTCTTTGGCTGAGACCTGTGAAACAGAGCCAGTCAGGTGCGCCCGTTTTTGTACGCCGTAACCCACGACCACCACCTCGTCGAGAATAGCAGCGTCTTCCTGCAAAATAACTGAAATCTGAGATTGTCCGGTGTAGGAAATCTCCTGCGTAACATAACCAATGTATGAAACAACAATAATAGTGCCGTTTCGTACATTATCCAATATAAACTCTCCGTCTGGATTAGTTACAGTACCGGCAGAAGTTCCTTTAATACTGACAGAGGCGCCAATTAATGGACCTGCTGCATCTGTAACAGTTCCCTTCAAGGTATTCCCTTGCTGAACAACGGCGTTGCTTTCCAGACTTTTACTGTCGCTTGCCTTAGCATTAGTTATAAGACAGAGCGTAGTAGCAAAGATAATCACACAAATTAAATTGATTTTCTTTAGCATAAGATATTTTTAATAATTTAGGTATAAGATAAATTTGCAAATGCCCAATACCTCCATTTGCCTGAGGTAACTTTATTTGAAGTTGTCTAATAAAATAATAAAGACGTACTTTTATTTTATACAAAATATTAAATGACTTCATAAAGTCAGATGCAAAGATAGTAAATATTTTTTTAATAGAGCAATGTTTGATAAAATATTTAATTAAATGAGTGCGTTATTTTAAAAAATAGTAGTTAGCCCTCAATTTTGGGACGCTACACGGCTACAAAATTTTTTTTGCGTCGTCATTGCAAGCGTTAGCGAAGAAATTAGTTTTCAGTTTTTATCTTTTAGTTTTTTAATAGATTGCTTCAGGCTTCGCCTTCACAATGACGTTGTTCAGCCATTAAACCTGCTTAAATCATCCCGTTTTCAAAAATCTCTACGAATCATTTTTTTTGTAGAAAGATTTGTTGTTTGTCATAAATATATTATACATTTGCAGGAGTTTCAGCAAGTGAATTTTAATGACAAATTCATCTGCACACAGGGGAGAATCCTGTGAAAATATACTGAAAAATGAACAAAATCCTGTTTAAGGATTCTGTTTTTCATTTTCTCCACTTCTCATTTGCCACGCATTGTATTTGGGCATGTCTGGCAGAAAGCAAGGCTTTGGTTTGCAATAAAATGCAAAAGATTATGATGCGCAGGACAGCTCTGTGTACCGTGTAGGGTAAATTAAAACAAGTATAATTTCCGCTTCCCGAATTGTTTTGTGGATAGTGGAAAACCTTGAATTTATTGACATGTTTCGCCAGAAACTTGTCTTCCACTACGTTTTTTTCGACAGGGACGGGAAAACCGACATTATAAATATGACGTTGAAGAAATTAGATAATTCTCTGATAAAAAAACATATTGGGTACAAAAATAAGATAATTATTGTTTGTATTGGAATAATGCTTTTATTCGTTTGGGAAATCATTGGGCATTTTTTCCCTGTAATCCATATTCTGTTTACATATATTGTATTTGCGTGCTTAATAACTTTGTTTTGGAAAGCGCTTAAAGTGTCAAATTTAGCGTTTATACCATTAATAATGTTTTTAGTACTCATGGATGATATTATTTTTAGATTAACCGGTGGTGGTATTCACGATGATGCTGCAAGAGGTTGGTGTTTAATTAGTTCATTGGTAACAATAGTTTTTGCTTCTGTATTGTTACTTATTAAAATTATAATTGAAATAGATAAAAAAAATCATGTCATAAGTGTTTGTTTAAAAATAATCGGATATGTTTTCTATATTTTATCTATTTTATTTATAGTTTATTTGGCATATAGCAAAATTATCTTTTGGATTTAAAATATGAATGGATAATAACGACAATAATACTAATCTGTCAAACAATATTTAATAACAAAATAGGGTGGGGGGCTTTGTTTATTTTGTGAAAATGCGCTATCTTTGTGTCAAATATGTCTTCATTTTATTTTGTATAATAAAAACGGTGGTTTTTTATAGACAGTTTTAAAACAAAAAAAAATAAAGACTTACAATGTGTAAATCTTTATTTTAGAGATTGTTGATGAAATTTTTATCTGATTTTACTTATTTAGAAAAAGAAGAGATTTTAAATGACCGTTTAATTTATACAGAAAACTTTGACATCTTGAATTAATTATAAAAGTTGCGGTAATCGTCAAGGTTATGAAAATACGGTTTATTTGTCTGTTTATCAACATTTTTATCTGGCAAAACTTATTTGCCTCATTTTCTTTTGTCAATATTGAAAACCTGAATAATCAACTTTCAAACAGGGCAATCCTTTGTATGCACCAGGATTTTTATGGCTTTATGTGGTTTGGCACATACGACGGTCTTAACCTGTATAACGGGAAAGATGTTGCCACATTTCGATTCGAATCGGATAATCCTAATTCATTATCAGGCAATACAATCCACAATATTTCTTCTTCGGGCGATTACTTCCTCTGGATTTCCACTCAGCTGGGTCTGAACAGGTTTTCCCTGAAAGAACGGATTGTCGTAGAATCTTATCCCGAATATAAAAGGACGGCATTTATCGTTTCCGACAAGGCGGGAAATACGTGGTTAATCCACAGAGACAGCTACATATCTTTTTATGACGTCCATAAAAAATCTTTTGAAGAAATACCGTTTGCGGGAAATCATATTGCCGATATCCGTTCTTTCTTTTTTGACAGGAACGGACATTTATGCCTTGTTAAAAAGAATGGCTTCCTGCAATATATCTCTCTGGAAACAAAGGTTATAAACGGGAAAAACGTACATTCCATTTCGTCTAAGGAAATAAATTTCCACAACAGGACAATAAACCAGGTCTTTTATGAAAGGGATTTGATCTATTTTATCGACGAGGATATGAACATGTTTTTTTATGACGCTACCACACAACAAAAAATAATATTGCGTAACATTGCGGGAATAATCTCAAAATACGGCATCATTTCCAACATTAGCTTTTTCCATAATAAAATCTACATTGCCTTCATGCACAGCGGATTGATGAAAATTGACGTATCCAGTCATAATGAACCTGAATTTATCAATATGACGATTGGCGTTTTTTGCCTGCTGCGCGACAGGTATCAGGACGCCATGTGGGTTGGAACAGATGGAACAGGTGTTGGAATGTATTATAGCGAAAAAGACAAATTCGGCAACATACTACTTGAAAATCTACCGTTTACGGCAAGAAAACCTGTACGTGGATTTTATACCGACGAAGAAAATACGCTCTGGATAGGAACGAAAGGCAACGGCATTATACGGATTAAAGACTACGAAAAGTTCAGCAATGCCAGGATACCGTCGGATTATGTGCAGCATTTTATCACCGATGAAGGATTACCCGAAAATCCTGTATATTGCTTTTTTAGAAGTAAATACAATAAAGACGACCTTTGGATTGGGACGGATGGAAACATATCCTGCTATTCCTACAGGGATAAAAAAATTCATAAGGTTGAAGATCCGGAGACTACAGGCAGGCGATTGACTAATGTCCACACTCTTTGCGAAATAAACGATTCTATTTTGTATGTATCTTCCAGCGGACTGTATGAAGTGGTCATTGATAAAAGCAGAAAGCCATACAGAATCAAGAGTAAAAAAAGCCATGTTTTCCGCAAAGACGGCAACGATATTATGGATGAATATTATTCCATGATTTTCGACGGCGATTCTGTCGTCACAATCGGCAGCCGCAGCGGTTACGGGGCTGTAAAATTGAATGTTTATAATGGAAATTACCGCTTTATATCCATTTCAAAGGCGGAAAACAGAGCCATTGGAGATATTATAGCCTTGCATATAAGTGAAAATACTGGTATGTATTATCTTGGCGCAAGTTCCGGACTGACGGAAATTAAAATGACCGACGGAAAAGAAGATGAAATAAGACAGTTCAACAGGAAAGACGGTATTATTAATGACATGATTCACGGGATACTGGAAGATAATTCGGGAATTATCTGGCTGAGTACAAACAAGGGATTAGTTAAATACAATCCCATGAACGCTTCTTTCTTTAATGTTAAATCGTCGCAAATAGGAGTTGTTGAATATTCCGACGACGCATATTGGCGTTGCCCCATCACCGACCGCCTGTTTTTTGGAGGCGTGAACGGATTAACCTGGATTGAACCAAAAAACGACAGGGAAATTAGCGAGTATGTTCCCAACCTTTTATTTACAGACTTGGTTTGTTTTGGAGAATGTAAAACATTATATGAATATAATAAAAACAATACGAAAAAATTGAAACTTCCGGCACGGAAAAATACTTTTCAAATATCTTTTGCCGTGCTTGATTATATCAACGGCGATAATTACGATTATTCCTATATCCTGGAAAACTATAATACTCACTGGATTTCGTTGCAAAAGGACAATAAGATAAATTTCACAAACCTGCCTCCAGGCGATTATGTCTTGAAAGTAAAATATAAAAACGACGTAACGCAAAACGACGACAGGATTTATTCCCTGCCTATTGTAATCCTGCATCCGCGTTATTTGTCAACTCCTGCCTGCATCACTTATGTTTTTTTGATGATTTTGCTCATCCTGAGTCTTATTTATTATATTCGTAGAAAATTTCGTCAAAAGCAAAATACAATTGCAAAAAAAATCATGGAAGAACAGAAAGAAAAACTTTACGAATCCAAGCTGAAGTTTTTTACAAATATCACACACGAACTCTATACGCCGCTGACTTTGATTAACGTGTCGCTGGAACAGATAAAAAAAGAAGAAGATTACAGCGGTAATGCCCGTATGAAAAAATATGTCGGTATTTTGCAGAACAATGCGCTGAACCTAAATGAACTGATAAAGGAAATACTGGATTACAGAAAAATAGAAGAATCCGAGATAAAACCCTGCACATTGAAAAATATTTCCATAACTGCCCTGATGAACAACCTGCTGGCTTCTTTTTCCGATGCGGTTCAACAGAACAGTATCAACCTGATAACGTCCATACCCGATAACCTGTTTTGGGATACCGACAAGGCATGTTTTAAAAAAATAGTTTTCAATCTTGCATCCAATGCTTTTAAATATACTCCGGTAGGTGGAACTGTTAAAATAAATATTTCCGTAGAAAACAAATCGCTCAGGATTGTTGTATTTAATACAGGAAAAGGAATAGAACAGGATAAAATCAAAATAATTTTTAACAGATACAGCATCCTGGAAAATACAGATGTGAATGCAAATAACCAGATGACAGCACGCAACGGACTGGGACTGTTCATTTGCCATAGCATGGTTAAACTGTTGCAGGGAGAAATAAGCGTTGAGAGCGTACCAAATGAATATGCACAGTTTACAGTGGTTTTGCCTAACCTCATAGAAACGGAAATACCGGAAACTGAAAATGAAGAAAAACTGCAAAATCAGGAAATAAAAACTGAAAATAATGACGAAACAGATCATAAAACTGTAACTCAAGCCGATAATAATTCCACAATTCATGTCCTGGTCGTTGACGACAACAGGGAAATCGTCGAAATCGTTGCTGATATTTTATCTCCCTATTATGCAGTGTTGAAAGCCTTTAGCGTAAAAGATGCGCTCAGAATTCTAAAAAATATAACTCCGTCGCTAATCATAACAGACATTATGATGCCAGATATTGACGGTTTGTCTTTTATTAATATGATAAGGAACAATAAATTCAACAGGCATCTGCCTATAATTGTCCTGTCTGCAAAAGTAGATGAAAAAGAACATGTTAAAGGATACGAAGCAGGAGCGGACGCATATATTAACAAACCTTTTTCTTCACAGGAACTGCTTTCAATTGTTCATCGCTTTGTTGTCAACAAGAAAGACATCAGGAATTATTACAGTTCGGCGGAGAGCGTATTTGAATATACATACGGCAAACTGGTGCATCAGGAAGACAGGGAATTTATAAGTTCCGTGATTAAAATCATAAACGACAACCTGTCTAATCCGGATTTAGGTCCCGAATTTATAGGCGCCAGGCTGAAAATGTCGGCAAGAAACCTCTGGCGGCAATTCAGAAGAATATTGAACGTCACGCCCAACCAGTTCATTAAGGATTACAGGTTTTCGTATGCCGCAAAGCTGCTTGTTGCAACGGATTTGTCGGTTAAGGAAATTCTTCTTAAAATGGGTATTTCCAATAAATCGTATTTTCATAATGAATTTTTCAAAAGGTATAACACAACTCCGCTGCACTACAGAAATGCAAACCGAAAAGATGAATAATCATTTAAAATAAAACCTGTTAAGTATTTAAAACTTAACAGGTTTTTAACGGTAAAAATAGAAACCATTCGCTTGTCCTACAAGGTTATCTTGATTTCCATATCCTCCTTAATCACGAACTTGCAGTCGTCATACGAAGGCGGACCGTATTTGCCTTTGGCATTATTGCTGACGCCGTATTTCTCGGTCGGAATGCCAAATAAACCCTTGTCCAACTTTTTGTTGCCGTTCTCGTCGTGAAACAGCGACACGGCGTATTCGCCCGAAGGTACATTTTCCAGCGTTACCGTTACGGTTTCGCTTTCAACCTTCACGATTTG
>JAIRPX010000018.1 GCA_031256775.1 Dysgonamonadaceae bacterium
TACCTCTCAGATTGAAAGTTGCGAAAGACAGTTCCCGTCTCATTTCCCTGTCCGGCAATATTAATATCATGGCAATAACGAAAGGAGCGCACAAACCTGTTAATCCGAGAACGCTCCCCAAAAAAATTACTGCCAGATTTCCTTGCCATGTACTGTGGCTTAACCATGCCCAAATAAACCAGCATAACCAGGGAATAAAAACGGCGGCGCTGTAAAACAGTATCGGATGATTGTATTTTTGCAGTTGTATTTTCATGTAATATTTATTATGCAACGTCGACTCTTTCTATTTCGATATAATTTCATATCGTTGTGATTTTGAAAGAATTATACTGTTATAATCGTTTTGATTTTGAAATTCAAACTGCCAAAACGAATAATAATTACCGCGTTTTTCAAAAAACAGGGTTTTTACCTGTTTTTCAGTGTATTGCTGCCATTGACGAAATGGATAAAACAGTTGTCTGATAATAGTATTTGTTGTTGAACTGTTTTTTGCCTCAATCAAAACAACCTGATTCCTTCCTTCGTAACCGGCATCGACTTCCGTTTGAACGCTTTCTGCGGTAATTGTCTGTTTGTCAACATTGAATGTGAATTTGGGAGTGTATTTTCGTCCTCTGATAGTCAAAACCAGACTGTCGTCTTCCATAAAAGTACGAATTAGACTTGAGGCGTATGCAAAATCCAAATGTTGCATTTCGGAATTTCCTATCAATGAAGTATCTAATTTAAAATCCAGCTTTGAATTGTATATTTTTATTGACGATTGAATTTCAGGAATATCAATATAGCCTTCGCCTTTTACTATGGCATATTCGCCATTCCGGGTAGGCAGCATAAATAAGTTGTTTTCGGCAAATACGTTGGGGCGATCTTCGCGACTGTCCTGTTTGCAAAGAATACGAACTTCACGCTCGTTTGTTTTCGTAAAATGTTTAGTCGCCTGTTTTATCATTTCGGCAGAAATAATAAATGGCTCATTATCAAAATTATGATTATAAATTTGATATTTATCAAAAATAGCTTTCCAAGAATTACTGTTCATTACTAAAAAGTGTGTTTTGTGTGTTTATTTGATTTAATCTGTTTATTGTCAAATCAATATATTCTTTTTCTATATCGATTCCGATGTATTCTCTATTGCCGACGATTTTTGCCGCAACTCCCGTCGTACCGCCGCCATTAAAAGGGTCGACTATCAAACAGCCTTCATTTGTAGAAGCAACAACAATCCGTTTCAGAAGCGCCAACGGTTTTTGTGTCGGGTGTTTGCCGAATATTTTTTCGTCGGGCGATGGCGTGGGTATGCTCCATACGCTACGCATTTGCTTGTCCGGAACTTTCATTTTATCTTCGTTGAAAATACCGTTTTTCATTTTTTCGTAATTGAAAATGTGTTTTGCCTTTTTGTCTTTTTTTGCCCAAAGAAGCGTTTCGTGACTGTGTGCAAATGTTGTGCAGGCAAGATTTGGCGCGGCATTCGGTTTAAACCACGAAATATCGTTTAGTATATGAAATTTTAATTTCTGTAATAAAAAACCGCACTGATAAATACTGTGATTTGTTCCACTTATCCAAATAGTTCCTTCCGGTTTTAAAATTCTGCGACATTCTGAAATCCATTTTTCGTGAAATTCGACGTCATTCTCAAATCCATTGCTTTTATCCCATTTACCTTTATTCACGCTGACCATTTTTCCGGCATGGCAAGTAATTCCGTCATTCGACAAATTATAAGGCGGATCGGCAAAAATCATATCTATATAATTGTCGGGTAAAAGATTCATAATATCCAAACAATCATTGTTATACAAAGCCGTATCGCTCGTTTTATAAACGGGTTCTATACTGCGTTGCATTTCGTTTGCAGCAATGTACGCAACCGACGGTTCCGGCAGCAAATCAGGCTGTTGTACTTCTGTTTTATATTCCATATCTCTTGTTTTATACAAATAACTTTTCCTTTTTTATCAACATCGTTTTGAACAGCATTTTCATACTTTTCAAAATTATTAATTTATTAAAATCACCTTTAATTAAAACGCCTCATTAATTCCGAACACAAAC
This sequence comes from Dysgonamonadaceae bacterium, assembly GCA_031256775.1. Taxonomy (GTDB): domain Bacteria; phylum Bacteroidota; class Bacteroidia; order Bacteroidales; family Azobacteroidaceae; genus Azobacteroides. The sequence continues at coordinate 2,071 of JAIRPX010000018.1, forward strand.
CCTCTCGTCTGTTTTCCCATTCCAAAATCAATGCGTGCATTTACGTTGTGTTTTATTTCAATTCGCAAGCCTAAACCATAGTTTGGCAAGAGTTCATTTACATCAAACTGTTTAATGGAAGGAAATACCGTTCCGCATCCTATCCAGCCTGCAAAACCAAGTCTTTTGTAGATATGCTGTCGCAATTCCGCCTGTACTGTCGCAATATTGTTATCCACATAGCGCCCGCGATAATACCCTCGCATACGAATATTTCCGCCCAATTCTTCCATAAGCGTCCATGGCAAATTATTGCTGCTAATTTGCCCGTATATATCGAAAGCTAAAATAGCGCTTTTCCACAAGCGAGGATAAAAATTGGCGATAAAAGTAGTGCGCAAAAGCGTCCGGTTTGTGTTGCCGTAATTTCCCGGATAAACCGTTTGGCGCAATAAAAAATACATTCCTTTTTGAGGATTGGGAATAAAATCGCGCGTGTCGTGTTGAAGAGTCAATCCAAAACCGGTAGTCGTATATGTCCTGAGTTGTCCAAGCAGATAGGTTTCATCATCTATTTTTGCAGCGTTGGTGTAGAGGTAGTCAAGCGTTCCACCGACGTAGAAATACTTATACAATTCGTAGCGATAATCGGCATATATTTTAACGGTTTGACGGCGATAACCTATTTTGGGATTAATTTCGCAATCATCAAAATTAATACCCCAGAAATCAGCGTTTTTGTTGAAAAATGATATTTGGTAAGCCAAACTCGAACGGTTTCCTTTGAAATTGTTGTTTCCTGTGGCTGATAATGAAAAGAAACCGTTTACGGACACGTTGGCGGTTATGGTTATATCCGACGGCGGCATTAGCAAATTGGTACGGTCTGTGCGATATAATCCGGTTGCGGCGCCTCCCAATCCAAAACTCGCTTCGCGGGTATATGACGGCGCCGCAATAAAACTAACATCTAATTTCTTTTCAAACGTTCGGTCAATATGACCGTTGAATAAACGTCGCCAATAACTGTCTTTTTCCCCTGCATTTATTGTGTCTTGCGCCAAGAGCGTCAAGGGAAAACCGGACATTAGCAGGAACGCAAATATCGCATGGAATATATTTGCCATGCACGGCTTCCGGTTCCGCCCTGTCCGTAGCCTGCCGAAAACCAATCGAATGCGCTCGGCGAAAGCTCTGCGTCCGTCGTCCTTAATAAAACCAAAGCTCCGGCTTTGTCTATCCAATAATATTACATATCTTAATATCTTTTTCATTACCATCAATTAACGTACAAAACTGCGTTTTGTTACAAACGTGGACGTTTGCTTTTAACCAAACGTAGTAGGACGCTGCGCCGAGCGTTGGGGCAATTAGCTGCCCTGTTTGTTTGACTGCACGTAAATATCCCTAAAAAAATAGTTGCATATATCAATTATTTCCTGTAACTTTGCAGCGCAAAAGAAATAAAGATTATGGATATTAATAATTTTCCAAATTCATTGATGCTTGCAGTTTCGATGAAAATTATCGAACACTCGTTTAGC